>DITF01000233.1:9975-34345 GCA_002422125.1 bacterium UBP17_UBA6191
GATCGAGGTCTAGCATAATATGCAGCAGTGATCGCCTTAGGGTGTGGATTGAAACAGAGATTTTGTTAATCTAGGCGGTGTTTTTGGAGTTATTCAAAGACCCGCCTCCTTGTTTAGAATTAAAATCGGAATGAAACCACCTCATCCAGGCGAATTTGTTCGCCGCTTTGCCCCCAGAAATGGCACTTCGGATTGAAAAGCTCTTTGGGATTAAAATGATTTTATATTTTCAGCTTCCAATACCCACCTTTAGCCGGCCCGATGCGTTCTAACTTGCCTTGCTGCTTTAGCTGCGCGATTTGTTTTTCAATGGCTCTGGAGCTGAGTCCTAGTTGCTCCGCCAAGACTTTTGCGCTAATTTGTGGCTGTTGCTGAATGAGCACAAGGATCAACGGTTGTTTCTCCGAACTTTTCTCCGAACTTTTCTCCGAACTTTTCTCCGAACTTTTCTTTTGTTCAGGAGGTAAACTTCGGTGAAATTCAATATCGATAAAATCGCCAGTTTCGGAGAAAGTAGGCTCAGGGTTAGCAGCTTGTTGGCAAAGTTCCTGAATACGGCTCATTCCGCTGCCCCATTGTTCTATATAGCCTAATTCTTTAAATATACGAGCGATAACCCTGTTACGAATTTCTGAGCGACCTTTTAGTGCTTCATCTAGGGTTAAGCCGTTGGGCAGTCCGCCTGGAGAGACTATATTTAACACATCATCATAGATGCCAATTTTAATATCACGCCCTGTATTACTGTAGTCACGATGTACGACAGCATTGATCAATGCTTCTCGAATAGCAGGGAGCGGAATTTCATAAGTTTCAGTACGCAGAAGTCCAAGGATTTCTGCTTTCAGATGCAAATGGTTTTTAATAAAGGATTCCGCCTGATCTAACTGGCTGAATAAATCGCCCCGATATTCTTTTTTATCCAGAAACACCGCCATACTGGTACCCCTAAATCGGCTGCATTTGATTTCTACCTGCTCATACAGACCGAGTAGTATCATCAGACCATGGGTTGGATATAATACACCTTGTTCACTGCGGATCAGCTTTAAGCTTTGCATCCGTGTTTGATCGAGGGGTTTGCCAACCTTCGTAAAGGCTTGTTCCAAAGGTGTCAGATCGAGTTTTTCCAACTCAGCGTCCCAAGCGATTTGCTCATCGTAACTTTGCAACAAGCGTTGGCGCTCGAGTTCGTGAACCATTTCTAGGCTTGCCTGTCGATTGGTTGCACCAAGCCGGACATATACACCTTGCTCTCGACCCTGATGCTTCAAGTAATAAGGTAATTGACTACCACGATGTACCTGCACCACAACCAAGGTTTTAGCCTGTATTGATTCTAAGTAAATGTTAGGGAGTAAGGTTGGCTCACAGTGGCTATAGAGCATAGAAGCGATTTGATCCATGAGATCAGCCTCATCTTCCTGTACACCAAACACTTGCCGATTGTTATTGACTCCTATTATCAGCTTTCCGCCACTGGTATTGGCAAACGCGATAAGTGTCTTAACCAGTTGATCTCCTTTGGGCAATTGCTGCTTAAATTCTAGTGTTTTGCCTTCCCCTTGTTGGATTTCTTGCCAGAGCGAGTGCTCAGAGTTCATATTCAATCCCAGCTAAGTTCTCATTCATCACTTTTTCCAATCTAACCGCATCTTTAGGCAAAATGCCCTAGCGAAAAAACAATATGAAAGTTTTTTTCATCACACTTCCTCGTTGGCCACTAAGAGCCTGTTCAAAAAATTGTAGAGCATACCTAGTGAAATTGCCAGAAACAGAATCAAATGTTATGTTAATTCTGCAATTGACATGACGGCAAAATGGGAGATCGTATGGCAGTACAAATACTCACAAAATCTAAAAGTAAAAGAATGTTATCTGGTGTATGTGGAGGGCTTTCCAATCGCTTCGGCATAGATGCTAATCTAATCAGGGTTTTATGGTTTTTTTTTGGAGCCACCGGGTTTGGAATTCTAATCTATGTGCTTATGAGTCTGTTTCTGCCTGACGGTGAATGAGTATTTTCACTTCAGCAAAATTCAATTTAAGGTAAGGGTGTGTAATGAAAAAGTTTTTGATCCTACTGATATTAGTGAACCCATGTCTCTTTAGCGAAGAGGAGGCACCAATTCCAACTGAAGTCGATCCGTATTCGGGACTCAATGAGGTTTCGGAAGCTCCTGCCACAGAGAGAGTCGCTGGCGCAATCCAATCTCCAGATCAAAAAATTGCTCAAGCTCTTAGTTATCAAGAATCAAAAGAGTTTGATTCTGCCTTACAGATCCTGAGGGGATTGGTATTAGAAGATCCTTCTAATATGAAAGCCCGTTATTTTTTAGCCAAGCTTTATATTGCCATGATAAAGCTGCCACAGTATCAGGAGAGGAAGAGCGACTTTGATCAGAATATTCGTAATCACCTCAACGCAGTGGCTAAAAGCAATGATGCTGAATGGTCTGAACATGCCGCCAATTTGTTTAAAGAATATACCATGGGCAGTTATGATTCGGCCTTTGGTCGTCGCCTGTCTCAGATGATTAAAAGCGTAAATTATGATGGAAGCTGTGGCCTTGATGGTTTTGAAAATAGTCGGGGAGTCTGTTATGGCTGTGTTGGAGTGGCCTTGGAAAATGCGGTTTCTGGCAACCCGTTTTCGGGAGATACCAATAATCGCTTAAATCCCCCTCCCTATTCGGCCAAATTTTTTGCTACGGGCTGGAATCAAAAGGTTGATGGGCCTAAATTTGGCCTGAGTCGTATATTCTATTCAACCCGCGATTATGCCAAAGGTGTCAAAGCCGCCAATGAAGCCCCGATCGGCTCCGTGATTGTCTGGGATAAGTGTGGTAGTTCAAGTCACGGACACATTGCCATCAAGACCTCGCAAACCGAGGCCTGTGCCGACTTCTGCGCCACGATTAATGATACCTGCGGTTCTGTCTCATCGGATGGACACCAACGAGTTATTGGGGTCTTTTTACCTGTTAGTCCACCGGCTCGTTAAGTTTCACTCCCTCTTGCTGTGAAAGTAAGCCAGAAAGAGAAATGCCAAAGGTTTTTTCAAGATATTGGGCTAGTTCCTGTAGTTTGTCGGGCTGGTGGCTGATTTTAAGATTAGAGACAAGATCTTCAATGCCTTGGGTGTCTTCACCGCTTAAGTCTTGATCCACAGACTGAAGTTCTGATTGTTTTTTAAGCAAAAGGGCAATTGTCTGCACTAGTTCCTGAGGCAAGCCCTGAGGCATAGCCATGCCAGAGTTGGGATCCATGGTTGGGCCTGTAGTAGGCAGAAATTGGGAGAATGTACTTCTAAATCCGTCCAACTGCTCTTTGATACCTGGATTCTGATTTACAAATCCCTCAAACAGACCAAAGCTGATACTGCCATGAGTGATTTTTAGGGGCATTAAATCCTTGAGCGCAAAAAGGAGGCCAAACACCAAAACCAGAATGGCAATGTGGGCAATAAAGCCAATAATGGCTCCAAGCCCCATGACCATAAACCTACCCGATGCTTTGGCCAATCCAGAATCCAGTTTACGACCAAGATAGGCAAAAATGGCAAAACTGATAAACATGCCTAAAGGCCAGTACACCAGATTCAATACCACTGGATCGGTATAGGGAGATAAAAAACCGGTTACTGGCAATCGGCAGACATACAGAATCGGTAAGGTAACCATCATGGCTAGAAGGCCGGTGATGGTGGCAAAAGGGCCTCGAAGAGCCCCTATCAGCGCACCCAAGGCTAAAAAGCCCGTGCTTATGGAGTCAAGCATTCCGAAACCATCTGGGCAAATGTCTGGATCTGAGCCTGCTCTCTTGGCCCCATAGCTAATACGGCAGACCAGTTGGCCTCCCCAACACTACCTGGCAAATTGATTCTGATGGCTTCACCAGTAATGTCCTGCAAAGGTAGAATCACAAAACGGCTAGGAGATTTCAGGAGTTTTTTCAGACTTCCAAGTCTTAAATCCTCAATTGTAAAATCGGTGCCAGCCTCAATACCTAAATAGGTGCCAAGTTCGTATACCTGCTCTTCGTTTAAGGATTCCAAAAACTCCATAAAGGATTCAGAATCGTGAGTGGAGGTACAGGCCAGAGATTGGGCTGGAAACTGTTCAGCAAATCTATATTTTTCACTTTTGTACGGACCCCAGCCAAACAGAAATACCCGGTATCCGGGGATATCAATGTCTTCCATCCATTTTTCCACATCTGGTGGAATGTCTCCCAGATCCTCACCGATGATCTCAATGCCCGTGGTTTTTAATGCATCAATAATGGCCTTCTTGGGGCCGGGAGTCCAGTCTTTGACATCAATGGGTTTTTTGCCATCCGGTACTTCCCAGTAGGAATACAAACCGCGAACATGGTCAATACGCATCAGATCAAAAAACTCTTTCAGCCAGATCATTCTATCTTTCCACCAAGAGAATTTATCTTTTTTCATGACATTCCAGTCATAAATGGGATTGCCCCAATCCTGTCCCTCTTTGGCATACAAATCTGGCGGCACACCAGCTCGCACACCTTTTTTGAAAATTTCTGGTCTGGACCAGTAATCGGCTGAGTTTTTAGACACATAGAGGGGTAGATCGCCCATAAAACGAACCCCTTTCTCAGAAGCGTAGGACTTTAGATCCTGCCACTGCTCAAACAAAACCCACTGTAAAAAGGCAATGTATTCCACCTCAGAAGGATGCTTTTGGCCCCATTCCCGTGCGGTTTTAGGTGTTTGTTGTTCTAAAGGCCAGTCCCACCAGGCCTTATGGTGATGCTCGGCCAGAGCATGAAACAGGGAATAATCTTCAAGCCAACCCTTCTGCTTTTTCACAAACTCCAAAAACCGTTGCTTCTCCGTATGTGTGCCATGTTTTGTGAAATGGGCATAGGCCTCACGAAAAGCTGAGTATTTAACCGCATAGGCTCCCTCGTAATTGACTCTGGCCCCAGGCTCCAAAGATTTGGGAACTTCTTGGACATAACGCAGACGACGAAGGGATATGTACAAAGGATGCAGGGCAAAACCAGAGATACTGGAATAGGGACTGGTTTCCGAGCCCATCAGAGCGTTCATAGGCAATAACTGGATGATGCTGATTCCTGTGTGATCCAGAGTGTCTACTAGCCTATATAAGGAATCCAGATCCCCAATTCCGAAATCACCCTTGAGCGAAAACAGAGGAACCATTACCCCAACCTGTTTTTTCATAAAACCTCCCTGTGCGGGCAGGATTTTATCAGATCAGGGAATCGATACGATAGCCTCTGAGATCATTTGAGGCGTTTTTAAATTCGATGGAGGATGTTGTAGCCGGAATTGTCGTCTGCAAGTTTTGTTTGCGATCTTTTGCAACTAAATCGTAGTATTTTTCCCGAACTCGAATTACTTCCATCACAGCATCCATAACCTTAGATACAGCCATTATCCCTCCCTTCTTTATATGAGCCTGCACCAGATCTATCGGCCAAAAAATGGCTAATTCGCATAAGTTTGTCATGACTATTCATACAAAAAGCTTGATTATTGTAATCTTTTTGTTAAACTTCTGAATCATGTTCACCAAAATTATTGATTCGACCTCAAGCTGTCAGATTAAATTGAGACATTACAGCATGCCGTTTAACCAGTCCTGGCTTCTGCCAATGGATTTGCAGCCAAGCAATTTGGCAATCAGGTGGAGTCATGAGCAAAATTCAGAGTTCAGGTACCGGGTCTCTTTTGAAATCCCCTCTCGTCTTTGTAAACCCTCTAAAGGGCTACTTGGACACAGAACGATTAGAGCCTGAGCTTAAAGACCGTCTCAAGGTCATAGACCTGGACAAACTACAATCCCTTGAACAAGTAGATACAATTATTGCCCATTCCTTCAGTTGCATCCCAGTAGCTCTAGCCTGTTTAAAAAAGGAAATTAAACCAAGAGTTCTCTTGTGGCTAGAACCGGAGAATCTTTTATACAACAAATCTTTAGTCGAAGAGACGCTTTTGGAATCCAATCAAGCACTGATAAAACGATTGCGCTCATCTATCGATTCTTTAAGCATTGAGCCTCTTTTTAAGGCCAGATGGCTCGATTGCCTTGAGTCCAATCCTGAAAATTTCAGGCAGACTCTAGAGCTTCACCATGAGGCCTTAGGTCGGCCATATTTTGCCGCCGAAATTGCTTCCATGCCCAGTAAACTCGTAGTTGGCCTCTCAGATTATTATCAATTGAGAGAATGGAATGAAAAAAGATTTCACGAATATGGACTGGCAAATTTTACCTCCATACACTGGATGACCCTCAGAAACTGCGGTTTTTTTGCCTTTGAAGAGCAGGGTGGAATCCCATTATTGGGAGCATTGGCTCAATTAGCTCTATGGACAGGGCCGTGAGTTCAGGATAGAATTACCAACCTGATGCAAACCAACACCATCCTACATAAGTGTTTTGGGATTTTAAGCACAGATCCTAATCTGGCGGTTTCCCTGCAAAGCCACCTGGCAGCCATGGAAGATGGTACATTTACCTGCCAATTCTGTGATGAGCCTGAAAAGGCCATTGAGTTTTTGAATTATGAACTGCCAGACATTGTTATTGTGGATTTGGAACATCCTATTCGTGATCTGGATAAAATTCAGCGGCTGATCAAAGAAGACCCTTGGCTCACGGGCATCAGTGTTATTGGACTTTACAGTTCTGGTTCGGTTGATTTTTTTCAGGAAGTGACGCGTTGGAATCTGGCAGCTCTAGTGATGAAACAGGAGGCCGAGTCCATTCGCAAGGTTTTACAGGCCGTCATGCGCTCTCGCAGTATGCTGGTCGATTCCACCTCCCTTTACACCTTTCGCGACAATCCAACCGGGGAAATTTACATTCAAAACAGCATCGCCCAAGCCGAGCAACTTGCCAATCAGATATCCTCGTTTCTGTATGAGTCTAACCGCATCGACAAAAACAAATATTATTCCATCAATATGGGGCTTTCGGAGCTTCTGATCAACGCCATTGAACATGGGAATTGTGAAATATCCTTCTCAGACAAATCTGCCCTTTTAGAGCAGGGGATCAACATGGTGGATCATGTACGGGAATTGGCAAAATCTGAGAGTTTTAAGGACCGCACCGTAAAACTGAGATATGAAATTCATGAGGATAGATCCCTCTGGGAAATCACGGACATGGGTTCTGGGTTTGATGTTTCCAAATACACCGTAATGGATCAGAACCGTCTGTTTTTATCTCATGGCCGTGGCATTATGATGGCAAAAAATAGCTCAGATGAACTGTTTTATAATGCCAAAGGCAATCAGGTTACTTTGGTCTGTTATCATAATCACAGCCTGGAATATCGCATCCCTTTAGGCTTTCGTGAAGAAGAAAGAATACAGTTTGAACCCGGGGATTATGTGTTTCGTGAGGGCGAAGAAAGTACCAATCTGTACTATATCCTCACTGGTGAGTTTAAAGTACTGGTGAAGGGTAAAATTGTAGGTTCACTTACCGCGGCAGACATGTTTATGGGAGAAATGTCTTTTCTTCTTAACAACCGCCGCTCGGCCAGCGTAATTGCCGCATCTTCTGCCCAACTGCTTAAAATTTCCAAAAAATCATTCATTGGTATTATCAAAAAATACCCCAACTACATGATTTTATTATCCCGGCTTCTGGCTATGCGACTCTCAAGAGTGAATTCACTAGGGACTCCCCAGTCCATATAAACTATTTTTTACGGCTGGCCTCATAGGCTCGAATCCATCTCTCTTTTCTCTGTCCAGACAATCTCATGTCAGCTCTGGCAATTGCCACCTCATGAGGACTTAAATGCTGCTCTTTTGCAACCTTTAATACATCGGTCAGGGTAGTGTCTATCAGGGTATCAATGCGCTTTTTAACTAAAGCCTCATCATATTGCTCACGGTACCAGAGTTTTCCACTCTCATCACAACGAACCTCAGAGGAAGCATTTATCATACCACCACAATTAGCCAAAATATCGGGAACATACAGGATACCCCTGTCTTGTAAAAGAATCGCATCCTTATCCGTGTTTAGCTGATGATTGGCTGTGCCACAAATAATACGGCATTGAAAGTCCTTGATTCTTTTATCCGATAACATCTGACCCATGGCACAAGGAGCTAAAATATCACAGGCAAACCGATGAATACTGGCCACCTGTTCCGCATTGCGAGCCAAAATCCTCACCGGATACAGCTCTTCCATAATCTGACAGGTACTTTCATCCACATCGGCCCCGTAAATTTCTGCCCCAGCTTTGGTTAAATAATCCACCAGTGCCAGCCCAGTCCTTCCCAGACCTATAATTAAAACCCTCACTCCAGATAAAGAATCGCGGCCATCTAAAAACTGCAAAGCCTTTAACATGGAACGATAAGCGCTGTAGGCGGCAAAAGAGGAAGGATCTCCAGACCCGTTTACACTGCCTGGTTCCTCAAGCCCATTTTCTACCCTTACAAAATGACGAAAAGATGTGTTGCAGATCACATGCTGGGTTTTTCTCTGCACTATATGCATGGTATCCAAGTGGGTGTGCATATCGGGAGCCCCGATAATTTTTCCATCATATTCATCGATGATGGAACCAATGTGCTCAAGAACCGGGAAGATACTGGCTAAATTACTGCCAAAATCCTGGGGTCGATCCCAGTCCACCACAAAATGCCCCCCACCCAGATCAAGACCAGCCAGTGATGCTTTTCTGGCTACTGAGCGAGAAATCATTAAAACATCTTCAACCATGTCTTCTTCGGTGTCGTAAGAATTCACCCGAATCCCACAGACAGCCGGCCCTAAATCGCGGGAACAGATGGCCAACATGGCACAAAAGGTAATTTTGGTATTGGCTATCGGCTCGCAGTATATTACAAACTCCTCATGCCCCATTTGAGCCAACAAAAGATCGGTCAGCAATAAAAAGCCATAGAGGGGGTTCCCATCTAAAGGCAACCTTTCCCAGGAAGTACTCCCGATACGCAACATAAGTGCCGTGGATTGAGCAATTTTGATTCTTCCAATTCCTTGAAGATGCATATACTGGTAGACACTGGCTCTCATAAGGCCCCACTTCCATTACGACGATAATTGTCGGTCTCCTGCTCTAAACGAGCCAGAAACTGATGCAGACACTCTCTTACGATCTCTTTTAATGCCTTAGCCGAAAACAGCTTCTTGTTGGGAGAGAAGCTGTACTGCTCCAAAATTTCGCGAATCGACACGGTTTTAGCTACAATCTGGGCGGCTTTTCCAATCTCATATTCTATATGCATATAGAAGAGAATGTGAATCCCTTCCCGTGAATGAATGCATAAATTGGCCAGACGATTTCTTGGTACCCGACTGTGTAAAAAGGCCTGATTGGGAGACTGAATACTCAAAACCCATTCTGAAAGCCATAAAAAATCCTGCACAGGTAAATCCTGAGCCGTTTGCAGCATTTGAATATGAGCCAAAGCCGTCCCAAACCTTGGCCTGACAAAATCAGACTTTTCAGTATTATACCTTAATTCCCGATCCACTACCCTAAGTTCACGAACCATTTCTTCAAGCTCAATCACCATTTGGCGGCTTAAAGACACAGCCTGCCTTCTGGCCCCAGCCCCACCATCGACTAATTCACTGGCATCTTCTTCAAGACTCGATGATTCCTCTTCATCGAAGGCTTTGGCACTTGGCTGATCACCCTTCCACATAGTCAATAATTCAATCAAATCAAGTTTAAGATTTTCATCAACCAGTGGCTGGGCCGATTGCATGATTCTATAAAACTTTTCTACTTGCGGTGGTGTCAAAGCCGGCACTTCCTGATGCCTCTGTTTTAATAAAAACAAGCCTAGCACCAATAGGCACAAGGGGGCTTGTTCCCCAAAATACCCCGAACCTGATGTTACCAAAAGCTGCTGGGCAATGCCCTCAAGCACCGTCATACCCATACTTTTTTCTTCGTATTCCTGGAAGGACTTTAGCAGACGAATCTCCACCAAAGCTGGCCATCTTGATTGCTCGGCAGAGTCGCGAATCCCAAAATACAGCATCTTAGATTCCAAACAACGAGAAATGGACTGGCATAAAATCACATATTTAGGCTCATCAGAGGATTCAAAGTTCAAAACTTCACGCATGCAAAACCATAATGGCATCCAATCAAAAATCTGATTGGGATTAACCCCTGCTAATTCGGCATCGACAAAATAATTCCCTCCGGCACATTGGGGGATATTCCACTGCTTGAACCGCGCTATTGAAACTAGCGTCCTGCTCATATTCATTGATTCCATGCTTTGCATCATCTCATGATAAGATATGGATTAGCTAATGAGCCAACTTTATGGGATTGTTACTAGCCGCCATGGCGGATTTTATTCAGTACTAGTAGATCATGAATCAGGTACTCTACCCTGCCGTACCCGTGGAAATTTAAGACAACAGGACACCAGAGATCTGGTTGTGGTTGGGGATAGAGTGCTTCTGGAGAGGGTGCAAGCCGAAGAAGGGCGGATTTTAGAAGTCCTCCCCCGAGACTCAGTGCTGCGAAGAGCCAAAGGCTATTCAGAAAAACTGTCAGGCCGTGAAAAACGCGAGGGGCAGATTCTGATATCCAATCTCAATCAGGTTCTAATTCTTCTACCGGTGCGTGAGCCTGATTTTCATCCTCTACAACTGGACAGATTTTTGGTAATGGTGGAGGCCATGGGTTTAAATGCCGTGGTACTGATCGGTAAATACGATCTTTTAGACAAGCATGAGGAAATGGAAATCCAAATCCAGGCTTATCGCAAAGCCGGATATCAGGTGATCCCCCTTTCCATAAAAACCTCCCAGGGGCTGCAAGAAATCAGGGAATGTCTGAAGGACAAAATATCATTTCTGATGGGCCCATCTGGTTCTGGCAAATCATCACTTATGAATGTCCTTTTACCTAATCTGGATTTAAACATTGGGGAATGGTCCTCCCGCTGTAAAACCGGCCCTCAAACTACAACCCATACTTCCCTGCATCTGGTGGGGCCTAATAGTTTTGTGGCAGATACGGCTGGGTTTTCCCAGATCTTTTTGTTCCATATTGCCAAAGAAGATTTGAGGTTTTACTACCCTGAAATTCTGGAATGTCTAAAAATCGATCCCTGCCATTATCATGATTGTCTGCATCGTGAAGGTGAGGATGGTTGTTCCATGCCCAAGGCTTTAGATAGCGGCCTTGTTTCGATGGAAAGATTAAAACGCTATCGTAAATTGCTTGAGGAGTGTAAATCTTGAAGTGGATTTTTTTGTTTGTGATTGCCCCGATTGGATTTGCCTGTACCCCATTTCTTGACCCTTCCCTATATCAAAACGGGGATATTCTACTTCAGGATTTACGCGGCAGTTTTGGTGAGAGTGTAGAAAACACTACAGAGTCAGCATTCTCCCATGTTGGGCTGGTACGGGTAGATTCAAAGCAAAAAGTCTTTATCGTAGAAGCCACTACTCCGTTTGTCAAAGAGACCCCGCTGGTGGCCTACCTTAAACGGACCCGTTCTAAAGCAGCTCTGGTACGAATACAAAACCTTGATCCACAAGTGGCAAATACGGCGGTTCATAGAGCCATGACCCATGTGGGCAAAACCTATGACAGGCATTTTGTCTTAAACGAGGTTTCTTCCCTTTATTGTTCTGAGCTAATTTACGACGCTTATCTCAATGGTTTGGGTTTGAATGTTTTCCCCGTAAAACCCATGGATTTTTCCAATAATCTGGAATACTGGCAAAAATGGTTTGGCTCTCATCCCATTCCACAGGGAGAATTAGGGCTATCCCCTCAGGACACCTATAATTTCCCTCGCTCCCAAATAGTTTTGGAAGCAGAATGTAAACATCCCAAACAATCGCTTTTTCACTCACTGCATCCACTCTGAAATTTGCACAACCGCATGTGAGTTTGTATCATGTCACAACTGAAAAATGGGGGATAAATGCGTGAAGTTGTGATCGTTTCAGCTTGTAGGACAGCGTTGGGTAAATTTCAAGGGATTTTGGCTCCACTCAGAGCCTCTGAACTAGGGGCAAAAGTGATTGAAGAATCACTAATACGGGCTGGCCTTGGGGCTGAGTCTGTAGATGAAGTGATTTTTGGTACGGTGCTTCAGGCTGGGCAGGGCCAGAATCCGGCCCGTCAAGCCGCCATATACGCAGGAATTCCTAACACCGTAGGCTCAGTAACCATTAACAAGGTCTGTGGTTCCGGTCTTAAGGCCGTCATGATGGGGGCTCAAGCCATTAAAGCCGGTGATGCCCATGTGATTATGGCCGGTGGTATGGAAAGCATGAGCAATGCCCCTTATCTTTTGCGGCAGGCCCGCGGTGGATTTCGCATGGGCCATGTTCAGAGTGAAGACTCCATGGTCAGTGATGGGCTTTGGGATATTTACAACAACTACCACATGGGAAATACAGCCGAACTGGTAGCCAAAGAATACGGTGTTAGCCGTGAAGATCAGGACCGCTATGCTTTAACTTCCCAGAAAAAAGCCTTTATGGCCCAGTCTGAAGGACTGTTTTCTGATGAGATTGTTACGGTGAATGTAAGTACCCGCAAAGAAACCATTGAGTTTAAAAGCGATGAAGGAATTCGCCCAGATACCACTATGGATAGCCTCACAAAATTAAGACCAGCCTTTCAAAAAGATGGATCTGTCACCGCTGGCAATGCTTCCACCATCAACGATGGGGCCGCTGCCATCCTTTTGACTAGCCGGGAATTCGCCAAAGCCCACGGTTTAAAAATTCTGGGCTCAATCAAGGCCTACTCCACCGGTGGAATGGCTCCAGAATGGGTCATGATGGCCCCAGTGGTAGCCATAGAAAAGCTTCTGAAAAACGCCAACCTTCAAGTCTCAGATATTGATTTATTTGAAATTAACGAGGCCTTTGCGGCAGCCTCAGTAGCCATCACTAGAAAGCTGTCTCTGCCTGAAGAAAAAATTAATGTTCATGGGGGCTCGATTGCTTTAGGCCATCCAATTGGAGCCAGTGGAGCTAGGGTACTAACAACCTTATTATATGCCTTAAAACGACATAACAAACATAGAGGTCTGGCCGGATTATGTCTTGGTGGTGGCAATGCCGTTGCCATGATTGTGGAAAGGGAATAGTCATGAAAATTACTAAAGTTGGAGTACTAGGTGCTGGTCAGATGGGTAATGGCATTGCTCAGGTCTTTGCCTCCTCAGGTTTTTTGGTTGTCATGCGCGATCTGTTTTCCGAATCACTGGATAAAGGCCTTGGCACCATCAAAAAATCGCTGGGAAAACTGGTGGAGAAGGGAAAGTTAACCCAAGAACAATACAATCAGGCCTTGGCAAATATTAAAGCCACCACTGAGTTAAGTGACTTGCACGATTGCGATTTAATCATAGAAGCCGTGACCGAAAACCCAGAATTAAAAACCAAAGTATTTCAGGAAATTGATGCAGTGCTAAAACCCGGGGCCATTTTAGCCACCAATACCTCTTCGATTAGTATCACCCAGATTGCTGCCGCCACCAAACGACCCTCTCAGGTTATCGGCATGCATTTTATGAACCCCGTACCCTTAATGCAGCTTGTGGAAGTCATCCGTGCTATTCAGACCAGTGATGAGGTGTATCAGGCAGTGGAAGAGGCCGCCAAAGCCGTTGGTAAAACCCCGGTTGAGGTAAATGACTATCCAGGCTTTGTGGCCAATAGAATCCTGATGCCCATGATCAATGAAGCCATTTATTGTCTTATGGAAGGTGTGGCCACCAAAGAATCCGTTGACACCGTAATGAAACTGGGAATGAATCACCCTATGGGACCTCTGACCTTAGCCGATTTTATTGGACTAGATACCTGCCTAGCCATTATGGAAGTTTTACATCGGGATCTCGGTGATACAAAATACAGACCCTGCCCCCTTTTGAAAAAAATGGTTTTAGCTGGATGGTTAGGACGCAAATCTGGCCGAGGATTTTATAGTTACTGATGATGGATCAAGACCCCATAATCTGTGATGGTGAAATGCACCTGGAGAAGCAATTGATTACATGGGGCTTATCCTGCCTTGGAATCGCGGCTCTTTTAGCTTATTTGCGAGACGATAACAATATTGGTGAATGGGCTCTAACGGCAATGTATTGGTTTACAGCATTGGGGGCTTTGTTTTTCATTCTTAGAATGTCTTTAAATGAGTGGATCGAAATTCAGATAAGTAAAGGGGTTGTAGTAAGAGTAAGAGTCTGGATGTCTTATTTTCGCAATGAAACAATCCTGGGAAAACTTAATCAGATTGAAGCACTGGAGATGCAAAGATCCAAACATCACTTGAAACATGCTTCCTGGTATCAATGGGCTATTGCCATGCGTTTTCGTTCCGGTGAATTGTACTGCCTTGGTCCATCGGTTGGGGCAAATCATCTGCTACGGGAATATAAAACTCTGATGCAGTTAGCCGAGCGGCTGCAACTTAAAATCAAGCCACTGATGGACAGTTTCGACAATTTGCGTGAGGGATTAGCATCTGTGGAAGAGGCCATTTCTATGGAGCCGATGCGGGGTATTGACAATGAAGTGAACTGGTCTAGAATTATCGTGCCTATTGTTATAATTCTTGTCCTATTTGTGTGGATGATGAGTAATATTAATGTTTAACAAGGCTACGGAGGAAATCGACATCTCCACAAAGGATCCACTGACTCTTGATGGGGAGCTTGAGGATGAGAAGAAATTAAACTATCTGACTATTCTGATGTATTGTATCAGCGGTGCCTTCGCATGGCTTGAAGAAAAGGTTTACACCGACAATGATGTGCTAACTGTAACCTTTCTGTTCTTTCTTGGCATTGCTCTAATTCTGACCATGATCAGAGCAAGCGTGAACTACTACATCGAGCTACATTTCAGTAAAAATAAGATCAAAAAAATCAGAGCCATTTTTTTTCAGTATTATCAGGAAACAGACATTGCAACCATCGACCAAATTAAATGTCTGGAGATGAAAAGGACACTTCGTCACAACAACCATTCCACCTGGTATGAATGGGAAATGGCCATGAGGATGTCAACCGATCAAATCTATTGTATAGGTCCTTCGGTTAACACTCACAACCTGATTCGGGAATACAAAAAACTGCAAGCCCTAGCATCCCGCTTGAATCTGGCAATTTTGCCAGTTTTAGACTCCAAGGGTATTGAACGACAGGATTTAAAAGCCCTTGAAGAAGCCGTGAGTACAGATCCCATGAGATTCATAAACAATGAAATCAACTGGGCCAGAATTTTAGTGCCAGTTGGAGTAATTTTAGTGCTTTTTATCCCGTTTATACTTATGCTTCGATTTCTCGGCCAAGCATAAATTATCTGATTAAGACTGTAAAAACTTATGAAAAAACAAATTCCAAACACTTCCTGGGAAAATTCTTCCAAATGGTACGATAAAACTGTGGGTGACAAGGGTCATCACTATCATCAAAATGTGATTTTGCCCAAACTTCTGGAAAAAATGAACTTGAGCCGCGATCTGGGTCCTGAGGTTCTTGATTTAGGCTGCGGACAGGGAATTTTGGCCAGAGCTATTCCTAAGGCTACCAATTATATGGGGATTGATTTATCCCCTACCTTGATTGAACAAGCCAAACGAAACACCACGGGAAAATTTCGCGAATTTATTGTGGGCGATGCCACCAAATTTATGAAGTTGGACCAAAAATTCACCCATGCCGTAATGCTTTTATCGCTTCAGAATATGGAGTACCAAGATAGGGCTATCCAAAATCTGGGCCGATGTCTCCTACCAGGCGGCCAAATTTTTTTAGTCTTAAACCATCCCTGCTTCCGAATTCCTAGACAGTCGAGCTGGGAAACAGACCCCCAGAACTCACTTAGGTATCGTCGTATCAATCGCTACAAGAGTGCCATGAGAATCCCAATCCAGACCCATCCCGGACAAGGGGAAGAATCTCCATCCACATGGAGTTTTCATCATCCCATCGAGGACTATATCAAGTGGCTGGTTCAAGCTGGTTGCCTGATTAGTGACTGTGAGGAGTGGGTATCCGACAAGTCTTCAGGAACGGGGGGGAAAACCGTAAAAATGGAAAATATGAGTCGTGAAGAATTTCCCCTGTTTCTGTTTTTACAGGCCAAAAAAATTGAGGTGAAAAATGCTTAAACCCCAATCTCCAGTCTATGGGTTAAGTGAAGATCAGGAAACTATCACTATAAAGCGTTTCTCTACCCCACCTTGGCCCAAAATTTCTGATAAAACATCTGGCTCCATCATCGCCTTTTTAGATGTAGAAACCACTGGTCTGAACTATCAAAATGACAAAATTATTGAAATTGGTCTTGTTCGATTCCTATGTGATGAAAACGGAACCATAACAGGTATTCTTGATGAAATCAGTGGTCTTGAAGATCCAAAGTTTCCCCTGCCTGAAGTTATTACCCAAATCACGGGAATTACAGATGAAATGCTTCGTGATCAGAAAATTGACTGGGTTTTAGTCAACAAAATGCTTTCAGAATGTAGTCTTATATTGGCCCATAATGCGGGTTTTGACAGGCCATTTATTGACAAGGTATGCCCAGCATCTCGTCAAATTTTATGGGGATGCAGTATGAGTCAGGTAGCTTGGTCAGACTATGGGCACCGCTCCAAAAGCCTTGAGCATCTGGCCCGCGATCATGGTTTTTTCTACACAGCTCACCGAGCCTTAATGGATGTTTATGCTGCCATCAATCTGTTACAATTCCCTTCCCCTTCTGGATTTGAGACCCATCTTAAGGAAATTCTGATGCGTGCACCAAAAGGCGACTGTATGATCAAAGCTAAAGGAGCCGCCTTTGAGAAAAAAGATCTGTTAAAAGCCCAATCCTTTCGCTGGAACCCTGAGGAAAGAGTGTGGTTTAAAAACATACCCGCTGATGAGTCGGAAGCCCTGTTATTATGGCTGAAAGAAGAAATTTACCAGTCCAGCCGCATGGAGCCCGAGGTTGTTATTCTTGACGCCAAAAACAGATTTCAGGCCCAGAATCTATAGTTTTACTACCTGCCACCACAGCCGGTTAGAATCCAGATCCTCATGGTAAAAAGGCAATATCTCAAACTGATCCTGAATTACCTCAGCTATGGAATCACTCAAAAGTATTTCCTTATGTTGTGTATATTTGCTCAAGGATTCCAAAAGCTCAGACTCGTGAACACAGGTGCCTGATAGTAAAAACTCAAACTTATTTTTACCTTTAATGACATTTAGATGAATTAGACCCATGGCGATTCCAATCCCAATGCGAATCGTGAATTTACCTTGAATCTGTCTTTGGCTGTTCCAGGCTTCAAGTCGGCGCAATACCTCTGTCGCGATTGCTAGGGATTGTAGTGCCGGGTACGGCACTACTTCCTCACGAAGTACGACACGGATAGCATCACCCACAAAACGATCCACCAAGCCACCATATCGATTAACCGCCTGCTGCCATATCTCAAAATACTCATTTAACATCAAAACTACTTCTTCAGGAGCATGATTCTCACACAAGGTAGTAAAAGAACGAATGTCAGAGAACATAACTACGGCTGGTCCGCTTAAACCCTCAGGCTTTAAGGCCGCTTCCTTCAAAACATTTAGAAGTCCAACGGATACAAAAGGTAACATTCTTTCTCGATGCTGCATTTCCTGGGCCAAGAGATTAAATTCAGCACAAACCTGAGATAGCTCATCTCCATTATGAACCTTTAAAGCCAGATCCAAATTTCCTTCCCGCAATCGCCTTAAGGCCACCTCCATGGTCTTAACTGGATTTAAAAATACCCCTTTAAGCCAGTAAACAAGCCAAGCCGAACAAACAACAAATAAAAACCACAAGTACCCCACCTGATCCCTGTATAACATTTCTTCTTCAAGCAGTGCTTTTTCCTCCTCAAAATAGAAATAGTAGATTCCGCCGATTACCTCACTAGGTATCAGCATGGCATACCCCTTTAACCCGTTAAGGCTGACCGAAATGAACTCGTTAAACCTGCCTGTCATTTGAATATAAACGGATGCAAAATCCGTCTGGCTCATTTTTGATTTGCCATAGTTATACCAAATGGAATCTTCATGCAGGGAGAGGGCCGCAAAATGTGTGGGGGGCTGAATTGATGGATCTGTTACCTCCCATTTGGATAAAAATTCTCTTTGTAAACCCTTTCCAGGCGCTATACCTAACACTACCTCAAACTTATCATCTTTACCCTGGTAGTTGTGGTAACCAAACACCCCGTCTTTCAAAATGGCAAACTTGGTGATTTTCTGAAAGTATTCCCGGCTTTTAAAGATAGTCCATCTTTGGACCTCCTCAGCAGGAATCGTAAGAATGGGATGCCCCATAGGGTTGGGAAATCGTTTTAAAACGGTTTCTTTGTCCATTTTATGCTGGGCCACGGCCTCAAGTACTAGATTGGGCAAGGAATTGGCTACAATATGTTGAAACATATCCTGATTGGGGGGCGGAACGAGCCGGATTCCATCGGTATCCATTCTGGCAAATGCCATAATAAATTCGCCTGGAATATGAACCATTTTCTGTAACTGACCCTCTAAAAATAGCTGGTTTAACTCCTGGGCCAATCTATTGGGAAAAGCCGAGTAACCAATCTCTATGCTGCGGGTAATTTTTTGCACATTCACTATATTTTTTTGAAACGCCGCATGCAGTCTGGCTTCAGCTCCAAGTTCGACATAAATGTAAGAACCTAAAAGGACAAACCCATAAAATGCCAACATCAAGACCACGAGTCTGAATTCAAATCTGGTGTTCAGAAGTAAAAATCCCCCGTGATACAAAAGAAATACCAGTAACAGGCTAAAGAAGCCATGAATTGGCCAACAGAACCATAAAAACGAAACAAAGCCTGGTACTGGATCCTTAAACCGTATTTCAGGCTTAAATTCCAAATCGGGAAATGCCATGGAAAAAGAAATTTTACTGATTTCAGCAATGTCTTCAGCTTGAATTTTTTGCAAATCCCAAAGCATCAACCAATCAAAATCCTCAGTACTGCCAGTGTATTGCAAAAAGTATTTACCCCTTAAGTTATATGAGGTGAACTTTCCTTTGAGGCTGACAAACTCCTCATAACTAACCGGGTAGGAATATAAATAATTGGCCTTGGTCCTGAATACATCGCCCCCTTGGTGCCATCCCACAAAAAATTGCCTTGCCCAATCTTTACCCAAAAAGGAATCAAGACTAAGCCCCTTTTGTAAAACTACCCTGCCTTTACGGGCTACGCTTAAATGCAAAGAGGATAAAAACCATAAATCCAGATTCTGGAGATCCTGTCGGGGATTTTCCTTACGCAAAATTTCACGAATTTTAACTACCAACGGCCAAGCCAGATTCTGAATTGCTTTTAACCTTGTATCCGTATTAACAAAAGTTCCTTGAAGTTGCAGGCTATCCTCAGCCAGCCTTTTCTGATTTTGCACTTCCAAGACCTTCTGGGATCTCTTTAACGATTCTCTCCAATAAGTAAAGTGATGAACGATCCCTAAAATTGTCAGATAAATGACTAACATCAAAGCAAGAAAAAGAAGCTGAAGCCTGTAATATCCCAACCTTTTAATCCAGGACTTCACATACCCTCACATGCTTTTGAAATCCACGAATTTTTAACTCATCCAATACCTGAATGGATTTTTCTGATAATCCAAAATCATGAATATGCTCTGCTAGGGTGAATATCCGGGTTTGATCGTGACCTGTTGCTAATGCTTGAAGTCTGGCAGCCAGATTAACCGTACTGCCAATTGCCGTGAAATCCTTACGACCCTCACTACCGACATGACCAGTAATTACCTCTCCATAAGCAATCCCAATACCTAAAGCCTTAATCGCCAAAGCCTCTTTTAGCTCCCGAGCGCAATTTATGGCCAAGCCCTTAAGCTCAGCACCGGGAAAAATGGCCATAAAGGAAGAGCCGGTAAACTTGTCCACAAAACCTTGATTTCTGTGCACAATTTCATCCAGAAGATTTAAAATCATTTCCATATCTTCCTGATTTTTATTGGAACTAAGAAACAAGACTGTGGCTGGTTGACGCAGCGACTCCACTTTTTGGTTTTTTAACCAGCTTACTGCCATGGAGTTTAATAAAAGACCAATCAACTCCTTTTCCCTCAATTTCTCAATAAACCCATTAAATCCATCCGCCAAACGAGCAAACTGATCGCCTCCGTAGGTGGATATAGAAAAATTCAGTTGACCTTTACGAATTCGAATCAGACCCTCAAGCAACTGACGGGCGGATAGTTCCACACGATTGGTAATCTGAATCGAAATCAGAAACAGACCGCAGAGCACGCACAATAACCAAAGATATACCCGATTCCCGTAAGTTCTGGCATTTATAAATATACTGCTTGCATCCCGTCTTAATACCAGGGTATAGCTCTCAAACAAATCCAGGCGGCTGCGATAATAAATATAGGGCCGATTGTTTTCCCAGACTAGACTAAAAGCCGGTACCGCAACAATTTGATTCAAGCCCGCCTGCCTACTCATTTCAGATATGGTTCCATTATGTAGTGGAAAATTAGGCATCCCCAGTCTAGCCTGAACCCAGGCATCTTTTAACCTGTCAGGATATCTGGTTTGCAAGTGTTCAAAAAACGATTTGATATAATTTCTTTCCCTGACTTCTCCTAGTATTGTCCAGTTCTGATTTTGATGCTCAAACCAGTACCAAAAGTTTAAACCACGGGATGCCAGATACTTGGAATCACTAGGAAACAGGGAATACAGTTTGGCGGGATTGTTCATAAAGCCATCCAATATTCTGGTATCCTGAATAGCCTTAGTCACAAGCTCCCGAAGCTCTCTGTATACATTTGTATTGGTTTCAGCCTCAGCCGGACCTAAACCTGACAGCCCTCGAAACACCTCAAGCCGAATCGATCGTTGAAACAAGGAAACTAACATACGATTCAAAAAACAATCGGTTTCATCTAAACAAAAGGATGTGTCAGAATTGGAAATGGTATATCTGATTTCTCTTGCTAGATAAGTGCCCAATAAAAAAAACTCCAGTGGATGCTGGCTCTTTTTGAGATGAAAATATAAGGGTTTAGGAACATCTAACAGATCAAAAATCTCAAAGTTCAACCGTTGATATATCTGATTTTTTTCAAACGCTTTATAGTCACTCATGGAAAATCCAGATTCAGAAATCCGCTCAATTTGTTGCTTACACTCCTTAATAAAGCGTTCGATCTCCTCATAAAATAGTTCATCCATGGCAATACGGTGACTATTCCACCAAACCGATTCCAGGATTAGTTCCTGCTCCATCCTATTCAACTCAAGTTGTTCCGCCTCCGATCTGTCAAAAGTTCGAAACATGCCAGCTATGAGCATCAAGGTAGGTAATATCAGGCAAAATCTCACCTTCATACCAATTCTTCGATTCCACAATGTTAATATCCTTACCAAAAATAAAAATAGAAACAAACCTAACAATCCCAGACTATAGGCTTGATCCATCAGGGAGGGCCACATTTTACGGCCCTGTTCGAAAAATTTTTGGGAATCCTCTGCAATTGGATTTAGCCACTCTAAACCAAGAATCCGAATACCTTGATGATTAAGATAATTCTCACTACGGTAATCAATGGGGAGATGATTTCTGAAATCATCTGACGGCCCCAAAAACAACACCCACCCGTTTTCTTCAAAGCGGACTAGCTCTGGAAGCCAGATATCAAGCTTTACAATCTGGTTTTTTGGTAAGGCTTTTACCGATACACGATGCAGGCTAAAATGTCCGGGCAAAAAATGAGATGAGTACAAAATGGAAACCTCATCTTCAGAATAATCATCAGTGAGCCAAAGAGTTATGCGAATGCCGTACAAAAGATTCCTCTCAAAGTTTCTTTTTGTATCCAACCAGACGGAACCACTATGTAGGTTAAGATCAAGGCAAGGGCTGTTAGCACACTGCATGATATGGGCATTAGAATAACTTGACTCGGACAGGACCATGATGTCTGAATCTGTAAGCAACTCTGACAAAACAACTAAATGGTCCGGCACAACCACTCGAAGATCCTTGCACTCAGTACCAAGGACAAAACAAAAACTGAGCCAAACCCAGAAAAAATTAGGTTTTAACTTTGCCAGTCTTCTTATAAACATAAGCAAGTACCTTGGCCACGGCTGCGAATAAAGAATCCGGAATCATCTGATCTACCTGCACATTGGCATACAGGGTTCTGGCTAACTCTTTGTCTTCAAACATGAACACACCAGATTCCTTGGCAATTTCCTTGATCTTTAATGCCACCAGATCCTGACCCTTTGCCAAAACCACAGGAGCCTTATCTTCTCCTGCTTTAAATCGCAAGGCTACTGCAAAGTGAGTAGGGTTAGTAATCACTACATCGGCTTTGGGTACATTGCCCATCATCTGCTTTTGGGCCAACTCTTTTTGTTTCTGGCGAATTTTGGCCTTGATCATCGGATCCCCATCCGATTGTTTTCTTTCCTGTTTAACTTCTTCTTTAGTCATCATCAGATCCTGATGGCGTTTGTAACGAAGCCAGGTCAAATCGGCAAATCCATATATAATCAAAACTATGGCAATCTGAATAATGAGCTTCACGATTAACCAACTAATGTATTCCAGACTCTGCCCTAAAGTGTACTCGTACATGGTACAAATCTTGGGATATTCAGACACGATAAGCGAATACGGGAAATAGCCAAGGATTAATAGTTTACAAATCGATTTAATCAGTTCGGCCACTGCCTCCTTACCAAAGATTTTTTTCATCCCTGTGATAGGGTTAAAGCGATTGATGTCTGGCTGCATTGGTTGCAGGGAAAAGTGAAAGCCGCCAATCTGCCACTGAAACACAATAATGGTGGATAGGACTACCGTAGCAAACAGGGGCAACATAAACATGATGTAATGCATGGCCAAATCAACCACCAGAATCCACATGTCCTGATGAGTCATTTCCTGGATTGTGAACTTTTGCAAGGATAACTTAAACATATCTGAGGTGATTTTGTAGAGATACTCCAGCATCAGATACAGAACAATTGTAGTTACCAATAAAATAAAAGCCGTGGACAAATCCTGACTTTTAGCAATATTGCCTTTTTCTCTGGCATCGTTTTGTCGTTTACTGGTAGGTTCCTCGGTTTTTTCGGCCCCAGATTCGGACTCGNNAAAAACAACCTCAGAACCGGCTCAAAATCCGAAAATCCTTTATGGAACAGGCGTTGTATAGCCAGACTTAAAAAACTTAGTGTGATGGTATATGTCACCATTCCCACCACAATCTGCAAGGGTATTCCAACCATAAAAATATTTAATTTTGGTAAGGTACGGGTCAAAACACCTAAGGCAAAATTGATCAGAATCAAAACTGTTAACAGAGGAATTGAAATCTGAAGCGACACTAAAAACAATTCATAAAACTTTTGCGTAAACCACACAATCCCGGCTTCATAAGGTAGCACCGCCTGCCCTAAGGGCAATGCTCGATAGGAGGCCAAATAGCCATCAAGAACAGTGTGATGCAGATTCATGGCAAAAAATAAAAGTGAGGCCAACATGGTATTAAATTGCCCTAAAGTGGTGGATGTTTCTTCAGATGCCGGATCAATGGCCTGAGCGATAGATAAACCCATGGGAGTGGNNGCAATCACAAATGCCAAACAAAACCCCAGTAAAACTCCAACAATAAACTCATAAAAAGTCATCTTTAAGAGATAAAGTTCTGTTGTATCCGTAACCCAGCTATTCACAGGCAATCCCATAAAAACTATCAGGGCAATGGGGAATACCATCCATGGTTTAATCGATTCAGGCAAGTTTGGTGAGGAATACATGGGAGTAAGAATCATAATTCCAGCTAAACGAGCCAGAACCAGACTGAAATTAACTATAACCAGAATCGGATCAGCACTCATTTAATATATAAATCGATATTGCTGATGAGGTTAATAGACCAGGTAATTGTTTTGGAAAGCATCCAGGGTCCCAAAAATACAATGGTGGCTCCAGTAGCCAAAACCTTGGGAATAAAGCTCAAAGTCTGCTCCTGAATAGAGGTCGTTGTCTGAAATATACTGACCAACAGACCCACCAAGAGCCCGACTAATAAGGGAGGGAGTCCAATTTCCAAAGACAACATCATGGTATCTTTGATCAAGGTCATGGCTACAACTTCATTCATAACATCCCTATCCCGGCACAATTATAGAGCGCATTAAGGCATCCACTATCAAGGTCCAGCCATCTATTAATACAAACAGTAAAAGCTTAAATGGGGTAGATACCATGGCAGGGGGAAGCATCATCATACCCATGGACATCA
>DITF01000175.1 GCA_002422125.1 bacterium UBP17_UBA6191
CCGCACATTAAAACCTCACCAGCTCCTGAAAGGATTTATATCTGGCCTCAACCATTTCGCGGGTGGCTTTAGACAATACCTCAACCCCCACACCCTGCACATTAAAAGAACCCATTACATTGCCATAAGCTACAGCCCGTCTCAGGCTTTCTTTGGTGATTTCACCACTTTCCGCCAAAGAACCCACAAAGCCTCCGGCAAAGGAATCCCCGGCTCCGGTAGGATCAATGACTTTTTCAACCGGAAATCCGGGAACACTAAATACATCGTCTCTGGAGATCAGAAGCGCTCCGTGCTCACCGCGTTTCATGATGACGGCCCTTGGTCCAAGCTCCAATACTTTACGGCCAGCATCCAAAAGATTGTCACTGCCAGTAAACAGTCGGGCTTCTCCATCGTTAAAGATCAGAATATCGATTCTTGAAAGCACTTCCCTGAGCTGGGCCTGAGCTGTTTGAATCCACAGATTCATGGTATCTAAAATCTTTAACCTAGCTGTGACCTTTTGAGTCACATCGTATTGCAAAGCCGGATGGATATTTCCCAAAAACAGAAAATCGGGATTGGCGCTGGACTCACTCAATTCTGGCCTGAAATTTTCAAAGACATTTAATTGAGTATCCAGAGTCATGGCCTGATCCATTTGATCATGCTCATAACGACCTTTCCAACGAAAAGTCTTTCCAGCTTCTACTTTCAACCCATCTATATTCACTCCGCGATCCTGAAAATACTGAATATGTTCGCGAGGAAAATCATGTCCTACTACCCCGACTATCGCGAGGTCTTTACAAAACAGGGAACACGATGTTGCAAAGTGAGAAGCAGAGCCACCAAGGACCTCTTGAAACTCTCCGCTCGGTATTATCAAACTATCCAAAGCTATCGAACCAATGGCTGTTACTGACATCAAAACCTCCAGGCCAAAGAAGCGCGGATTATAACCTAGAATAACCCCATACCACAAATCGTATTCCCGTGATATCCTGCGAATTCTCAGCGGAACCACCATGGCCATAATTGTTGTACGATTTCAGAAGATGATTTTTAAGCTTTTTGCTGCCTTCCTATTCCTAATTTTTTTCAGCATGGTACCACTAGGATGGTACTCAATATCGGTTCAGGAAAAGCTTGTACAGTCCTATGTACAAAAGACCAACGATGCTTTTGTAAGGTTTATTGGGTTTCAGGTTTTTACCATCATTGCCAAAACCAAGTCGGTTCTGGATATTTACTCAAGGCTGGGAGAGATTCAGGATCTGGATGAGGACAGAGCATCAAGAACCCTGATAGAACTGGTAGAAAATGACATGCTCTTTACGGGAGCCGGAATCTATTCCGCACGAAAAACTCTCATCGCCCATACCGAAAATTTCCAACCACCCGCCAATCTGGAGCATCTGTTTTCCCAGACTTTGTTGCATCAATATGGAATCTCTCTTTTTGAAAACATTGAAGAAGAATTACAAACCGTAAATACAACGCACAAGGGCGCGGCTGAATTCCGAACTCTGATTCGAAATCAGGGGCAGGTACTGGGAGCTTTGATTGTTCAGCTCAACATGGATTACTTTCGCCGATCGCTTGATGAAATCAAGGATTTTTTTGACAATACCAATGAGTACGCCTCCATTTACATTTTGGATGAGACTCAAAGAATTATTGCCTCGTCCAAAGATTCAACTCTGGAAGCCGGAAAGGTATTCCCCCCGCATTTACTGTTGGATCACAATCTTTACCTTAAAGATCTTCAGGACTATTACCGCTCCAAAGACACTCCACCCTGGAAAGTCCTTTTTCTTCCCAAGGGTAGCGCCTATGAAAACATCAAAGAATACAAGCAGAACTTCCGATATTTTCTGATATTTTACCTGATTGTGGCAGCCATTTTAGGCTGGAGAATTGCCAAAAAAATTACCAACCCATTAAGAAAACTGGTTGAGTCCAGTGAAAAAATTTCTCGGGGCAATCTGGAAATGCGCATCACCCCGGAAACCACTGATGAAATTGGCGAACTCGCCATTAAGTTTGATGTGATGAGGGTCAATCTCAGGGACTACCAGAACCACCTCAAGAAAAAAATTCTAGAACTTCAGACCTTGTATCAGGTGGGTACAATTGTGTCCAAGGAGCTTGATTTTCGCACCCTTTTGAAGACCATTCTGGATACAGTAGTCGATGTAATGGCCGCAGACAAAGGCTCAATTTTACTGCACGACCCCAAGACCCAGACCTTAAAAATTGCCATGGCCAAGGGATTAAAACGCGAAGTGATTCAAAAAACCAGTCTGGCAGTTGGTGAGAGCGTAGCTGGTCATGTATTTCAGACCCAGCAACCCATGTTAGTCATGGATACAACCAAGAGTCCCGAGTTTCATAAAATTAAAAAAGATCAGGTCAATCCGGGAACCATGCTATCTGTGCCCCTGATTAGCAATGAAAGACCACTTGGAGTTCTAAATATCTCCAAGTCCATGGCTTACAGCTTTAATGATCAGGACCTTAAACTGTTTCAGGCCATAGCCAATCTGTGTGCCACCGCCATTGACAATGCCCGCCTGTATAAATTAGCGATTACTGACGAGCTAACCGGGCTGTTTATCCGGCGATTTTTTTTCCAGCACCTCGAACAGCTTTTGCAGACCACAAATCGCCCATTTTCAATTATCACCTTGGATATTGATCATTTTAAGGCCTTTAACGATACCCACGGCCATTCCGTAGGTGATGAGGTTTTGATTCATGTGGCGAATCTTTTGCACCAGGCCATTCGCGATCATGATATTCCCTGCCGCCTTGGGGGGGAAGAGTTCTGCATCATTTGCCCCAATCAAACCTCAAGAGATGCTGAGATCCCTGCGAATCGTATTCGCAGCATGATAGAATCTACCCCATTAATATCTGCTTCGGGCAAAGAGTTAAAAGTTACCGTGTCTTTGGGAGTTTGTGAAATTGGTCCTGATCGAAGTATTCAAAAGCTTTATGACAATGCAGACAAAGCCTTGTACGCCAGCAAGGATGCGGGACGGAACCGAGTGACTCTCTACTCTGATATCAAAGATCTTAATCAGGAATAACATGAGTTTTGCGAACAAAATCACAGTTTTAATTCTGAATTTCCTGATTCTGGGTGGCTTCTATCTATTGGCAGCAACTTTTCTAGCCGAAGATCTGAAATTTGAGTTCCTGAAGTTTTTTGTGTTTTTTCTGCCTTTCTATTTTATTCTGGATGGAATCAAAACCTACTTTTCAACCCGTTATGAGCAAAGAGTTTTAATTTATTTGCGCAAATTGGCCTTGGCCGACGGCAAGGATGTTGAGGAAGTAGGCGACAATGACCCCCTTCATGACTTTTATTTACATTTTCTGGCGGTCTTAGACAAGCTCTTAAAGCCCACCGAGAGACCAAATCAGGTTCGTGAACTGCCAATTCCTTCCATCCACAAAATTCTGTCTGACCCAAGCAAGGGATTTCGCCAGAAGGCCTCGGAGTATCTTCAGGTAATCAAATTGATGACACCCAACTCAGAGCTGTTTTTGTTTGGGGTCAGCCGTGACAGAATCCATTTGATTGAATTTGAGGGTACAGAAGAAATCTCCCGTGAAAAGCTCAGGCAGATGGCGAACTGGTCCATGCCTTTTTCCTGGCGATCGGACTTCTCGGGTCGTTGTTACAGTGACGGGCAGGCAATTCTGACCAATGAGTTAAAAAGTGATCCCAATCTAGGGCAGTTTTTGTCTGAGTCTAATCCTAACCTGCCCATTTATGGAGCTATTTTTCCTCTAGGGATTGCCGGGGATATCCGTGGATTTCTTTGGATTCGTGATGGGGCCCAGGCCTTGGAAACCATGGAGATGCAAAAACAACAGTACCTTTTTGCCACCAGACTTTTGTATGACCATCTACAGACTCGATCCCAGTTTTTAAGCTTTGATAAGCCCAATTTTGAAGATGTCTATCTCCATTTTGAATCTCAATCCCGTCTCATGATCCAAATGGGGCGGACGCAAAAATCCCCCATTACCATGATCCTGTTTTACTTAAAAGTAACCGATACCCAAAAGGTCGGGCCAGCTTTGGATAAACTGGTGGCCAGTATTTTGGAACATCTCCCTGCCATGTCCACGGTTACCAGAGAATTTAACCTGATCAATTGTTGTGTTTATGGCCCGGAACGGGAAAGCATTCTTTTGCAAACAGCCAAAGTGGTGCATACCATGACACACTGGCTACACACGGGGCATGAAAAAGAGCAAATTTTTACCCTGCCTCCCAAACCCCCTGTGGGCGAAATATATGCCGGAATGGTATATCGTATTCCCGAACAGCTAACCTTTGATAACCTTTTAGACAAAGCAAGAGAAGCGCTCAAGTCTGCTATCGCCGCTGGGCCCAACCTGATTCGCAGTATTTAGAGGATTATTATGGCCGGATTTTATGTAACTACCCCAATTTATTATGTCAATGGTGACCCGCATATTGGTACGGCCTTCACGACCCTAATAGCCGATTCACTGGCTCGATACCACAAAAGTCTTGGAGAAGCCGTGAGGTTCACCACCGGAACCGATGAACATGCGCAAAAGGTTTATGAACTAGCCCTGCAAAACAACCGCACTCCGCTGGAGCACACCGACATTTATTCCAAGCGATTTATGGATGCCTGGGCTGAGCTTGACATTCAGTATGATGATTTTATCCGTACTACCGAGGAACGGCACAAAAACATGGTGACAGCCTGTGTGCAAAAACTCATGGACAAAGGCATTGTCTACAAGGGTCTATATAAGGGCTGGTACTGTAAATGGGATGAAACTTTTTATCCAGAGTCCAAGGTTGATCCTGAGCGCATTAAACCTGGGGCTGCCCGACCATTGCAGTATATTGAGGAAGAAAACTATTTTTTTAGGCTTTCCTCCTTTAATCAGGCCCTCTTGGATCACTATGCCAGTCATCCTGACTTTGTTTTGCCCGGGTTTAGAAGAAATGAGATGATCGCCATCCTTGAGCAAGGTCTTGAAGATATCTCCATATCCAGAATTGGTGGTAAATGGGGTATTCCCATGCCCGGTGATCATAACCATGTGATTTATGTCTGGATTGAAGCCTTGATGAATTACCTCACTTCAGCCGGATACTTGCAGGATGAGACTCTTTACAAAACCTTTTGGCCAGCAGCCGTTCAAGTGGTGGGTAAGGATATTTTGAAGTTTCATGCCATTATTTGGCCAGCAATTTTAATGGCTTTGGAACTACCCCTTCCGACCACAGTACTGACTCATGGATTTATTCTGGTGGATGGGCAAAAAATGAGTAAAAGTCTTGGCAATGTGCAAGATCCATTGGATTTGGCCCGAACCTTTGGTTCAGATGCCCTACGATTTGGCATCCTGCGGGAAATCTCAATTGGACAGGACGGAAACTTTGATACCCATATTTTAAGCAAACGCTACCATAGTGAATTGGCCAATGATTTAGGCAATCTGATCCAAAGACTATTAAGTATTGCCAAAAAACATCTGGATTCAGAGATCAAAAGACCGAATGCCCTAAGCCTGAATCTTCAAGGTAAATTTTCTGAAAGCATCCAGAATGTCTACAAAAACCACATGGATAAACTTGCTATCAACCAAGCCCTGGAAACACTTTGGGCCGAGGTGAAAAATCTCAATCGGGTGGTGGATGAAACCAAACCCTGGGCTTTAGCAAAAGCCGAGGACAAAACACCACTGGCAAACCTTTTGTGGGAATTGTTTGATGCTATCAGAGCCTTAAGTCATGCTTTGTATCCCTTTATTCCCAAAACCGCTACCGCTCTTTTGTCTGCCCTTGATCCGCAGCAAAAACCGAACTTAGCCCGGGCCGAAATTGGTTTGTTGCCTGAAATCTTTGTACTTCAGGATATTCCCATTCTGTTTCCACGAATTGAAGAGGAAAAACCAAAAGTTAGCACACCTCCCAAGCCAAAACAGGACCTTATCTCAATTGATGACTTCCAAAAAATCAAACTTGAGCTTGTCACAGTCCTAGAGGCCAGACTTCATCCCGATGCTGAAAAGCTCTTGATTCTCACCCTGTCTACCTCAGGCGGAAAAAAGCAGGTCGTTTCTGGTATTGCCAACTTCTACAAACCAGAAGAGGTGCTGGGAAAACAAGTGGTTTTTGTGAAAAATCTCGAGCCCGTGGAATTAAGAGGAGTTCTCTCCGAAGGCATGATTCTGGCAGCCTCCAACAAAAAGGAACTCGGCCTTATATCTGTGGACAAACCCGTTCAGGAAGGAAGCAAGGTTTCATGACACCAGAGCTATTGTTTGATACCCACTGCCACCTTTATAACAACCGCTACGAGCAGGATAGGGACGAGGTTTTAAACGAGTGCCAGCAAAATATGGCCGGGTGGATCAATATCGGGGCCGATCTGATGACCTCCATAAGCTGTAAAGAATTGACGCTAAAATTTCCCGACAAATCAAGATTTACGGCTGGCATTCATCCGCATGATACCGAAGAAGCCAAAGATGAAGATCTTTTGGAAATTGAGAATCTACTCAAAGAACCTCTGTGTGTGGCGGCTGGTGAAATGGGATTGGACTATTTTTATAAACACAGTCAACCCGAGCGACAAAAAGAACTATTTAAAGCCCAGCTCTTGCTGGCAAAAAATCATGGACTACCCACGGTCATTCATGTTCGTGACGCTTTTGATGATTTTTTTGAAGTCATTGACTCTGTAGGCTACTACAAGGGGGTCGTACACTGTTTTACCGGTGGACTTAAGGAAGGTAAGGCTGTAACTGAACGGGGACTTATGGTGTCCTTTGGTGGCATGTTGACCTTTTCAAACACACAGGACATCCAAAATGCCGCACGGGAACTGCCTATGCAATCCATTCTTTTGGAAACAGACAGCCCCTATCTTGCTCCTATTCCCCATCGAGGCCGTAGAAATCATCCCCGATATGTGGAATTTGCTGGTCTGAAATTGGCAGAATTAAAGGCCATGGACCCTAAAATGGTATTTTCACAAGCCTTACAAAATGCCAAGGACCTGTTTGGCCTGGAGTTTTTGAATCCATGAGACTTTTGGGCCTTTGGTTACTTCTCTTGTCTTTCCTCTCCCCCTGTTTTTCCCAAAGCGCGGAGCTAATGCGACAATTCCGCAAGATGCCCCGCGAAAAATCCAACTGGCAGCCGCTTTTGGATGCCTTGATGCAGGAAGGCGATCGGCAAAAGGTTTTAGAAGTAGCCCAGGAAATTTTAAAGGTCGATGTTTTGTATGCCTATGCTATGGGTAAACATGCATATCTTTTGCTGGTTCATAGTAAAAAAGAAGAGGAAGCCAAAAAGGCCGCCCAAAGGACCTTGAATTATTTTAATGGCAATGTAGATGCTTTACACACACTGGCCTGGTACCACTATCTAAACAAAGACTATGCAGCATCGTATCGCCATTTTCGTGAAATTCGCGACAAAGAGATTTTAGACTTTGAACTTCAGTATCACTGGGGACTGTCTGCCTGGAAAGCCTTAAAACCAGAAGAAGCCATGGCCCACTTTCGGATTGCCCTAAAACTGGAACCCAACAATCTCCCCTGTCTTTTAAGTGTGGCCCTGTTTTTGGAGGAACGGCAAAGACCAAAACAGGCTGTAGCCATGTACAATAGGGCCCTGCAACACTCTCCCGAATCTGGGCCCTTAAGAGAATTTATTACCGACAAACTACGCTCGATTTTGCCGGCCTACCAAAAGGTTGAAGGGGTCGAAACCACCCTTGAACCTGCTGAAGACACCGATCGATTCCGTAGCCTCTTAGCCAGATACGGGCGGGCTGAAACTCTGGCCCCACAAAATATTCCTGCTCCCATGCCCACGGTATCTAATGCCCCAAGCCCAAGAACTACCCCCGCCAGAGCCAGACCATTGCTAAAGTCCAAGCCTTTGACTCAATCCAGTACCACCTCAAATAATCCTTTTCATCAACCCATATTACAAAAAGTTTACGAAGAAAAACGGGCTGAATCCGAAACTCTTGGTCAGGAGCAATATCATAATCTCGGGGAACTTTTTTTACGGGAAGGTCTGAAACGCGACGCGATTGCTGAACTCGAAACTGCCATCAGCCTGAATCGCTCTAACCCCACGGCTCGATCTGCCCGCACCTTGCTTGATTCGGCCTATGAGCTGCCAGAGATTTCCCTGATCCAAAGAATTGATGCCCTGTTTCAAATCGCCGAGGACTTTTATAAACGAGATTCACGAATCCTATCTCGCTACCTGTTTCAAAAGATTCTGCTTTTAGATGAAAAACATCCCAAGTCGCGAAAAAATCTGGCCTATATCTATCTTGAGCTCAACCAGCCTGTCAGTGCCCTGCCCATTTTAGATGCCCTGATTGAAGAATATCCCCAATATCAGGAAGCCTTGATTCTGCATGGTTATTGTATGGCCAGACTAAGAAGATTCAAAGAAGCCTCCAACAGCTTAAGGCAAGCCGCCGAATTAGGTGGTGGGCTTAGCTATTCCTCAGAGTATGCCAGCCAGATTCAGGAGTTGATCCGTGCCTACGAAAAACCTCTTCCCGAGCTGGAGTAAGTTGCCCTCTTCCTCTCACCCAGATGCCTTTTACGGGCTGCAACTCGACTCTGATATCATGGGCACTTATTCCATTTGCGGGACCAATGGATCAGAACTTGATTACACCAGCCGCGAGCCTTGGTTTTCGATTCAAGATCAGTTTCCCAAAATCTCTTTTGTATCATTGAACCAGACCCACTCAAATCTCATTCATGAGGTGGGAAAACCCATCGCGCCTTTTATAAATCTTGGGGAGGGAGACGGACTGACTACCACTGAAACCGGAGTAGGCCTGACAATTCGTACGGCTGACTGTATGCCAGTCTGGATTCGTGATAGTCAACGGCTAACCCTTTTGCATGTGGGCTATCAGGGCCTGGCCAAGGGAATTTTGGAAAAAGGGCTGTCTTACCACTGCGGGGATGATGTAACGGTGATGTTAGGCGTACACATTCGATCCTGTTGTCTGGAAATTCGGCAGGATATTATCGATTTGTTTTCCGCATACACTGGCTCTATGGATGGTGGTATACTTCATCGTGGCGGCAAAACCTGGCTGGACATGTCCCAAATTGTTAAAAACACATTAAGAGCCTATGGAATACACAATATCCTGGAACATCCTGAATGCTCCTGTCATCAGGGCTGGTACAGTTACCGCCGTAACCGTACCCCTCTGCGCATGGGACATCTGGCGTATCGAGCATGGCCTTTGATTTTGTCCGATTAACCGAGGATCTTGAATCCAATGATCCAGATATCTTAAGTCTGGCTTTAGGCACCCTGACCCGCACTCCCATCAAGGACAATAAACTGGGGCGGGAAGCTGTTCTAAAACTGTATGGAAACCTGCTTCAGCATTGTAATCATCCCGATAACGATCTGGCCTTTTTGGCCAGAAAGGCCCGCGAACACCTCTATGCTCAAATTCCCTGGCTTAAGAGTCGCCGTGAGATGGAAGAAGCCTTTAAACCCGAGGAGCTGGTTTCAACTGACTTTGAAAAGCGAACTGGCGCAATCACGGCCCTCTTGTCCAAAAATCAGACCGAAGCCTTGCGAATCCTAATCTGGCATTATCAAAGGGAACGAAACCCGCGCGTACTGGCCTCCATGTCCCTAGGGCTTTCAGGACTGGAAAACCACAAGGTGGTACGCTTTCTGGAAGTTTTTTTATATGCAGAGGAAGACCGATTAAGAGCCAATACAGTCGAAGCAATCGACAAACTCGGTAGCCGTGAAGAGATTATTACCTTGCTCCCTCCCCTGTTAAGCGATCCGAACAATCGTGTGCGGGCCAATGCCCTAAAAGCGGTGGGCCGATTTAAGCCCAAAGAAATCCTGGGCCATCTGGAGCAAATGACGGCAAGCCCAGAAGTTGCCCGACGAGCCTCGGCTTTGTATGTACTCGACAACATGCAAGGAGATGGGGTCATTCGCCTTCTCTCCATTGCTGCCAATGACCCCTTTGTGGACAATCGTCTAAAAGTCATTGATATCCTGGTAAAACATCAGGATAAAGAAGGAGATATTGTCCTGAAGCGTTTGGCTCAGGATGAAGATGTCGAGGTATCCGAAAAGGCTTTAAAGGCCCTCCGTGATAAAAATAGTGGACAGAGTCAGGATTACGAACTGGTAGATATATCCAAGCTGTCCTCAAAAATCCAAGCCCCGACTGACAGCACACAACCAAGTATATCAATCGCAGATCTGCCCACACTCCGGGCTCAGGCTCTCAGCCTTGATCAGAAAATTGATCAGGAAATGTTGCTTCTGGGACAAAATGTCAGAAAATCTGTCAAAGCTGGTCTATATAAAACGGGGGGAGCAGAAGCTATTTTAAGCTTTGTACACACGGCCGAAAAACTGGAGTCCCAGTTAAATGAGTTTGAAGAACAAAAAGCCTCGGGTGTAAAACAAAAACTCTTTCTTTCTTTTGGAATCGGAGTACAAAACGAGCTTTTGGGTTATGAGTTAAAGGGTAAATTTGAGGATGCCCAGATTGAGATTGGTTATGAAACAGTGCGCCTGGCCCTTAAAGATGGAATCATCTTTACCGGATTGATGGATAGAATCAAAAGGGCTGAAGACTTGTTTTTACAAAGACAAAATCTGGAAGAAACAATACAAAAGATTACGCATGAGGATCCCAATCCATGATATCGCTGGATAGCTGTGCCGAGGACTTAAAAAGCCCTGATTATGAGGCGGCCATTCTGGCTGTCTTCAAAATCCTGCACCTAAGAACTGCCATCATTTCCGATCCCCAAAATTCCAATAAGGTATTGTGGTGTTTAAGCCGTCTGATAACTCACTCCGACACAGATATCATTGAGCCTGTAGCCTGGGCCATGGATCGCATCTGTGAACTTTTTCCGCCCAGTTTGGAAGGTGCTGATCGAGCCAACCTATTAAGAATTGTGCAACAGTCCGTGTCCAATCCTGAAGAACTGGCCCAGAATCTGTTTCTCTTGAATGCTTACGCTAAACCCGTGGATTCCTCCATGTCCAAGGCCTTTTTTGGTCATGATGACCCTAGAGTACAACTAGCCGCCGCCAGTCTGTTCTGCTCGACCTGTAAGAAAGATGAACTGGATATGGCACTACCCTATCTGGGCCATCCCCGCCCCTGGTTTCGCCGCCTCTGTGCCTTCCACTTACGACGGTTTGGTGCCAAAGAACTGTATAACGCTCTGGAAGCCCAATTGAGCAATAAAGATATATATCTGCGTAAAATGGTTCTTGATGCCCTCAGTTATCTACCAGTCAATGGTTCCAGTGTACGAATTCTACTTTTATGCTCCCGTGATCCCGTCGATGAGATTAGAATGAAGTCACTGGAAGTTATGGGTATGTATGCGCATCAGTCCACCAGGATCCGTATTCAGGAAATGACTGACGATTTGAATATTGAGATATGTGAAAAAGCCGAAGCCCTTCTGGAAGCAGGGATAGCCGCTAAAGTGACCGACATAAATCTTGAGGACCCAATGGGCCTTCTATATTAAAACTATGGCTGCACCAATCATAAAAATTATCAAGGACTTAAAGGGTGACAATGAAAAGGTCATCATTCTGGCCTTGATGCATGTTCCTCGCCTTCAGGGTCCCCACGAATCCGGGCACCTGGAAGAACTGCAACAGATTGTACGGGAACACGCAGATTCTGGTCATCCCGACATCTCATTTTTAGGTCGCAAAGCCTTAAACTGGGTCAATCAACAGGTAGGAGTCAAAACAACACCAGCCTCAGTATCGGTATCCGCATCCGAGGAAAAGCCCAAGGAAGTAGCTGGAGATGAGGACGAAGCCGATATCCTCAAACGCTTGCGGGCCGTCAATGCCTCCGATAGAGATCATGCCTGGATCCTACCTCATCTCAATGGAAGCAACGAACGAATTGTAGCCTCGGCCATTGAAGCCTATACATTGGTGGCCCCGGTCAAGGATCAGATTCGCGAGCTAAAAAAGTTTTTGGATGTAGACAATAACCGCATTCGGGCCAATGCCATTATTGCCCTGGGTTCCATTGATGTTCAAATAGTACTGCCCTACCTTGAGCCCATGCTAAACACCACCCGCATCTCCATGAGAGAGTCGGCGGTTTTTGCCATTAGCCAGATACCCCCACATAGTTTAATCAAGGATCTATTACTTCGCTGTCTGCATGACCCTTACCGTGATATCCGTCTGCGAGCCCTGAGAGCTCTTAAGGACTACCATAGTGATGATGTAGCCATGCAGCTAAAACGCCTGGCCAACGACATCGACATTGAAATCTGTGAAATCGCATCCGATCTACTGACTAAAATCGAAACACAGAAAGCAGAACAGGCTAACGGCGATGCCCCCGACGATCTTTTTGATCTGCCAGCCCCTGTTACCATCCAATCCAACAAACAAAGTTCTGAAGCCGATTATGATGAATTTATGGACGAGGATGAGGCATTTTTAGCCGTGGACCCCATGGCCGATTCCATCGCCCTGCATGGGGACTACCTGGATAACGAAGAAGCCCCCAAAACACCTGATTCGGAACAAACCCTTGATTCAATTGACTCCTACCCTGAGGAAATTGAAGATTCAGAACTTGCGGATCTATTTGAACATAAAAAACCGGAGTTAGTGGCAGAGCCTGTTGCGGAACCATTTCCAATGGCAGAAATTACAGATTTGCCCGATATGGCAGATTTTCCAGCCATTGATGTCTTGCCTGACTTGGACAGTTCCCCTGAAGATGGGGCCATCCCCGATCTGTTTGCCATGGATGATCCCCTGCCCACACACAGGGCCGATCCTGAACCACTGGTTTTAAGCACGGACAATTTGTTTGAAGGAATGGATAACACCGATTCCGCCTCTTTTGATAGTTTTGAGCCCGCCGGTGACAATTCCGAAGACGACTTTTTACAAATTGCCGAGCCAGAGCCAGAAGCCGAAGCTGAACCAGAACCTGTTTCATTGTCAGAGCCAGAACCTGAGCCAGATCCGGAGCCAGAATTTGGGCCATTGCCAGAACTAGAGCCATTAGCTGCCCTGCCTAAAGCCAGAAAACTGGATATCACCTCCGTTCTAACCAAAATCCAACACAAGGAAGATGAGGAGGAAAAAAGAGCTCAGGCCCTTGCCTCACTTAGTGCCTATTATGAAAAAATTCGAGCACGCAAAACCCCATTTCTTCAGGAAGTAAATCTCTCCCATTTACCGGAGCCCCCTGCCGTTCCCGAAGATGAGCTATTCTTGCAATACCTGCACCATGAGGCCCATCCGTGTACCTGG
>DITF01000290.1 GCA_002422125.1 bacterium UBP17_UBA6191
TGAAACTTCAGGACATATATAAAGAGCTATTGCGTCGCAGAGGTTTGTATCAGACAGCTAGGATGGAACATAAGACCTATCTCAGGCTTTTAGAGTCTGCTCAAGGTCAATACGACAAAGAACGGTTGCAGCACGAACAGAAGTTTCTGGATGATTTAAATGTGATTCGTGCAAACCCTTCTCGCAAAGAAATGATGGAGCAGTCATGACACGATTATTGGAAAAGGCCCTAGTATTTTTTCTGGTTGGCTTTATTGTAATGCTGTGCCTTATTATAGCTGGTTTTTTGGATTATACGGGCTTTATGAATCTGAGACAGTATATTCCTAAGGCCATTGCTGACAGGCCTCTTGTGGCTCAGTATGTTTCGGCTGCCGAAATTAGTTCCAAAGCACCTAAGGATCAGCGCATGCTTCTTTTGGAAGATAAAGAAAAGTATGTGGAAGAGCTTTTAAAAAAAATGAAGGTGGAATCGATGAAGCTTTTGGATGAGAAGCAGAAGCTCGAATCGCTTTTTCGCGTGCTGGAGGAAGAAAAACAGTCCTTTACCACAGAAAAAAAAGTTTATGCCGACAAGGTGGCCAAGTATGAGGCGGAAAGAAGTAGTAGAGAAGATGCTGAATTCCAGTTGCGGTTGGATAATTTGGCGGCCATGTACTCCAAAATGGAACCAAAAGCGGCAGCAGATATTCTGCGTGATTTAAGCGTAGAATTATCAAGAGATGTATTAAAGAGGCTAAAACCCAAGAGTCTTGGGGCAATACTGGAAGAACTGCCACCAGATACCAGAACCAGGATTGTAGAGATGCTACAGAAGCCAGTTGTGGCCGATGTTCCTGACTTTATTCAATCAGGCACTTGATTTTTTGGCAAAGTTTGCAGATGTTTGTTATCTTGTCCTGTGAATATGGAAGAACCAATCGATAGTTTTCAGTCCCCCAAACAGGACAAGATGATTTCTTTGATCGCCTGGCTGATTATTGCCAGTCTTTTGTTTTATGTGATCGTGTTTACATTTGAGAGTTTTTTAAGGAAGTCTCCTAGTGTAGTGGTATCGCAGGCAATGGATGATTCTTATCCCGAGGTGGTAGATACTCCTTTTGTGATTGAGGCCAAACCTGTCCCTAAAGAAACTCCTATCAGCCCGGAAGTCAAGATTGTCAATCCGGTCATCAAAGATGCCGTTACCGTGGTTACCTCGCCAAACTCCACCACGGATGGGGTGGACGATTTTTTTAAAGAACTAGCTTCTGAATCCAAAGTTAAAGACCAGTTTGTCAATCCTGTGCATTCGGCCACCAGTGCTTCTCAGAATGTGGTGTCACAGACTCAAACGGTGTCTGCACTTCCAGTTAGGTCTCCCGTGGCAGTGAACACACCTACTGTTGCCCCGACCTTAAGAAATGTGGAAGTTCCCCAGATTCTTATCAAATGGATTCAGATTGATCAAAAATTTTCCTCAATGAGGGCGGCATTTTCGGTGTTGAAAGAACTCAGATATGGGAATCTTGATCCGGAGTTTGAGTTTTTGCCCTCTGAAGGTGGGTATTTAGTCATGTTTGGTATGCCAGCTTCCGATTCTGAAGTACAGGCAGCAAAAGACAGGCTTGAGGGTTTAAACAGTGGTCTTAGATTGAAAGTGCTCTCTCCTCAGGAAGTTTCCAATATGCAACTTCAATCTCGCAGAATGTTAGGCAGGGCTACTCCCATTGCGCCGATTGAACCTGAGGTTGCGGTTTTGGACTACCGTAGAATTTCACGGCAGCGGCCGTTTACAATTCAGGTAGGTTCCTTTTTGAGTCGTCAGAATGCGGTCGCATTAAGAGACGGACTGATATCTAAAGGATTTTTGGTAGATGTTGAGGAAATTCGCATTGGTTCCCAGGCTCAATTTAGGGTCTTGCTCGGAAACTATGGTAGCAAGGCAGAGGCATCCATAAGTGCCACAGAAATTTCCGAAAAACATGAACTGCCAGTGTATGTAAGAGAAGCGCCACTTCAGTAATACAGTGGATTGATTTTTTCTTCCTTTGGTTTTTCCACATTGACGATACATCCTCCGGGATGGAGCTGTAGATTGGAATCGAGTCTGAACATGCGGAAAAACTTTCTGAGATGAAACTCATGGCAATGAAAGCACAGGATTTTTCTTTCTAGTTCAGTCACATTAGGGTTCTGTGACTGTCTATGAACCAAAGGGCATTCTACGGATTCAATATTGTATGAAGAAACACTGTGTTCAATTTGAAATGACATGCCATAGGAATTTTTTAAAAATACCAGACTATATTCCAGCACATCAGAAAAGTTGGGTTTATTTTTGGTACTGAATTTTTTCTGAAATTCGTCAATAAATACTTCATATCGGTCTGGGCTGGTGTTTCTGATGCTCTCCAGTACAGGAACAATCTGCACTAGAAAGTATAGTTGGTTCTGTACCACTGAAGAATCTGGCTCGATATCTGGAATCATAATTCGTTCCATATGTTGGTACATTGTTTTTGTCATGATGTCTCCATAAATTCAGGCATTTAAAAGCACATTGGAATCCGCTAGACTGCTAACATGAAATTCAACCTTGAAATGATATTGTATCTGATTTCCCTGATACTGTTTGCATTTGCATTTTTTCGGATGAACCACAGGGCCGAACGCTTGGGGTTTGTATTCCTGATATTGGGTCTACTGGTCCATTTTGTGGTTTTTCTATATAACATCTTAGAGAATCCTACCATATCACTTCGACTCGTCATGTTCAGTTTGGTTACCCTTACGGGTTCTGGCATGTATGTGATGATGAATTTTCGATTTCGATTATCTTACTCCCATGTGTTTTTTGTGGCCCCAACTCTGATATTGTGTTTGTTTTATCAGCCTAAAGCAGGTGGTACCGTAATTCCTGTGGCCTTTTCAGTCCACTTAATACATTTTATTTCATCCGTATTGGCATTATCATCCCTGACCATTTCTTTTATAGCGGCAATTTTGTATCTGATCCAGCATTCTCAGCTAAAGAATAAGACATTTGGGTTTTGGACAAGGCGACTACCCCCATTGGGAACATTGGATGAGGTGGGTTTTTTGGCTACACTTTTTGGTTTTTTAAGTCTTACTGTGGCAATTTTGACGGGGGGATTCAGGATTCATGATGGGCAATTGGCTTTTTTTGCCATGGGCAGCCGTGAGTGGATCATTTTTGCCGCTTGGATGGTTTATGCCCTGTATTTTAGAATTCGTTATTCGGTGGGTTTTTTGGGTTCAAAACTCGCCTGGGTTGCCGTTTGGTGTTATTTGGTACAGATTTTCGCGCTTTTTATTATGATTGGACTGCACAGGTTCTCATGACGGCAGAATTTCTGGTATTGGGCATCTCCCATCAGACAGCGGATATGAGTACCTTAAATGAGGTATCTGCCTCCATTAGTGGTCTATTGGATTTTAGAGACATGGTCTTGGGGCAGGGTCACGAATGTGTTTTAGTAGCTACCTGCAATCGTATCGAGTTTTATATGGCCTTGCATGGAGAAGGCAGACCCGATTTTCGATTAAGTCTGTCTCGGATGATTAATATCTCACAGGAATCATATAAGTCATTTTATATGTTTAGGCACAGCGCCTGTGTTCAGCACTTGTTTCGAGTGATCAGCTCCCTTGATTCTATTGTGGTGGGAGAATCACAGATATTGGCTCAGATTCGTAGCGCATACTTAGAGGCCCTACAAAAGGGACACACAAAAAAATATTTGAATCGGCTCTTTGAAACCGCTGTGGCCTTAGGCAAGCGGGTTAGAACAGAAACAAGCATTGGCCGTGGGGCAGTTTCTGTTTCTCAAGCGGCAGTAGAGCTGTCACGACGAGTTTTTTCGGATTTTGGCAATACAAAGTCCCTAGTCATTGGGGCTGGTGAGATGGGAGTTCTAGCACTTAGACATTTGGTTGCTAGCGGCTTTCCTAAGCCATTGCTTATGAATAGAACTTTAAAACGAGCTGTTCAGGTAAGTGAGAAGTTGTCCTGCGAGCCTGTGCCATTAGAGAATCTTGAGCAGCGGCTGGAAGATGTGGATTTGGTATTTTGCGCGGTTTCTGTTTCGGAACCATTAATTTTTAGAGAAATGATTGAAAAAGTTATGCCTAGAAGGCGGTATAAAACTCTATTTTTGATAGATATCAGTTTGCCACTAAGCATCGACCCCAGTATCAATGATTTACCCAGTGCCTTTGTATATAACATTCAGGATCTTCGCCAGGTCGTTGATCAGAATCGGGCGGCACGAGAGTCTCAGAAAGCTGAAATCCAGGCCATTATTGACAGCGTACATAAAGACCTGAGTTCGTGGATTGAAATTCAGCAGGTTTCGGAGATAATAAAACAGATTGCTGACATGAGAACATCCGTGGTGGAAAACGAAGCCAATCGCTGGCTTAAGGACTATGACACTGTACAAAAAGTTCAGGCAACCCGTATGGGAGATTCCATAGCCTCAAAGTTTGGACATATCCTGATGTCACTGTTAAAGGATCCTGGGCTCAGTGCTGAGACAAGAGCCCGGATCGGTGAGAGAATCACCAGTTGTCTTAACGACAACTGAGATTAAATCAGCGCAACTGAATGGGCAGGAACACCCCAGAGCCATCTTTTGTACTCGTGGCTGGGTTCAGGCTTCCTTCCCTCTGTTTTCTTGCTTCAGCCTCTTGCAGGCGGCGCAATTGTTCCAGTCTGATTCTTTCTTGCTCAGCCTGTTCTTGCTGATAAGCTTGTACCCTCAGTTCCTGCTCAATGATTTCACGAACCTTCTGATGATTTTTAGCATCTCGTGGGTCCACATAAATTTCCATCATCATGCCCTTAGCCTGTACTGGCAGCCTGATTTTTCCATTGACCAAACCAGGAACTTTAGAAGTATCAAAGACAATATCAACCGGTACGGTCAGAATCAAAGAGTTGATAGTCTCGATCAGAGAAGCAACGGCATCTGGAGAAAAGCTCTGAGCACTGGCAATGGTGGTAGTGTCAGCACCTAGGGCTTGCAGGTTCTGAATCTCCTGTGTAAAGGCACTGGAGATTTGACTTTGCAATTGTTGAGCTTCCTGTTTTTTGGCCTGGATTTGTTCGTAGCGCTGGCTCACGGACAAGGTAGTAGAGTTCATGAGTGCCTGAATTTCATTTAAGAGGGTTTGCAACCGATCTTTTCTGGTCTGCATTTGCCCCAGCACCTGATCGATTTGAGCCTTGTTGACCTCGGCAGGTGGCTTCTGCGCTTCCTCAGCCGCCTTTTTAGCTTCTTCTTCCTTGGGCTTTTGCTCAACCTGCTGCTGCACTTCCTGCTCAATTTTTCTAAGCTCTTCGGTTACATCCTTTTTTACGGATTCCTGAGTTGTGGTTTGTTCAGGTGCGGCTTCCTCCTGTTTAGGTGCCTCGGCTTTGGCGGGAGCCGCGACCGGTGCATCTGGAGACAATGTTTTTTGCTGTACGCTCTCAGCGGCTTTAGTAGCTGTTTCGGCTACGGCCTCAGCAGACTTGGATGTTTCCTGCGCAGCTTTTACATCAGCATCAGCTTTTGCATCAACCTTGGCTTTTTCGGCATTTGCGGCCTGAGCTTCTCTTTCTTTAGCCTTGGACTCAGCCTCAGCACGAGCGGCAGCCTGAGCTTTGGTTTTAGCCTCAGCCTCAGCTTTAGCTTTGTCGCCAGCGGTTTTGGCCTCTTCGGCTTTTTTCTTGGCGGCTTCAGCCTCAGCTTTGGCAGCCTCAGCTTTTTTCTTGGAGGCTTCAGCTTCGGCCTTTTTCTTGTCAGCTTCAGCAGCGGCTTTGGCCTTAGCCGCTTCACTTCTGGATTTAGCTTCGGCTTCCTGTTTTGCGGCAGCCGCTTTCAACTCTTGGGCTTTGGCTTTTAACTGTTCCTCAGCTTTTTTCTTGGCTTCAGGAGTGTTGGAGTCTAAAACCTGAGCCGCGCTAATGGAAGCCTTGGCTACGGCTACGGGATCGACCTTGGCTTCCATGCCACTAGTTGAGGCAACACCGACCATGCCCTGAAACAAATCCACCGAGTTGCCGCTACCATCGGAGGCTACAACATGCCCTGATTCGACCACGGCAGACATGGAGCCTGTAGTTTCATCGAAGTTTGTTCCAAACACAGTACCCCTCACACCCGCGGTTGCAGTTGGGGTTTTAATTTCAAACGATTCTCCCTGAATCAGCTTCTTAGCTTCAGTCCAGATGCCTCCAAAAAATAGGGAGATGCTGGAGGTCCTCTCCTCCTGAGCTTGAGTCTGTGGGATCTCAAACTTGGTTTTTTCCGAGATCTTCAAAAGTCCGGTGTTGGTTAAATCAATGGAAACAGCAGAGCCTTCTTCCACGGCTACCACATCACCAGCCATCAGAATTGTGCCAACCTTAGCGGGTATTGTTCTCACACCCCTCACGACAAAAGCTCGGCCTTCAGAATAGGTGATGACACCTTTTTCCTCGGCAGCCATCAGTGAGGCTGTAAATACAACTCCTAAAAATATAGTAAGCGCAAGTATGCGTCTCATAAAGTTCTCCCGCCACCGTTATGAATACGGACGGCCACAGTTCTCATCGGCAAAAATCCAAGTTGATCCGTTTGAGTATACAGAAAGCATTGCTGTATACTCAAGAATCTCGTTGAGAAATTAACCAATCGTTACCGTAATAAAGGTATCACATGCGCAACACCATCAGATTCTTGGTAAATGACGAACCAAGAGAGTTACGATCAATAGATACAAATCTAACTGTTTTACAATATCTTCGGTGTGTTGAGAAATATTGTGGCACTAAAGAAGGTTGTGCCGAAGGGGATTGTGGAGCCTGCACCGTGGTCTTAGGCGAAATCAGACAAGGCAAAATGTCTTACAGGGCGATTAACGCCTGTATTTATTTTGTATCTATGCTGGATGGAAAGCAATTGATTACCGTAGAAGGCCTAGCCGGAGATTCAGGGCAGTTGCATCCAGTGCAAAAATCCATGGTGGAATGCCACGGTTCCCAGTGTGGATATTGTACTCCAGGTTTTGTTATGTCCATGTTTGCATATTACAAACAGCAGGCCGAGGCTGACAAAAGCTCATTGGAGAATGCTCTCGTAGGTAATCTGTGCCGTTGCACGGGATATAGACCAATTCTTGAGGCTGGAGAAAAAATGTTTTCTGAGCCTGGGTGCGGTAGATTTGATGACAGACACGAGTACCGAATTCTTCAGAAGCTTAAGGAAATTCAGTCTGATGGTTCTTTACATATTGAGGAATCTGGGCAGCATTTTTTTGCTCCCACCTCCTTATCTGAGCTCTTGGAGCTCAAGGCTAAGTATCCTGAAGCCCATCTTTTGGCAGGAGGGACTGATTTAGGCCTTTTGGTGACAAAGTTGAATCGTCGGCTTTCAGTTCTGATATCTCTGGAAAAAGTTTCTGAGCTACATGCCCTCAAAATTCTGGAGTCTGAGGTAGTGTTGGGGGCTTCCGTGACTTATGCCGAAGCGGAGCCGTTACTGAAAGAAGAATTTCCAGGTTTTTATGAGGTGGTCTTAAGACTTGGTTCTGTTCAGATTCGCAATCTGGGTACCGTGGGGGGGAATCTGGTTAATGCCTCTCCAATTGGGGATTCCGCTCCATCATTGATGGTTTTGGGTGCTAGGGTCAGACTGGTGTCTGCTCGTGGTGAACGGATTTTGGCTCTGGAAGATTTTTTTCAGGACTATCGTAAGACTGCTTTAGAAAAAGATGAGGTCCTGGCCGAAATTTTGATACCCAGAATGAAAAAGGATTCTGTAAATCATCTTCGCGTTTACAAGATATCCAAGCGATTTGATCAGGATATATCTACACTTTGCGGGGCTTTCTGGATACAGATTTCGAACCATAGAGTGGAGAAGATCCGTATCGCATTTGGGGGAATGGCGGCAACGCCAAAACGAGCCTATCAGACCGAAAAATTTTTGCAAGGGGTAGAGTGGAATGAAAAAACCGTGCATCTGGCTATGGAGGTGTTGCGGGGCGAATTTTCCCCATTAAGTGATTTCAGAGGCTCTGCAGAGTACAGACAAATGGTTTCAGGTAATCTGTTGCAAAAATTTTACCTGGAAACCAATGGAGCAGATACCAGGCTAGGAGTTTTACATTATGCTTAAGAAAATTTCTGGTGGTGTGTCGGAATCAGTGGTTCATGATAGTGCCTATAGACATGTAACGGGTCAGGCTGTCTACACAGACGATATAGCCGAAAGCCATCATCAGCTCCATGCAGCCCTGCTGTTGAGCCCTCATGCTCATGCTCGAATTCTTAAAATTGATGTTTCCAAAGCCTGGGAATGTAATGGAGTGGAGGCTATCATCACGGCCGATGATATTCCTGGTGTTAATGAGGTTGGTCCTATTTTTCCTGGAGAGACAGCTTTGGCCTCAGGTCTTGTGCAGTATGTCGGTGAGCCCATTGTAGCAGTTGCAGCTCGGAGTGAGTCTCTGGCAAAACGGGCAATTTCTCTGATCCAGGTGGAATACGAATTGTTGCCAGCAGCAATTACGATAGAGGAGTCCTTGGCAAAAGGTCTCAAAGTGGCGGTNNGAACACACCTTGAGAGTAGGAGATTCTCAAAGTGCTATGCAGAAGTGCCAGCATGTTGTCAGCGGTGAGTTCCATATCGGGGGGCAGGATCATTTTTATCTGGAGGGACAGGTTGCTAGTGCAGTACCTGGTGAAGAGCAGGAAATGCTTATCTATTCTTCGACCCAGCATCCTTCCGAGGTTCAGAAAATGGTGGCCCAGTTTTTAGGGATTTCCCGAAATCAGGTTCGGGTGGAAGTGCGAAGAATGGGAGGAGGATTTGGAGGTAAAGAAACTCAGCCGGCTATTTTGGGTTGTATAGCCGCTCTGTTGTCCGTCAAGTCCAAAAAACCGGTAAAGCTTCGATTGAACCGTGATGATGATATGGTGATGACAGGTAAAAGGCACCACTTTTTGACCAGATATAAGGTAGGCTTTGACGATCAGGGTCGCATTGAGGCCCTGGAGATGGTTTTGGCCGCCGGATGTGGGCAGGTTGCCGATTTATCGACATCCATTCTGGATAGGGCTCTGTTTCATTCAGATAACTGCTATTTTCTACCCAATGCTACTCTTCACGGTATTCCTTGCAAAACCAATACCGTCTCCAATACAGCCTTTCGTGGGTTTGGGGGACCTCAGGGCATGCTGGGAATTGAGAATGTCATGGATCATGTGGCAAGATGTCTGAAATTGGATCCCATTCAGGTGCGAATGCGTAATTATTATGGCACAGCCGACAGAAACCTGACTCCTTACCATCAGACAGTTGAGGATAATATTATTCATGAGATTACCGAACAGCTTCTAAACTCCTCGCAATACTTTTTGCGAAGGAAGGAAATTGAAGAGTTTAACCAGAAGAATAAATTTTTAAAGCGGGGGTTGGCTTTTGCTCCAGTGAAGTTTGGAATATCCTTTACGACCGCATTTTTAAATCAGGCAGGTGCTTTGATGCATCTATATGCCGATGGCTCTGTGTATCTCAATCATGGAGGAACAGAGATGGGCCAGGGTCTGTTTACCAAGGTAGCGCAGATTGTGGCTGAAGAGTTTCAGATTGATCTTTCCCGCATTAAGATATCGGCAACGGATACGGCCAAAGTCCCTAATACATCGGCTACGGCGGCTTCCTCTGGAACTGATATGAATGGAAAGGCAGCACAGATAGCAGCTAGAATTTTAAAACAGAGATTGGTTGATTTTGCCGTCACAGAATTTAAGGTAAAACCTGAAGAGGTGATTTTCCATAACAATCGAGTCACGGTAGGGGAGAGACGAATCGGGTTTTCGGAGTTGGTCAACATGGCACATCATGCCAGAGTCTCTTTAAGCACCACTGGCTTTTATAAAACTCCCAAGATTTTTTATGATAGGGGCAAGGCTAAAGGCAGGCCATTTTTATATTTTGCTTATGGGGCCTGTGTCAGTGAAGTTATTGTGGACAGCCTGACTGGGGAGTATCGTATTTTACGATCGGATATTTTGCATGATGTTGGAACCTCAATTAATGAGGCTATTGATATCGGCCAGATTGAAGGAGCTTTTGTTCAGGGAGCGGGCTGGTTGACAATGGAAGAATTGTACTGGGACACCAAGGGGAATTTAAAGACTCATGCGCCCTCTACTTACAAAATTCCTACTTGTCGCGATATCCCAATGGATCTCAGGGTTGCACTATTAAAGGATTCTCCGAATCAGGAAGATACTGTTTATCGTAGCAAGGCCGTTGGTGAGCCGCCCCTAATGCTCGCTAATGCCGTGTGGCTGGCAATCAAAGATGCTGTGGCTAGTTTCAGAGGTCCTAGAGACAACCCTGTTTTGCACGCTCCTGCAACACCGGAGGCCGTGCTTAGGGCTATTTCAGCTCCATCTTAGTTTTATGGATTGGATTAGTCATATTTCCGGCCTAAAAGCCAAGAGGATTCCGTTTGTACTGGTCACGATCGTACGAGTTTCTGGTTCCGCTCCTCGAGGTGTGGGCACTAGAATGGTGGTTTCAAAACAAGAGATTTTTGGGACCATTGGTGGTGGCCACCTGGAGTATCAGATAATTTTGGAGGGCCGTAGGCGCATTGATTTGATGCAGCACGGTAATGTTTTACTGAACTTTCAGTTGGGAGCCAAGCTGGGTCAATGCTGCGGAGGCACTGTTGAAGTCTTTTTGGAATCCTTTTTTACTACTTCAGCCCCAGTGGTAATCTTTGGAGCAGGTCACATCGGTCGGGCTTTGGTGCGAATTCTTGAGCCCTTGGAAATTGCAGTAGACTGGATTGACCAAAGAAGTTCTGAGTTTCCCGAGGCGGTATCTCCCTGGGTACGAGTACTGGTTTCGGAAGATCCCGTGGGTGAAGGAGCATATGTCAGTCAGGGGGCCGCTGTAATGATTATGACACATTCTCATGCCATGGATTTTGACTTGTGTGAATACTTCTTAAAACGGGAAGATCTGAGTTTTCTGGGGTTGATCGGCTCAGATACCAAAAGAAAAACCTTCGAAACCAGGTTAAAATCGCGAGGATTTGCGGAAGATGCAATTGCGCGATTAAGTTGTCCGGCTGGCAGGAAGTTGGGAAGTAAACATCCTGCTGCGATTGCTGTAAGCTTGGCCTCTGAAATTCTGGCGGCTGTCTTTATGAATCAAGATTCTACCAACATGGTGTCCTGTGATATGGTAGTGGAATGAAAGTTTTTTTCTGTGCGGCTTTTTTCTTGATGGGGAGTTTGTTTTGCCCCTTGGCCTCGGACTGGCTGCTGGTTCCCATGAATCAGCGGCAAACCGATCATTTGCGGGCTTATGGTTTAGTTTATTTTGCCTTGGAAAATTCCTTAAGAGTAGATTGGCTTCTCAATTTTCAGGGCGGCAGTTTCTTAATGTCCCGAACCGATATCATTGAGATTCAGGCCGCATTATATGGGGTTAGGACAGAACTGGTCTCGGATGCCGAACGAGCAAGAATTCTGAATCAGATAGAGAGTGAAAATGCTGCGGTTATGCCTTTGGAGCGAGCCCCTAAAATTGCCGTTTATACCACTCCTTCCTCTGATCCCTGGGATGATGCTGTAACCTTAGTGATGGAATATGCCAAAGTGCCTTATGCCAAAATCTGGAATACGGAAGTATTGGCTGGCAAACATTTTGAATATGATTGGCTACATCTGCATCATGAAGATTTTTCTGGGCAGTATGGGAAGTTTTACCGCACCTTTAAGGATGCCCCCTGGTATGTGAAAAAAGTTCAGCAGTTCAGAGAAATGGCGACAGCTTCTGGATTTTCTTCGGTTTCAGAGTGGTTTGCGCAGGTTTCACTGAATCTTAGAGATTATGTGTACAAGGGGGGGTATCTTTTTGCCATGTGCTCTGCCACAGACAGCCTTGATGTGGCCTTGGCTGCGGCTGGGTTAGATATTGTGGATAGTCGTATTGATGGAACCCCGATCACTCCCAATTTTGAGAATAGTTTGGATTTTTCCCGTACCTTTGCCTTTCATAATTTTGAGATCATTACCGATCCTATGATCTATGAGTTTTCCAACATTGATGTTTCCCGATACGAGCATCGTATGACCCCGGAACGAGAAGATTTTACCCTGTTTGAGTTTTCCGCAAAATTTGATCCCATCCCAACGATGCTGACTCAGAATCATGTCAATCGCGTCAGGGGATTTTTAGGACAAACCACGGCATTTGATGGGAATCTGTTAAAACCTTCGGTAATCAGACTAGGAAAAGTTGTAGATGGCGATGTTTTTAAATATCTGCATGGAAAAGTAGGTCAGGGTACATTTACCTTTTTTGGCGGCCATGATCCAGAAGACTTTTCCCATGCTGTGGAAGATCCACCTACCGATCTGAGACTACATAAAAACTCTCCTGGATATCGATTGATTTTGAATAATGTGCTGTTTCCTGCGGCCAGACCTAAACCCAGAAAGACTTAGACTATGAATCAGGAATTGCTGTCTGCCAGCGAATTTTTTAATCAGGGATTGAAACTTTATCGTCAGGGATTGTTTCGGGAAGCCTTAAAACATTGGGAGGCTCTTAGAAATTTGAAATCGGACTGGCCCAATCTGGAAATGTACATCAATGTTTGTGAAAGGCAGCAGTTAAGGTCTGCATTTCAACTGGATGGAATTGAGGAAATTTTACGGGGTGTAGATGGCAGCGAAGTCCAGATTCTGGATCAGATCGAGGAAACCCAGAAGCTTGTAGATATGGCTGTATCTGAGGCAAAAAAAGAAGATGCTGAATATGCTTTGGAAGTTTTGTTGTCAGGAAGACCAAGAGATGAAAAGGTGCTGGCCTATTTTATTCGACAGTCCATTCGTTTAGGAAACCTTCCAAGAGCGGAGGTTGTAAGTCGTGATCTAGTGGGTTTAAAGCCTTACAGCTATCGCTCTCATTATCTTTTAGGCCGAGTACACTTTTTATCAGAAAATTATGAGGAAGCCAGACTTAGTCTTAAACGGGCCCATCAGCTAAAGTCGGATTCGTTTTCAGTGCTGGCACATCTAGGGTTGATTTGTATTCAGCTCCGGGAGTGGGAAGAGGCTCGAGATTGGCTTACCCTGGCCTTAAAGTTAAAGCCTGAGGATGTAAGGGTTAGAAAACAATTGGATGCCATATCGGAGCAGATGGAGCAGGTTGAGCTTGATTTTGCGGATGCGCTTGAGGATTTACTAAAAAAACCACCTTTTCCCGATGTGCTTTACCGCATTGGAATGATTTATCTGCGCATGGGGAAGCGGGCTGAGGCTTTGGATGCTTTTTCAAGGGCAGTGCATCTGAATCCGCACTTTCACAAGGCATTATATGAAAAGGGCCGCCTGGAATTTGAAAATGAACAATTTCCTGAAAGCGTAAACAGCTTGATTGCGGCCTTGGACCAAATGGAAATCCGTGAGCAGGTGCTTAACAATATTATAAGCTTTAGAGATGCGGGCTACATGGAAGAGGCTTCAGCGGAGCTTTTAAGGGTACTAAAACCAAGGCCAGACTTTGGTTCTTTTCACATTGATTTGGGTCGGGAACTTTTTGACAAGGGTTCTTATGTGGAAGCTCTTGATGAGCTCAAAAAAGGTATTCAGATTGCGCCATCGTATGCGGATGGGCATTATTACTGTGGATTGTGTTACGAGAAGATCTTGGAGTTGCAGAAGGCAAAGGGGCATTATCAGGAAGCCTGGGATTTGAACCCCTTTTATTACCAATCTGCATTCTGTTATGTTGATATTCTGATTTTAGAAGGTGAAAATGCCAGGGCCCGTCAGACTCTTTTGCGATTGCAATCCTGCCTGGAAAAGGATTCCCCAGAGCAAACGCGGGTTTTGAATCTGTTGCAGGGGCTAAAAGGGGGTCAGGTGTGAGTTCGAGACAAAATTTATTCTGCCCGGAGAAGCTGTCTTATGTTCAGGGACATCGGCCAAAGGTTGACTGCATCTTGTGTTCTGCTTACAGAAATGAGCCAGGGGTGGAAAATCTGATCGTCTGGCAATCAGAACTTTTTTTTGTGACTTTGAATCTCTACCCTTATAATCCAGGTCATCTTATGATAGTTCCGGTTAGACACACCTGCACTATTGAAGACTTTACCGAGGCTGAAATTTTGCACAGTTTTGCAATTCAAAGGATGGCTTTTTCCGTGCTTAGGCAGATGTACAATCCCAAAGGGTTTAATCTTGGCTATAATTTAGGACATTGTAGTGGAGCCAGCATAGATCATGTACATTTACATGTAGTACCAAGGTATCAAAGAGAATTGGGTTTTATGGATGTGTTAAATGGGTCGAGAATCATAGTCGAAGATCCGATGCGTACCAGAGAGAGAATGGCAGAGGCTTTCCTCAGAGAATCTGAGCTGTCCTTGTATTCACAGAAGGAGTAGTTGTATTGATATGGAAACATTTTTACGGGACTTTAGTTTGTCCCGCTACGATACAGTTACGGTAAGTTCAGAGGGTGCAGAGGTATTTTTAAGAAAAAAGAGTAGTTTTGTAGCGAAGGTAAATGCCTCCGAGAACTTGAGCAATGTCCCTGAGAAAGCAAATTCTGGTACCGAGTCCTCTAATGATTCGAGCATGATTAAGGCATCACGGGTGGGCCTGTTTTATCCTAAGGTAAAAGTCGGAGATACCTTGGAAGAGAATTTTGTGTTTGGACAGATCAGAGCAATGAACATCATGCATGAGCTAAAAGCAGGAAAATCTGGGGTAGTTCGTAAAATTCTGGTCAGTTCAGGCGATGCCGTGGAATATGGAGATTTACTGCTGGAATTGGAAGGGCAGGCATGAGCGAAATTCGCACCTTTAAAAAAATACTGATTGCCAATCGTGGTGAGATAGCAGTTCGTATCATTCGCACTTGCAAGGAGATGGGCATTCAGTCCGTAGCCGTATATAGCACTGCCGATAAAGACAGTCTGCATGTACGACTGGCTGATGAATCTGTTTGTGTCGGGCCGCCTTTAGGTAGAGACAGCTATTTGAATGTTCAAAACATTATTGCATCTGCAGAAATAACTGGTGCCGATGCCATACATCCAGGTTATGGATTTTTGTCAGAAAGAGCGGAGTTTGTAGAGATATTGCAAAGCTGCGAAATTGCCTTTATTGGACCCGATCCTTACGCCATATCCAAAATGGGAGATAAGAGTGAGGCCAGAAAAACCATGATGGCGGCTAATGTTCCGACAGTTCCTGGTTCTGATGGGATAGTAGCCAATCCTAAAGATGGGCTGGAGGTGGCCAGAAAATGTGGTTTTCCGGTCATGATCAAGGCTACTGCTGGAGGTGGCGGCAGGGGAATGCGTCTGGTTAAGACTGAGGCGGAATTCACAGAGTTGTTTGAGACAGCATCCCAGGAGGCCCTGTCAGCTTTTGGAAACGGCGGGCTGTATGTGGAAAAATTTATTGTGGAACCTAGGCACATTGAAGTGCAGGTTTTGGGTGATAAATACGGCAATGTCATCCATTTGGGGGAAAGAAATTGCTCGGTCCAAAGACGCAATCAGAAGCTGATAGAAGAATCACCATCTCCAGGAATTTCTGAGAAACTCAGAAAGCGAATTTGTGAGGCAGGGGTTCAGGTGGCCAAAAGTATTGGGTACCACAATGCTGGTACCGTTGAATTTTTGGTGGACAAGGATGAAAACTTTTACTTTATGGAAATGAATACCCGCCTTCAGGTGGAACATCCTGTAACGGAAATGGTTACTGGTTTCGATTTAGTAAGGGAGCAGATCAGAGTAGCAGAAGGACACCGTCTATCGATTCCTCAGGAAGGTGTGCGTTTTCATGGACATTCTATAGAGTTTCGTATTAATGCAGAGGATCCAGAGCAGGACTTCTTGCCATCTCCGGGTAAAATAGAGAGACTTGTTTACCCAGGTGGTCTAGGAGTTAGAATTGATTCTTTTGTTTCGGCAGGGGACAGCATACTGCCTTTTTATGATTCTATGGTTGGTAAGTTGATTGTGCATGCGGATACAAGAGAAGCTTGCATCAAAAGAGCAATGAGAGCCTTGGCTGAGTTTGAGATTCGTGGAATTGCGAGTACTGTGAAGCTGCATCAGAGGGTGTTAGAGTCGAGTGGATTTCAGGGGGGACGCTTTTCAACAGCGTTTTTGGCAAATGAAATTCTGGAGACAAAATAAGGAGTTTATTATGCGGAGCTTTGTCTATTGTTTTATAACTTCCCTGCTTCTGACATCGCTTAATTTTGCGAATTCTACAGTAAGTAGTGCCGCTGACAAAGCCTACAAAGAAGGTCAGTATTATATGAAACGGGGCAGAGTGGCCCTAGCAGCTAAGGAGTGGGAGAAGGCAGTAAGCCTGTCCCCCACATTTGTAGATGCATTGTATGATTTAGGAGGGGCTTACTTTCTTTTGGATAAACCTCAACTAGCCGAGCAGTACTGGGACAAGGTGCTTCAGGTAGAGCCTGGAAATGTTAAGGCCATGGATTCTTTGGGTTATCTATACACCCAAAAGGGTATGTTTGATGAAGCTAAGGCCATGATTGAAAAAGCGATAGCCACTGATTCCAAGTATGCTAATGCATATATTAATCTTGGCTTTATTCTAGCCACCTTAGAGAGGGTAGATGAAGCTATTCAGAACTGGCAAATGGCTCTTAAAATAGAGCCAGATAATTTAAAAGCCCATGAAAATCTGGCAAGAATTTACCTGTCTATAGGTAAAGAAGCAGAATCGATTGCCACCTGGCAGAAAGTGCTAACCATTCAGAAGGATTATGCATTTGCATATTACAATCTTGGTTTGATTTATGGGGGGCAAAATGATGTTGCCAAGGCCATTTCCTTTTATGAAAAGGCCGTGGCCGCGGAACCGAAGTTTGCGGCGGCGCACAACAATCTCGGTTTTTTGTTCGCCATGCAAAAAAATGCTGAGGATGCAGCTAAACATTATCTGAAGGCTATTGAAGGAAATCCGCAGTATTTTAATGCTTACACTAACCTTGCTGCCTTGTACGATCATACAAATCAAGTGGACAAGGCTATAGAGGTCTTAAAGTCCCTGTCTCTTCAGACACCTCAGGACCCTGTGGTTTTTAATAACATTGGATTTTTGCTGGCCAAACAGTCCAAACATAAGGATGCGCTGGAATACTATCGTAAGTCTGTAGCAGTAAATCCGGCTTATCCTAATGCGCACTACAATCTTGCAGAGTCTCTATCTGTACTAAAGCAGAATGCTGAGGCCGTCAAGCACTATGAAAAGTGTATAGAATTGGTGCCGAATTCTCCGCAAAATCAGGAAACTCTGGAAAAAATTAAATCTCTGTCTAAATCAGCCCCCTGAGGAATTATGCTCAAAGCCCGTGAAGCAACATCGCCCTTTTCGTTAGTGCGCAACCAGTTTGTACAATTGATTGTATTTGATCCTGAACATGGGAAGCTGACCCTGACGAGCAGGGTTGTCTCAGTGAGTGGGGATAATTTGGTGTTAACATGGCCGGAGTCGTCCTCTGGAAACCGATACTTTTTTCAGGGAGTTCGATTTGCAGTGTTTCAGGCCATAGTGCGGGGTAAGGTCATATCGTTTAAGGTTGATATTACCCCTGCGATTTTACAGCAGCATGATGAAAGAAAATTAACCATTAATCTGCCTAGGTTCTGGGAAAAAATGGAGCAGAAACGGCGTTTTTTTCGGGTTAAAAAACAAATGGAACTCAAATTTCGTCTCTTGTGCGAAGATGGATTCAGTGAGTCTTTCTATACTGGGGAGAGTATTGATATCAGTGTTGGTGGTGTCGAGATCAGCTCCATAGAACTGTTTGAGCCTGGTGATGTGCTCGAGATGTTTTTTTCCATGGAATTTTTTGACTTTCATGGAGTGTTAGCCAGAGTTCTTCGTAGAACGACGGAAGCTGAGAATGAGAATCTGATTTATAGGTATTCTCTGGAATTTACTGGTATGTTTGAGAGAGAAAAAGACACTTTAAACCAGTTATTGATGAGAAGCATGCATCAGTTGCCTAAGCCAAAAATCCAATCCGTTGTCTAAAGATTGTTTTTGGCATTGCTAGGTGGAACTTCTTAGCCTAAAATGACTACAGCAATCACGATTTCGAGGAGGAACACTGTGTCTCATTCCCAGATTCTCAAAGATACATCTGTAGTATTTTCTTGTTATGCCCCCAATGCCCGTCAGGTTTCCGTGGCCGGAGACTTTAACGGTTGGCAGTTGTGGGGGATGCAGCCAAGCGGGGATGGGTTCTGGGGTGTAAGGACTCCGGCCTTGGGAAATCGGGAAATTCAGTATCGTTTTGTTGTGGATGGAAATTATGTCAGTGACCCATCTAATCTCAGAAAGGATTCTGGCGGTAATCAAAACTCCTGGTTTGATTTATCGGGTAATTGTGGTTCCCTCTTTCATCGCTCTTTTTATTCCGAGAGTCTTGGCTGTTATAAAAAGTATGTTGTATACCTCCCCCCCTCCTACGGGCTTTCCGATAAGTCCTACCCCGTTTTGTATCTGATGGGTGGTCTATTGGATTATGAAATGGATTGGACCAACAAAGGAGATATTCACCATGTGGCTGATTCCTTGATTGCTAGAGGCTCAATGCAGGAAATGATCATTGTTATGCCGGATAAAGATCAAAGCTGGATGGAGTCGGACCAAGAGCATTTATTTTACCGCTATATCACTCAGGATCTGATGGGGCATATTGAATCGGTGTTTCGTGTGGACCCGGCTAGAGGGCGAGCTTTAGAAGGTTTGAGCATTGGGGCCCACTGGGCCATGAGAATTGGATTCTTACACCCATATTCTTTTAGTTCCCTCAGTTCTTTATCCTGCCCCTTATCCAGAGACATTTTTGATTTAGCCAATGAGAAGGCCAGGGAGCTTAAAGACTCTGGGGTCAAGGTTCGTCTGAATTGTGGGGACGAGGAGCCATCTCTGATTCCTCTGAACCAACAGTTTCAGCAATTTTTGAGCACAATCGGCATTCCCTGTGAGTGTTATGTAGGTCATGGACCCCATGACTGGGAGTTGTGGAGAGAAGAAATTGCTAATTCCTTACGGTTTCACTCTTCTTCTCTAAGAGCATAAGACTGGAGATAAATGCAGATTCTCATTTCTATATTCTTTTTTGTAATCTGCCCAGCAGTTGCTTTTTTACTGCTTAAGTATCTGGTCAAGAAAATGGTGGAGGAACAGAGCCCCTTGTATATTGAAGGGGTTCGTTTACAAGAAAAGAAGGATTTTGCCGGAGCAGAGTCCAAATTTTTGGAGTTGCTTACCAGTCAGCCAGACTTCATTCGAGCCAGATTACGGCTCGTGGAGATGTACAGGGATCAGCGCTTGTGGACTAAGCTGATGAGTGAACTTAAGCTGATTATTGAGCAGTTTCATCAAAGTATTGAGGCTGATGAGTTGGACAAAATTCGTGAGGAGTTTGCCCATCTTTGTTTTACCGATCATCAATATGGTGAGGCCATGCGTCATTATCTTCTTTTGCTTAGCAGAGGAAGTTTTGAAAACCCTGGAATTTTATCCCGCCTGGTATATTTGTATACCTCTCAGGGCCTGTATGAAAGGGCTATTGGTCTGTTTTCCAGAATTCCACCCCAGAATCGAGATGTGGAAACCAGATTTTCGGCGGCTCTGGCCTATTATGGGCATCGTCAGTTTGACATGACCAGAAATCTGTTACTGGATTTGATAGCCGATCGTCAGGAAGTCCCTTTTCATTATTATCTTTTAGCTAAGGCTCTCACTGATCTTTCGGATAATGAAGGAGCGCTTAACTATTTTAAGGTGTATCTTAACAAGCAGTCGGAATCTTCGGAATTTGTGGCAGATGCTATTCGTGCCGTGATGAGAAGTTTTTATCAACGAACCAGATACCACAGTGCCCAGGAATGTGTAGTGTGGGAAGAGCAGTTTGAGAGAATTCTTCTTGAGCCTCTGATAACTTCGGAACAAAGGCAAGAGGTGCAGTGGCAGAAGGCCATGTTTGGTTATTTTGCCCGCATTGGCCATGATCCAAAGGCAGCCGTGGAGCGGCTTAAGTTGCAGTTGAGCCTGGATTCTGAATTCAAACAGATCCATACACTAGAAAACCTGTTAAGTGCAGACTTGGAAAAACTTTTGGATTCAGTTCAGCTCATCCGCGACTATTACAATGAAAAGCGAATAGGCGATCCATTTTTGTTTGAGCAGAAGCTGAAACTCGATCCCATTAGCTTTTATAGAATCCCACCATTTGATGTGGCCCAAATTGAGGCCAGTGTGGATAACTCCTTTTTAAGCGGGTTAAAAGAGTTTTTGGTGGGAAAGGGAACCCTCGGGTTAAAAGATTTCCCCATGTTAGGCTCAAAACAGATTCAATTGCGTATTACCAGGTATTTTCGTAATCTTGGCTTTGACCAGATTAAGCCTATCAGGACAGAAAGAAGCGATTTGTTTTCCTCCTTTGTATTGTCCGGTCGTTCCAAAGATCAGATATACGCCAGGGTATACCCCGGCCTGTCTCAGTTGGGTGAAGTAGAAATGAATCAGGCGTATTCGGAAATGATCAATCGCAGATATGATTCCTGTCTGGTCTTGACTATGGGGACCTTTACCCAGGAGGCTTCGGCATTTGGTTCAAAACATAGTATTAGAATGGTATCTGGACCTGAATTTCAGGAAAGTTACCTCATGCGCGTGAGCTAAACCGTCTATCTGTACCAAATAGCCGCTCTAAAAGAGTAGTTGGAATCAATAAAGGTCGCGAGTTTTTACTGCGGCTTTGGTTGATGATCTGGCCCAAATCCATCAGAATTTCGTCCAGTTCCTCGTCTTCAAATCTGGCTTGATCTCGAATCAGGAAGGGAATGCGGTTTTCTTTGCTTAAAATGTAATCCATTTGAGCGTCACCAGATTTGTTGAGGGTGGCTTTGATTTCAAGAATGGCCTCTTGTTTGGCCTTTTTGTTTCTGGAATCTCGGGCCTTTTGGGCCAATAAAAGCATTTTGGGGCGTAGTTCCACGGAAATTGAGCTTTTAATTTTTTGCAGAGTTTGCAGTTGCTGGCGAATCTTTTGCAGGATATTGTCTGAATCCTTAAGTTTGTCCCAGTTGAGAAACCAGATGCGCGGATCTTTATCAATTAGCGCCCGAACTAAAGTAAAAAAATTTTCATCTTCTTTCGGTTCAGGGTAAATGTCATTCCATGGGATTGTTTCAGGATTGGACCGGACCAGATATTTGATTTTAGCAATTTCGGAATAGAGGTTTAATTCAGCCTCGGCCAAGGTGCGAATCAAGCGCCCAGTAACAAAATCGGGCAGTACGATTCCTTCTGAGGCTATAATCCAATGTATTAGGGCTGGCAGTTCATGTGCGGTTTTGTTTCCAATTTCTATGATTTGATGTTCAGGTACCTGAGTTCCAGGATGTGCGGTAGTTTGAACTAGAAAGTAAAGGCTGTTTTGAGCTGGAGTGAGTGTTGCCGTTAGGACTTTTTTCTTGTCCGCTGGGTTTAGTCTATCTAAACTCATAAGATAGAGGGCCGGTTTTTGTATCAGAGTTCTTTGCTTCAGAAGCTGTAAGAACCAGTCCACTTGGCTTATCTGATTAGGACTCTCAGATTCGGTATCCGTCTTTTTTATACCAGGAAATCGCTGTTTGAGAGTTTGATACCAAAATTTTTCGATCAGGCTTTTTTCCAGCGGATTGTCTCCGAGGATATAAAATACCCTTATATCCTCGGAAGAAGTGCTGTTCTTGCGCAGCCAATCCAGGCAATTCATTATCTTAAGTATGCCCCAAATTTTTGACCCAGAAGCTTTAGGATCTGTTCCATTGCGCCCTGAATTTCCTCTTCGGCTAGAGTCCTGTCCAAGGCCCTCAGGTGAAATTTGAGTCCCAAACTAAATTTATTCTCTGGCATGCCTTTACCCGTGTACACATCAAATACCTGCACACTCTCCAGATAACTGATCTTTAAGCCTTTAATTGCTTTGATTACATTCTCAGAAGCTGTTTTGGCATCCAATATTAGTGCCAACTGTCTCTCTGATCCTGGAAACGATGGTAAAGGCTCCATTTTTACGGGCTTGGGTTTATGGGAGAGCAAGGGGCTCAAGTCCAGTTCCGCCATGGCTACCGGAAACTGTAGTTTATGTTTTTTTTGCAGGGATTTTGGGATCAAGCCAATGCTTCCTATACTTTTCCCCATCACAAATATGTCCAAAGCTGGACTTAACAGTGAGACCATTGGCCCCTGATTATTTTCTTTCAATTCAAATCTAAGTCGCAGGCCCTGAAACAGTTCTTCCAAAACACCCTTCAGATCAAAAAATCCCATTGGCTCTCGTTTTACCTTCCAGGATTCTTCTTCCGTACCAGCCATCAAAATGGCCAGGTGAAACCGCTCATCAAGGTCTGTTGTAAAGACTTTCCCAATTTCAAAGGTCTGAACCATTTTGTTTTGGCGTCTAAAGTTTAACAAACCGCCTTCCAATAGGTTTGTAATCAAATCCGGTCTAAGGCATGACATTTCTTCAGACAGAGGATTTTTAAGAAAAAGTCCCTGATCTTGTGGGGGGGTAAATGAATAATTTATGGTTTCTCTTAGGCCCATCGCACAAAGAATGTCTCTGATATGGTCTAAGATTTTGATGTCATTTTGTGGTTTCATGGCAGGTAAAAAGGCAACCGGCTCGGCAAATTCAATCTGATCGTATCCCCAGATCCGGGCAACCTCTTCAACAAGATCGATAGGCCTTTCTAAATCTGGTCTAAAAGTTGGAACAGTTACCAAGAAATTTGGTCCCTCAACCCTAAGTTCACAGCCCAGTTTTTCAAGCCAGGTTTTAATCAAATTTGGCTCGGGGTGATGACCTAAAATTCTTGTGACTAAATTGAGATCCATCTGCAAGGCGCGGGGTTCAATTTGTTTGCCATATATGGTTTCAGAACCCACGAGTTCAGCTTTAGCAATTTCCATCAGCAGGTGCCCCATATGGTTGGCTACCGCTTGAGTTCCCATGGGGTCCATGCCTCT
>DITF01000223.1 GCA_002422125.1 bacterium UBP17_UBA6191
ATGCGTATTGCAACCAACCTTATTTTACTCTTGAGTTGTATCTATTTAGTCTGGCTAAGTAGAGAAGAATTAAAGCCTGAACAAAAAAAATCGGACTCTCACCTGCTACAAGATTTACCCTGGGAAACATTTCAAAGCCTCAAAAGTCCCTTACAGAATTATGCCATCCATCTAAAACCTACAGGGCCTGAGCTAATGGTAGAGGGTAAAACCATCCCCATCAGGATGCAAAGATTTCAAGACTATTTGGACAATTGGCTATTACTTCCCAACCCTCAATTGATAGCGCTTGAAGATTCCCGTGAAGCCTACGGATTCAACCCAAATCCCGATCTGATTTTTGAGTTCCAGACGGAAAAACATTCATTTTCCGTAGGCCGAATGTTTTTAGGCAATGTATTTGTTGGATATGAAAAAAATCAGGTTTTTCTGGTCCCTGACATATTTAAAAATAATCTCTTGTGGGGGCCAACTCAATTTCTGCATCATAGTTTTTATTCCGAAGAAGATTTACCCTATGAAATCCTGCGCATTCCCCTTTTCCTTAACGAAAAGACACTGATTCTTAGGGCTAATACCAAAACTAGTTCACCCACAAACTGGATCACTGGGCATCGACTGTTGGCCGTCCTCAGCACATTAGGAGCATCGCCCACTCTTAGGGAAATGCCTTCCGACTGCCAACCCTTTTTAAAAACCTCCAAAGATAAAATGATTTATGGTTGTCCTGAAGGCTTCTATTTTGAGCCCGGTGTATTTTACTCTGGCGGCGAGTTTGTCCAAGAATTACTGGTAAACTGGGATCTGTTTTTTTTGTCGGATAAATTGGAGGACTATCTGCCTCAACCCCTGTCCGAACTCGTAAAGATTAAAGCCGATTCCGGCTTGTACTTACAGGATGGGGAAGAGCATTTTCTAAAAAAAGTTCAGAAACTAGCTCAAGTGAAACTTCATTTTTCCTGGCTCTTTGATACCGGAACCCCCGCCCAAATGACCTTATATTACCGAAACGGGCACAAAGAAACACTTACGGGCTATCGCGTACAAATCCACTCTCGGCCCCATTTTGCCATGCTTTTAAAAGATCGGGTGCTTGTATCCTTTCCTCTTGGAATTCTGCAATAATTTGTCGAAAGGATCACAAGTTATGCAGGGAAGCAGATCTTATTTAGCCCATATTTTTTTGGGAATGGTTGTTGGTACTGGATTATCCATGGCCAATGTTCGTTACGAACGCAATCTGGAAGAATTTGGTTTCTCGCCTACGGTGGAATCATACCGGCAAAAGGTCAGTCTTGATTTAAAAAACCCCGTGAGTGCCATATCCTCTGCCAAAGATATCCCCGGTCCCGCTCTGCCACCTCTGGAAAACAACTACAGTAATCTGGTACCACCTCCCACCCAACCTAAATCCCGTCGCTATTTTCAACCAAGAGCTGAGGATTTAACCCCTCAATCCAGACAACAGTTTCAGGAAGAACGCAGTGATCGTATCCGCGATTACAAACGACCCCCGGCCTTTAACCCCTTTTTAGGCGCTCACAAAAATATCCCTGAGCCAATCTGGGGCAATACAAGTTATGGCTTGACCGGTCTGCATCGCACCATCAGTGCCCAGATTTTACCTAAAGAAAATTATCGTTTCTTTTCCGGGGTGGCTTTAGTCGATTATGATCGCTCTTTTGGCAGCACTGTTCCGGTGGGGAAACTAACCAAATACACCATCCCTGTAGGCGTGGCAGGAAGAATCTCCGATGATTTTGAAATGGCTCTCTCGGCTAATATCGTCAATGAAAAGTCTTCATCCTTCCCTCTTTTAAATGACTTTGAAAAAACCGATTTGGAAGAAATTCAGATGATGTCGAAGTTTCAGTTTGCCAACAATCCGGCCTACGGCCTCAAGGCAGCCTTTGGTTTTGGTGTCCAGCATGCTCTGGACAAACAAGTGACAAGACGGGGTTCCGATGGCAGTTCCTACCTCGGATTCATAAGCCTCAGTAAAGAATACGAACGGTATACCCTGCATGGGCAACTAGGATATACCAGCAGTTCGGGAACCGATCCAGCGGGCAAGCGGCAAAGCAGTAGCCTTGTCTACAATTTAGGGGCTGAAATCGCCAGTACCTCCCGTACCTCATTCACTGTAGAAATGAATGGTCTGGACTGGTCAGGATATGGAAGCACCGTCGATATCACTTTAGGAGCCCGTTACAAACTAAGAGAAGAAGTCAATCTTGAATTTTTTGTGCCCATGAATGTCATGGATGCACGCCTACCTTATGAATACGACCATTACATTCATGCCGGGGTCAATGTTCGGCTGTAAGCTCAAGAAGGTAGGGCATGGGGGACTGATCTTTGGATCTCAAATCAAGATTATTATCCAAAACCACAAAAAATGAGCCATTAAATATGGTCAAGCCCTCGGCTAAGCCATAAGCGTCCTTAGTCGTAAACAAGCCCTTTTCCCATTGTGAAAAATCATAACGAGCCAGAACCTGATAGGATTTGGGATCAACTTTGATGATTTGATGAGAATGTCTCTCCAACAGGTAAAGCACCCCATCCTCATAATGGGCCCCGGCAAAATCCGCATACATCCACTGTTCTACAAGGAATCGAGGCAAATTGGGGCCACTGGGAATGTCAAATTGATGGGTAAGCTTTTCTGAAGTAAGTGAATACACATAACCCATACGAAATTGTCTTTCATTAAAAAGATACAAATCAGTCCCGTTGCTAGCCACGGCTTCAAGCCCAGCATTTTCTACCCCGGAAAACGGATTCATCCTGCCTTTATGAAAATTTTCCCAATCGGGCACCAGTTCCTGATAAGCCCCGGATCCAATCCGTAAAACCGAGCGCTTGTGTTCGTTGACTATGTAAAACTGTCCCGCACACCAGGCTATGCCTTCCATGTCCAGTCTGCCGTATTGAGCATTCTCCTGGGCATACTGTTGCATCCAATCGGCATCAAGCTTCTGATGAATGCGCAAAACCGCCCCGGATTCCTGAAGATCAATTCGATAAATATCATTTAAATCGGACAGATCGCTAACCGTAAAAAGTGAAGTCCCATCTGTACTCAAGCCAGACAAATCCATACGCGATGCAATCTGGGAGGAATCGACGGACCAAAGTGTCTTTAACTTTAATGGATGAATCTCGCCAAAACTTAGCGTCGTAAAAAAATGCAGCAGTAAAACCAGAATCATAGCAGAATTGTACCATAGTCTATTTTATTCCAAGCGACTCCCTTGACATTCCCATTTTGTTGATTAAACTCTTCATTCACGGAGGCTCTATGAAAAAATTATTTGCTGGATTGGCCCTATCTACATGTTTATTGGGCATGGCTCATGCCGCTAACCCTATTGTTCGTATTACCAACAATGCTGAAAACTGGAAATTGCTGCATGATTTAAGAATTGATTATATGGCCAGAACCCCAGAGGGAATTGATATTGTGCTGGATGGACCCACACGATTGAAACTGCAAACCCAAAGGGCCAGAAGCCTGAATGTTCTTAGAAGCTCCGTAGAAATTATGCCTGATGCGGAAGCACAATTCCGTGAAGTTTTGGATGAGACCAGAAACTCAAGCCCATCGGGTATTTATCACACTTATGAAGAAATGAAAGAGGCTTTAGATCAAGCTGTCAGTGCCATGCCCGACAAAATCCAATTGTTTGTTGCAGGTACTACTTCAGAAGGACGAAGCATCTGGGGAGTGGAAATTAAAAACCCCAAAACCTCTGGAAATAAACCAGCCTATCTAGTTTTGGGCTCACATCACGCTCGAGAGTGGATCTCCGTAGAAGCTCCCCTGGCCTTCATTCGTGATTTAGTTGAAAACTACGGTAAGGATGCCGAAGCTACCAAACTTGTAGACACTTCAACCATTGTGATTGTCCCAATGTTAAATGTAGATGGAACCATTTTTTCCCATCAGAGTCAGCCTATGTGGAGAAAAAACCGCAATAAAGACGACAATGGCTCTGTCGGAGTGGACAATAACCGAAACTACTCCTACAAATGGGGAGTCAGTGGAGCTTCAAGCTGGGCTGGGTCTGATACCTATATGGGGCCTTGTGCTATGTCCGAAGCCGAAAATCAGGCGGTAAGAAGTCTGGCCGATAAATACGGATTTGTAGCTGCGGTTTCGTTTCACTCCTATTCCGATCTGATTCTGTGGCCCTGGAGCTACACAGACAAAATCAAGGCCAAAGATGATTCGATTCTAAGAAAACACGGGACAGAAATGGGAAAAATTATGGGATATCGCCCCATTCAGTCTTCGGATCTATATCCATCCGCTGGAGATACGGATGATTTTCTCTATGGGGAATATGGAGTTCTCTCTTATACCGTAGAGCTTGGTTCAAGGTTTGTACCTAGAGAACCTGAGTACCGTGAAATCGTGAAAAACGCCCCTAAAATGCTGCGATATCTGTTTGGGACTTTTCGCGAACCGCTCGCCAAGCAGGTTTTAGCCGAAAACTATGCTATTCGTCAAATTTTAGAAGAAGTGGTATACCACAAGGCAAACCCTGAAAGTTTAGACTCCTTGGCCCTGTATTCCAAAGCCTCCATTCAGGGAGCCATGGAAGATCTACAGATGGAGTCTCAGCTAAGAACCCAGATTCTGAAAGCCTTGGAGCAGAAAGAAGCATTTGCGCAAATGCCAGAAGCTCAGTAACGGCAGGTTAAGGGCCGGTTCCCATTTAAAGAACCGGCCTTTCTTTTTATCCCGGATTTGACGCTAAGGACACATCCAAAATCATGGAGGCATTAAAGCCCCCAAATCCAGCCGCATTACACAAAATACTACCTAATTTCATACTCAGACCAGCGGCAGGCACATGGCGAACCTGACATTCAGAGTCCGGCTGGGTTAATCCGAGCGTGGGCCCTACAAACGCGCTTTGAGCCTGTAAAATGCCTGTAACTACATTAAATATTCCGGCAGCGGCCAAGGTATGACCGATTCTTGATTTAATCGACTGAACATACGGGCCTTCATGATCGGAAAACAAGCGTAGAATCGCCTTGGATTCACTTGGATCATTGGACCTTGTGCCTGTTCCGTGTGCGATGATTAGATCCGGCTTAACCCCTGCCCGCTTGACACACTTGGCCATTACCGCATAAAGCCCTTCTCCATCGGGAGCGGAGTCTGTAAGATGGTAACAGTTGTTTCCCGAAGCATAAGCGAGTATTTCAGCACAGGCTCCCTGCTTCTCTCGGGAAAGCACCATAAAAGCTGCGCCTTCCCCTAGCACGATCCCTTTGCGGTTAACATCAAAAGGACGACAGCCAGCCTCAGGAAGCTCAGCCTGAGAATACACACCAAGACGATGAAAGGTCAGATAGGATATTATCGACAACTCTTCAACCCCACCCACCACGGCAATATCACAATCCCCATTCTGCAAAGACCGATAAGCCTGTCCTATGGCCTGAAGCGAGGATACACAAAGATTGTTGATAAGCTGGATCTCCCCAGATCCGCCTACCAAATTTCTGGTAAACTGCAAGAAACTACTTGGCTGAGCTAGAAGCCTTTCGCGCATAAATCGGTCATAATCCCCAGCGGGCATCAAACCTGGTAAAGCCAGAGCCCGCAACAAAAAATCCTTGGAATCAAAACGAAAATCATCTTGATTAGGTAAGGGATTACTCAAATACCCAGCTTGACGAGACAGAGAAAATTCGCTCAAATAGCTACCAGATCCCAGAAAAATACCAACTCTTTTTTGATTATTATAGGGGGTGTTCTGGCCTGACTGCTCCAAAGCCTCAAGTAAAGCCACCTGTGTCAGAGCAAATCTTTTGATTCCCAATTCGGAATCATAGGCAGATAGTTCCTGTAAATGGACTGGTTCGACTTCCGAACCCAAAAAAATTCCAGGCACCCTCTTTAGGCTGTTAGAAACACCAATGGCAGTTTTACCTTCCTTAAAAGCCTCCATATATGGTTTAACCCCCTTGCCAAAGGGGCTGGCAACACCAATACCATTGCAATAGACCCTATTCATGAGGCTTTGAATCTCAGGTTATGGTGCTGACACATCAGGTTCTTTAACTTCAGGCCCTGTATTGTAAAATCAACGGATCCCCATTTACGATTCCAGATTTGCATGGCCTCGCTTTCCGCTGGAGTCAGGCGAGCATTTTGGCGATGGTTGACAAACTCATCCTGCAAGGAACCATAAATCTCCAACACCACTTCAGAAATTTTAATTGAATCGCGGGCTGTAAAATTCCCCTTTTGATAGGAATCAATTAATAGTAAAGATAACTCTCGAATAGACAGTGCCCCAAAGGCCTGTAAGAAGTTCAAAGAGTTGAATTCATACTCATCCCCCATTTTTTCCTTTAGTCCTTCTGCCATCATTTTTTCCAGATCCCTTTGACTCATCTCGATGGAGAGAATAGACTGCAAACGGAAAAATAACTCCAAAAAATCCAGGGAGTCCATACCCAAATCGCGAATTTTTGTTGCTTCGGAAATATCCTGGTTAAAGGTAATCTCTCGCAGGGCTGCAATAATCTGTTCTAACAATTCCTCAACATTCATTGTCAAACCCGTTCCCATTCAAGATTCAGAATGGCTCCGTCCAAATGATCAATTGATACACAGCCACTGGATTCGGACGAGTTTAGAACAGAATATAGATACAATAATGGTTCTACACAAAGACCATTACCACAGCCACTCCAGTTATAATCAGCCGATTTATGTATAATTTCCACCTTATGCAAACACAACTTAGGCACTAGTCCGGCTTGTAGCAGACCATTCTCGGTTCCCATTAGTAACGCGGCCCCGGCTTCCACGGGCATCCACCTGTTTTCTGCTTGGTTCAGCTTCTCCCAATTGGCAGCATATAGCTCCAGACAGTGAGGCCCAAAGGCATGGGCTGATACAACAAGTGACAGTTGGGATACTAAAAGATTTAGGTTTCTAAATGCATCGACTAAGGCCATGGCCCCAGAGCTCTCCGAGTAAAACAAGGAGTTTTCTGAACCCAGTCCCAACTGCATGCTGATTTCGGAACCCAAAAGATTGGGTAGATTAACCAAAGGGGTCAGAGGATGAATGTAATCCATAAAACCACTGGGAAATTCTCTATAATCCTCAGAAACCCTATCAGAGCCTAACCTAAAGGCATTACGAATTCCCGCATACCCAGATCGAAACATAGTGCCACAATGCAAACTACAATCCCAGACCAAATCAGAACGAAATTCACCCGCTGGATTCAGTAAATTATGGGAGGTTAATAAATGAAATGTGGCATTCCAAGCCAACCGATTTTCGCGAGAGCTTTTTTCCATCAAGGGCGATGGTTTCCCCTTGATAAGCAGATCCTCGTCCGATACTTGATTTGGGGAGTCTCCCTTTAAGATTCTGTCTATAAAAGATATAGTCTGAAAAGCAGCGGAAGTGTGTTCCGTAGGCAGGATCTGATAGACATCTGCTACGAAGATGGGACATTTTTGCATCCCTTGTATCATAATGCAACGCTTGAGAAAATGCGAAAAAATAATTCTAGCAAAATATCCAGTCTTTGGCCGGGCCAGATAGATGCTGATATTAAAATAAAACCCATGGTAGTAAGCGGAAACAAGGGTTTCAGCTTGTTTCTAATCCTATGAACTTTGGGATTCAATACACTAAAACGAATCCAGGCAACCTGTAATCCTACGGCCAAAGCATGAATCATGGCCCAGATTAAATTGGTATGCCACAAACCTTGAAGCAGCCACCAAAGACCTAAAGACAAAAGAAAAGGCCAAACCCCAAAACGACCATACAATACTAACAGGGGTTGAAAAAAGCACTCTCTTAACACCCTAACGGTCGGAATATTCCAAGAAAGCCAGAACTCCACAGGACTTTTGGCCCAATAAACCCTGCCAAACAATGGCTCCGTAAAGACACAGCCAAACAATGCCAATAAGGCTCTAGAGAAATAAAAAATTGCCGACATTCCCAGAAAAAAAGCCGGACCTACCAGCAAAACTCCCATGCCTAAACTCTCAAAAGACAGACTTTGTAAATCCTGAGACTGATATACACCTTCTGTAAAATAAACTCTTAGAAATTCAGCCCCATATCCAAATGAATAGGCTAAGGCAAGATTTCGTAAAAATTCTCTCCAAGCAGGTTTTTCTCGCTTCATTCCTTGGGCATAGTCCGAAAACAACTCGGCACTACCCATCATAATGGCTGGATTCCACAAATAACTCAGCACTACCAAAACATCGGGCTTTTCTTTCCACTTAGGTGCGTGCACCAACAAATGTAAATGTCTTTGTAATGAAAATATTAAAAAAAACCAGGATTCCACACCAAAAAACAAACTAGGTTCCACGGATCTTGTCCCTAGGCAATACACGCAAAAACCAATCAGTGACAGTATCAGGGCTTCAGAGGAAATCCAGTGCTGGCGAGCCAAAACTACTAGGCTAGAGCCTATCAGAATCACCGTGATTACAGGATTTAGGGCCGCTACCAGAATCAAACCACAAACAATAAAAAAAATCTGACGACTGGCTCCAGCTAAATTCATGGAGCACAGTAAAAACAGTACTATAAACGCTATTAGCTCAAGATTAAATAACATCGGTTATCTAAGCCATAGTCATTTCCAAAGCCGGACCCTTCGGTCACTCCTCATCATAGGTACCAAAATCAAAAACATGGGTCTGGGAGGATTCTTTGCGGCGAACCTCCAAAAGCAGGGAAGCCAAAACCCCATTAATAAACTTATGTGAATTTTCCTGACAATATTCAAGGGATAACTTGACGGCTTCGGCAATAATGACTTCTGGTGCCAGTTCTAGCGATTCCAAAAGCTCATAAGCAGCCAGACGCAAAATGGTTTTTTCCATTATGCCAATTCTTTTTAAGTCCCATTTTTGCAAATGTTTTTGAATCAAAGGATCAAGAATCAAAACCTTCTGACAAACTGCCTCACACAGAACAGAGGCAAACTCCAAAGACTCTCTTAGGTTTGTCAACTCCTGATCCTCTACGGCCTCAGAATCTTGCTCCAAGGACTCATCAGGCTTTACAGGCGGGGAGTTCTCGTCTGACTCCATATCATCATCGTCAGGGACAGAACTTCGGGTCGGCACTAAAGCCACTCCCTGATCCTCTGGATTTGATGCTGCACTTTCTCCAGCTTGAGGGTCTTTGACAGCCTCCTCTACTGGTTCAGAATCCGATTCTTCTGGAACAGGAAATAATTCGGCCTGGATAAAATCCAGGGTATCTTTCCACACCGCTGACTCCGATTCGCACACAAATTGCGAAAAAAGAGCCAGAATTGCTAATTCTCTTCCTTGGCTTCGTTTACCCATGTCGGCTATAATAAGCACTCCCTCAACAAAGAGCAAGAAAAGTGAAATGACTGATGAATAGAATCCTGGGCTTGTGCCTGTTGTTAAGTACCCTTCTTGGGTCTATCTCCATACTCGATAGTATGCCGGTCACGGTTCCAAAGATCGCAAATTCTGGGTTTGAACTGGCCGAGTTTTATATAAAAGAAGAACGATTTGATCAGGCTGTGCAAACCCTGAGACAAATTCTATTGGAACCCGGTAATGAGTCTGAGGAACAAAAGGCCACCTTTTTATTAGGCAAATCTCTTCTTTTTGGCAACCAACCTCAATTAGCCAAAACCGCCTTTGAACATCTCAATCAACACTGGCCCCAAAATCTCTACAGATCCGAGGCCGAGTTTTTGCTGATTGAGCATGATTTAAAAGGAATGACAAACGCCTTGAATTTTGCCAGTGGATTCAAAATCATTCAAAGCTTTGCTCCATTTAGCCTAGATCTGGATTTTTTCCGCTACTTTGGTGGCTATGCCCGTGGGTACAACCTCAAACTTTTCACCCCTGTATCGCAAAAATTACAAACTTGGTTTACTTCCGAACAACCGGAACTAAAAATTAAGGCCCTGCTCACAGATGGGCTGGTACGAGTTATTGATTTAGGCGATTCCTCAGGTCAATCCAGTCTGGAAGCGGTGATTAAAGATGGGGACATCAACAGCCAACATCTGGCATCTGCCGCACTTTTTTTAATCAAGGCCCGCTCCTCAATTCATGAACTATCCTCCATGCAAACCGTTTTGCCCAAGGACTGGCAAAAAAGTACCACTGGCCGGCTTACCCAGTTTTTATGGATTCAAATTCTGGCTTGGGTGCATGGGGAATTTTATAAATCCGAGCAACTTTTGTCCGAACTGGAAAAATATGCCGACCCACAAATGCTTTTGGCTTTAAAACCCCATGCCGATCTTTTGCGAGCCATTACGGCCTCAGGCAAATCCCCTGAACAAAGACTGAGGCTTGCGCTAACGCTTAAGGATTACGGTAGCTACTATTTTGCTCAAGAACAATTAAAACTCTTAATTCAAGAGCTTCGTCCTGGGCCAGTTCAAGCCAGAGCTCACTACGAGATTGCTCGTATTTTGCAGGATGACACAGGGGATTTTGAGGCCGCTGAACCGCATTTAAAGTTAGCTCAGAGCATGCCGTTACCCAAAGAACTGCGCGAAGAAATTGAATGGAGAAGAATCAAAAGTCTATCCGCGAGAGATCAGGCCGCCCAAATGGAAAGGCTGGCTGGCCTTGATCTTCCGTACACCGAAGCCGCGATTTACAGACAGTTAAAAGCCAAAACTCTAAATCCCCGCCTTATCAATAAATACTATCAGACCCTGGATCGAGTAGAACTCGACCCTGCATCCCGCAAGGATTTGTTGATCCAGCTTGCCGAGGTTTCTGAAGAAGCCCATCAGTACCCAAGAGCTCGTTTTTATCTGGAAATGTTGGCCAGACTTGATTTAGGCGAAGCCCAAAAACGATTGCAAAAAAATCTCCTGATGCAAAAGCTCCACGAGTCCAAATTGCAGCAGACTCTGTCCATCGAGCCAGAGAAACAGCAGTATCTGCAAGGCAAATATCTGTATCTCTTAGGCAAACCCGAGGAGGCAAAAAAAATACTTGAGACGATCCTGACTCAGAGGAGTATCTTTTCAGAAAAAGCCCGATTTGAAATATTTTTACACGAATTGGGTCCATTGCCTTATCAAGCCACTCAACTCCAGAAGCTAGTAGATTGGATCCATGAAAACCCCGACGAAGAAATTCGTTGGCAGTCGTTTTTGTTATGGCTAAGACATTTGCACTTTGTGACCAGTGACATGGCCAATCTTGAGGAACAAAAACAAACCGAATTAAAAAACGGAATTTTAAAATCCTCGGATGAATTAATTACCAAGGTACTGAGGCAAAATAGTGGGGTGACGGCCCGAATGGAACAAGCCGCACCGCATTTGATTGAATTTATGCTTCATACAGGCAACAAAAAAGGGGCCTGGGATTTTTACGAGAAGTCGCTTCCAAACAAGGACACAGTAGAGTCGCTGACCCTGCGCCAAATTTTGGAAATTGCCGACAAAAAGCTCGAAGATGCCAGTCGAACCGCCATACTTTTAAGTCGTAGAAACCCTGAAAAACGCGAATTTTGGCTGGAAAAGGCTGTGTCCCTCCAATTGCAGAATATTCAGGATGACCCCAAATTTGTGGACCGCTATTTAAGCACCATGGAAGGTTTTGCCAAAACCCACGGAGACCAGTTTTTTGCCATTTTACAAGCCAGTCTTTTTCAACTCGGCAAAAAATTTGCCGATCGTGAAGAGGTCTTGAAACTGGTCTTGGAATATCAAAATCCTCTGATCGAGGCTGGGAGAAAGGAATTCAAGTTTCTGTTGGATGAGCTTCTGCGAGTGCACACTGAAGAAAAAGTTCATGCCACATTGGTAAAAATTAAAATTGCCCTCTTAGCCAAAATCGGCGATGCCTCTGATGAAAACTGGTTGTATCAAGTAATCCACAACTCCAAAGGACAAGTTCGTTTGGATGCACTCTTAGCCTTGGATTCCATGTACAAAAATCAATCCCGCAGCCTAAAAGAATCCCCACGATTGGGCTGGCTTGAGGTTTTGTTTGAAGAACAGCTTAAAAACCAGGAGTTTTCGGAAAAGAACTCTGGGTATTTGGCCTATCTGATTATGGAATGGGCTTTTTTGAGCCCGGAGTCAAGACAAATCAAACTAAAACAGAAGGTCAACTCTGATCTGGAAGAAGTCTTTTTGTTATCCAGAAAGGCCCTCAATATGCTTGAGGCCAAGAACTGGCCCCAAGCCAGTGAGTTAATTTCTGCCCTGTTAAAACATACCAAAACCCCTGCCAATCTAGCTTTTGATGTGTTGAAAGAAGCCTGGAATTCTTTAAATCCTCATCGTGAGAAAAAGATGGGCGAATTTAAGTCCTGGATTTTTCGTATCAAAGCCGAAGAGCTTCCTCCAGCTCAAAGAAGCGAGTTTCAGGCAATCTTAAAAAGGGTAAATGCTGAGTCCGTAATCACTGCTTTACGCAAAGATATTGATTGGGATGATCCTCAAAAGGCCAGTAACATTCGTATATTTTTTCAAATTGGCGACTTGTTTTTGAAGGATCTAAAAGATATACCGTCGGCAATCCATGTGTTTAATCAGATGAAGGAATATTTTTCTGACCCGCAAACCAGGGCTGAGGTGAAGAACCGTGAAAAAGATTTGATTCTATTGGATGAGGTATACCGTCTTATGGCCACAGGAAATCTTGTTGATTCCATTCGTGGTGCTGAAATTCTTCTGTTGCAGCTACAAAGACCAGAAGAAGCTTTAGACGGACTGGAAAAGGCTCTACTGCTTACTAAAACAGAAGCGGAAAGAGATGTTGTTCATATGCAAACGGCCCGTGTTTACCTTCAGATGCGAAACTCTGTGATGGCAGAAAAGGAAATGCAGAAATTAAGCCGTGGTTATGAAAATATCTCTGCTTCTCTATTACAGCAAATTGAGGCAACCAGACTTTTGGCCTCTCTTCCTCCTCGCAACAAGGCCAATGAACAGGAATTGATACAGCACACTCGAATACATTTGTTGACATGGTTTGATATCCGCGAGGCTGAAAGAGTCTATGAATTGTTGCAGCAGAAGTTTCCATCACCCCAGGGTAGTTTAAGTGATGCCCGTGCCCTTTTGTGTCTGGATTTTTATAATTCTTTGATGGGTGTAAACGAACCGGCAAATGCCATGCGTTGGCTCAACCAAAGTATCAACCTAGCTCGCTCCCAAGAAGTTCAGGCCCAACTAAGCTATATGGCCGGATACCATGCCTACACCTATGATTTAAATCGGCAACTGGCCTATTCGGCATTTGAAAAATCCCATCAGGTGGCTCCAGCCTCTGAATGGGCTCAATTGTCTCTTCTACATCTCATTGATTTATGTGAACAGGACAAAAACAGGGATCGGGCTCTTTTGCTTTTGGAAGAGTTAAAAAAGACTTTTAAACATGAACGAAATCTTCGTGAAATTCGTCCTAGGGAAGAAGAACTGCGAAAAAGTATACTTCTGGCCCGCCTAGATGAATTTCTGGAAAAACTGGGCCCAGAGGACAAAGGCATGATCTTAAAATCTGCCCGAAGTCTGGGAAGCAATACTGATTTTGTCAAAGAGGCTGAAAGCAAATATCTTTTATACCTTCGTCTGGAAAAAGACAATACCATCGCTAGTCGGGTTCGGATGGAACTAGGAAATTTTTACCTGCAAACCAATCAATTACAAAACGCCTTAAAGGCTTACAGGCAGGTGTATCAGGAAGCCCCAAAACACGAGACTCGCTTTGAAGCAGCTCTTTTAGCCATTCAGATTCTTGGGGACAAAATGGAAAACTACAACGGGGCTATTCAGCTAGGGAGAGAGGCCCGTAGACTGATGGTACCTCCTGTGGAAATCAAAAAAATTGACACAGAAATTCATCGTTACAAAGGGTTAATGTCCAAACAAAAGCCTGTGACCTTAAAAACTCTGGGTTATGGACATCTGGAAGCCATTCAAGAGATTAAACAAAACTTTTACCGCAAACGGGATCACATTGGAGCAGCAGCAGCCTACGAAACCTTGTTAAAACAAACCGAAAACTTTCAGCTACAGGTTGGAATCCACTATGAGCTAGCCCGTCTCTATGATCTGAGACTCAAGGACTACCAAAACGCCTATCTACATTATAAGGCCTTCTTTAGCTTAGTAGACAATCCTGAGGTTAGCTCTGAAGTACTTTTAAGAATTGCCGAATTGGAATTTTCTGAGTTTAAAAAATATCGTGATGCTCTTAAGACCTATCGTTTGTTTGCGGAAAGGTACCCATCCTCACGAAAATATGTGTCCGTCCTGTTTCAGGTAGCCGAAATTCTGGTTTCCAAAGAGCTTGACTACTCCGGGGCTTTGGATGTCTACACTGATATTGCCAATGCCTACCCACAAACAGACTATGAACAAAAGGCTCTTTTATCCAGAGCCAAAGTACAGTCTGATCGACTCTCAGACTTTAATGGGGCTATTGCCACCTATCAATCCATTATCAATAACTATTTTGACTCCGAGTTTGCCACCCAATCCCAATTTGAAATTGGTCGTCTATATGAAGTTCAACTCAACGATGAATTTCAGGCCATTGCCGCCTATCAGGAAGTCATAAATCGCTGGCCCAATTCTTCCCTAGCCACCGACTCCAGAAGACAGATTGATAAAATTCGCCGCCGTTAATGCCTATGCAAGCTGAAACTCCCATGATGCAACAGTTTTTTGAGTTTAAGGCCCAACATCCTGACGCTCTGCTTTTTCTTCGTTGCGGGGATTTTTATGAACTGTTTCATGAAGATGCCAAAATAGCGGCCCGCGAACTGCAAATTACCTTAACCTCTAGAAATAAAACTTCAGAAAATCCAATCCCTATGGCTGGGGTTCCATACCATGCCTATGAGGATTATGCCGCCAAATTAATTTCCAAAGGTTATAAAATTGCTATCTGCGAACAAATCGAAGATCCAAAACTGGCCAAGGGAATTGTAAAACGAGCTGTCACCAAAGTCATAACTCCGGGCACCGTCAGCTTTGAGGGTATTTTAAAACCAAATTCTAACAACTATTTGGCCTGCATCACCCAACACAAATCCCGCTTCTGCCTCTCTTGGATCGATGTAACCACTGGCGAAGCCCAGACCTACCAAGACCAAACTATACAAGTTTTGTTGGACTTTTTGTTTTTGTTAAACCCCTCAGAACTTTTAATCCCAGAGGAAATTCTTAAGGCATCCGAATACCTGCCCCTACTGGAACCAGTGCTTAAAGGCCCGATTCGTATTCAATCCGTGGACAAGCCCATCCGTCGTGACTATCCCCTGCTTTGCGCTGGGGATGTGCTTCCTCACTCTGTTTGGAATGCCTCGGGTTTGAGTCAGACAAGCCTTGCCAGACCCTGTTTGGAGATCCTGCTTCGTTATATCCATGACCTGGGAATCGCGCTCAAAATTTGCTCCTTAAAAGAAACCCGACCAGACAATTTTCTGGCTCTTGATCAAAGCACATTCAAAAGTCTGGAAATAATCGATTCCAACTCAACTGGGAGTGAGGCAGTCAGCTTATTTTCAGTTCTGGATAAAACTGTGACTGCCGCAGGAGCAAGGTTACTGAGGCAATTTCTGATCTACCCCCTAAGAAATCCTGAGGCTATCAATCAACGACTCAATATTGTGGAAAAATTATGCGCTGAGGTCTCATCCCATAACCGACTAAAGGAATCGCTAAAGGCCACCTATGATCTTTATCGCATCAGTTCCCGTCTCCTGAATCAATCTGTATCTCCTCGTGATCTGGTGGCTTTAAAAAATTCACTGAAGCAAATCCCTCCAATGCTTGAGGCTCTTTCAGAAATTCAAGCCCTGGATTGGTTAAGCCAGCGACCCGATCCACAACCGCTCATCGACAGAATCGAATCCTCCCTTGTTGATGAACCCGCCTTAAAAACGGCAGAGGGAAATTTTATTCGTCCGGGTTTTAGCGAAGCTCTTGATGAATCCCGCTTGCTTCGTGATGAAGCAGATACAATTTTAACTGAATTGGAAACCCGTGAGCGGCAAAACAGCGGGCTAAAGAGTTTAAAACTGAAATTTAATCGAGTGTTTGGCTATTATCTGGAATTGCCGGCATCCCAGGCCGGACAAGTACCTGAGCACTTTATTCGTAAACAGACTCTTAGCAATGCCGAACGGTTTACTACGGTTGAGTTAAAAGCCAAAGAACAGGCCATTTTTGAAGCATCCTATCGCTGTCAGTCTATCGAACTGGAACTTCTATCCGAATTAAGACAATTTGTGATTCAGAATCTGGCCTTGATTCAGACCTGGGCTGAGAACTTTGCCTTTTTGGATGTCATGCAGTCCTTTGCTTTAAAGGCTAGGGAAGGCCGCTACTGTCGGCCCGAATTCACACCGGACCCCATATTGCATATTGATCAAGGCAGACATCCAGTTGTAGAAGCTGTAGTAGATGATTTTGTGAAAAATGATCTAATGCTTGCACGGGATCAAGACAGAGTACTTTTGATTACTGGCCCGAATATGGGCGGTAAATCTACCTATCTAAGACAGGCCGCTCTCATAGCCCTGATGGCTCAAGCCGGCTCTTTTGTACCAGCTAGCCACTGCCGTCTAAAGCCTTTGGACAGAATTTTTACCCGCATTGGTGCTAGCGACAATTTGAGTGCGGGTAAATCGACCTTTATGCTGGAAATGAGTGAAACCGCCAGTCTGCTAAGACATTCCACCGCCGACTCACTTATTCTCTTGGATGAAGTAGGCAGAGGAACCGCCACTTTTGATGGACTTTCTTTAGCTTGGGCCATCTTAAGCCACATCGTGGAAAAAATCGGCTGCCTTTGTCTTTTTGCCACCCACTACCACGAATTGACTCAAATTACAGGCCTACATCCTGAAGTCAGAAATTTTTGTGTCTCTGTACATGAGGAACAAGGACAGGTAGTCTTTCTGCATAAATTGAAACGAGGCAGTGCTGATCGTTCTTATGGCATTCATGTAGCCAGGCTTGCAGGTGTGCCGGAACCTGTCTTAAAACATGCCCAAAAGGTACTAATGGAGCTTGAGGCCACCAAAACCTCCGTGATTGGACTCGATACCGAGAGCAAACGATTGGTGGTAAAAGGTAAACAAAAGAGCCTGTTTCAAAGCGAGAATCCAAAAGTCTCTGCCTTAGCAAAGAAGATTCTGGATATCAATCCTGACAAAATGACTCCTGTAGAGGCCCTGCATGCTATGTACGCCTTAAAAGACTTTGCCAATGCCGAGGTAAAACGCTTGGAAAACCAGACGGATAACCGATAGACCCTTGGCAATGACCAGGGTTGAACGCTATTTAAGAGATACAAGGCGAGCTGTATATAGCTGCCTCTTTGTTGTGCCTCTATTTATCGTATATGAAATTCTGGCCCTTTCCTTACAGGCATTTCAGATCACCAATCTAAGAAATGGTGCCGACATCATGATGCGTAACATTGCCGGATTTGTTGGGCTTGACCGATTCCCTATTCTGGTTGTGCTGATACTGATTGGCCTAGGGGTCACAGCCGGATACCACCAAAAAAAAGACCGGGTAGAAATTCATCCTACCTGGTTTTTACTGATGATTCTGGAGTCATGCGTCTACGCTTTGATTTTGGGATCGGTGGCCCTGAGTGCCACCAATTTTTTCCTCACCATTCCCCATGTGTTTACCCTAAGCCAAACCACCTTTAGCACAGATTTTTTCATCAGTCTGATGTTGTCTTTAGGGGCAGGAATTCACGAAGAATTGGTGTTTAGGCTGATTCTGATTGAGGCCAGTCTTTATGTGGGTCACTCCTGGTTTAAGGATAGCCCTTTAAATCTGGACTACCGCAATGCCGCCATTGCTCTCATCATCTCATCGCTCTTATTTTCCATTTTTCATTATGTAGGCCCTTACGGGGATGTCTTTGATATGGATTCTTTTGTGTTCCGTACCGTAAGCGGTGTATATTTGGCCTTCCTCTATCTGGCCCGGGGATTCGGAATAGCCGCCTGGACCCATGCCTTATATGATGTCTTTTTACTCACTGGCATATTGTGAGGCCAAATGGGACAAATCAAAGAGCTGATTGAAAAGCGAAGAATTCGCTATCAGCGGGTGGGCGATGAAATTGAGTCGGAAGACCTCTTACGCTTTAGCCCTGCTCGTCTAGCCTCCATGCATCCATCAGATCTGGCCGAGTTAATTGAAGGGTTGCCACACAATAAACAGGTGGAAGTCTTCTCCAAGCTTGATGATTTTCATGCCGCTCAGGTATTGACCAATATTGAGGATGAGCAGCAGCTTGTGATTGTCAGGGCTTTTGGCCTGAAACACCTGACCCATATTCTGGAAAACATGCCCTCCGATCGCACAGCCGATCTGTTAAATAAATTTTCACAGGAAAAAATTGATGAACTCTTAAATCTCATGGCCGAAGACGACAGAACCGAGGCTATTGAGCTGCTGGCCTACGCGGATGATTCTGCCGGTGGAGTAATGGTCAAGGAACTGGTGGATTTTTATCCTGAAACCACAGTATCGGAAGCCATCCAGATTTTGAGAACTAAATTTGAACCCCATGACTTTATTAACTATCTCTACATTACCAACAATCATAAAAAACTTCTGGGGGTGGTTTCACTCAAAGAGTTAATCCTCTCCCCAGAAACTCTCACTCTGGAAGAAATTATGACTGAGGATGTGATCACGGTATCGATTGAGGAAGATCAGGAAAAAATTGCCTGGTTATCCACAAAGTACAATATTCAGGCCATTCCTGTAGTTGATCGAATCAACCGCCTTGTCGGTCTTGTGACTCCTCAGGACATTACAGAAATTATTCAGGAAGAGCACGATGAAGATCTGTATCGTATGGTTGGTCTGGATGAGGAAATTGAAAATTCAGGGGTAAATCCGTTGCGGTCAGCGGCCTACCGTTTTCCATGGCTTTTTTTAACCATGGGGGCAGGGATTCTGGCCTCAGGAATTATCTCGGAAAACACTTTGGCCGATCATGTTTGGCTTTTATCCTTTTCTACCCTGATATGTGGGCTGGCGGGAAACATTGCTGTGCAAACATCTACCGTGATTATCCGACAGTTATCCCAGAATCAATACAGTAAGTCCTTTCCCATGAAACATCTAATAAAGGAACTTAGCACTGGCCTAATTCTGGCTCTTTTATGCAGTATCACTATAGGTTTTATTGTAGCTTTAAAAGATGGGGTTACCCTGCATGGTCTTATTGTGGGCTGTTCCGTGTTTTCAGTAGTGATTCTGGCTGTTTGTCTCTCAGTAGTCATTCCTAATGTATTTCATCGTCTGGATGTTGATCCGGCGGTTGCCTCTGGACCAATGGTCACAACACTTACCGATCTTCTGGGCCTAACAATATACTTTCAGTGTGCCTACTGGCTCTTAAAACACCTGAATCAGATTGGATAATTATGATTTTTAGATTTCCTGAACACTCTTTGGCTCCCCTATTTCAGATCACAACTGGCAAAAAAGTAGTCTTTACCAATGGATGTTTTGATCTTTTGCATGCTGGCCATGTCACTTATCTTAAAGAAGCCAAAGAACTAGGCGAGTTTCTGGTTCTAGGACTAAACTCTGATAGCTCGATCCAAAGATTAAAGGGCCCGTTAAGACCCATCGTTTCGGAAATGGATCGGGCCTTGATTTTATCCCAGTTAAAAAGTGTCGATGCTGTTATCCTCTTTTCCGACGACACTCCTTATGAGCTAATCAAAGCCCTAGAGCCTGATGTATTAGTTAAAGGAGGAGACTGGAAACCAGATCAGATCGTTGGTAGCGATGTCGTGCTGGCTAAAGGCGGCCTAGTAACCAGTTTATCCTATGTGGAAAATCACTCTACCACCGATTTAATCACAATCATCCGCTCCCGTTATGGGGTTTTGGATGTCTGAAGTTTAATCAAATCAACCAAAATCTGCATCGACTCCTCCAGATAAGGCCTGTCATATTCTGCAATCAGCTCGGATCGCGGACGCTTTTCATCCTCGGCTTCCTTTTTAGTGGTTTCATCCGATTTATTCATCATCTCCGAGACACGAATCACGGAACGGTTTTTTTCAATCTCTTTGACTTCCTCCAAAATTTTAAGAAAATCGGTGCTAGAAGTAGTCCGAGCCTGAGATAACTTGCTTAACTCAGTGAGCTGAGTTTGTGAAACGGGATTAAATCCCCTTTGTGAATCCACTAAATTCGCCTGATAGGAACGAAACTGCAAAATGCTGGTGGTTGGTAGCACATAGTCCATGGATTTTTCACCAAAGTCATCCCTATCCCATATACTAGGCAGGATTAAATCCGCTTCTACACCCTGAGCCTGAGTCGAACGACCCGAAGGGCGAAAAAACATTCCCGTAGTCACGGTAATGCCCCCCAGTTCTTCGGAAATTGGGGTAAACATCTGGACCGTACCCTTGCCAAAAGTATGGGAATCCCCCACGATGATGCCCCGGCGGTAATCCTTAATGGCTCCAGCCAAAATTTCCGAGGCCGAAGCACTGCGTCTACTCGTCAATACAACCAAAGGCCCCCGATATTGAATGGCTGGATCTTTATCCTCCAAAACATCAATCCCGGCCGCGCTTTGGGTAGCTACCACTGCACCTTTATGCATAAATAATCCGCTGATGCGCACAGCATCTTCTAAAAGACCGCCACCATTACGGGACAAATTTAAAACCAGACCATCTACTTTGGCAGTTTCTGCCTCCATTAAGAGGTTACGAACATCTTTGTAAGAAGAACGCACACCTTGAGGATCCCCATAAAAGGAAGGCAGCTCCAGAATTCCAAATTTATACTCCCCGTCATCCACTGGCCAGGTTTTGATTTCAAGTTTAGCCGCTGAGTCTTTAATGTCGATTTTGTCTCGGACTATACTGACTTCAAGTCTTTCGCTCTCTGCTCCCTGTCGCAAGATAGACAATCGTACCCTAGTACCCTTTTTGCCACGAATCAGTTGCACTACATCCGGCAAATCCATATCCATGACATTCACAAATGCGTCTTTATCCTGAGCCACTGCCAAAATTTTGTCTCTTGGCCTTAACAATCCCACTCTATCCGCAGCCCCACCGGGAATAATTTCATCAATAATAGTATAACCGTCTTTCCAGGTAAGTTGGGCCCCAATACCTTCCAAAGAGAGGTGCATGGCAATCTGAAAGTCCTGCATACGGGATGGGGACAAATAACTGGAGTGAGGATCTAAGGCCTGGGCAAATGAACTTACAAACAAATCCAGAATTTCGGAATCTTTTCTTTCTCTGGTGCGTTTGGCTCCTAATTCGTAGCGGTGTAAAAGCTGCTTTTTCGCCTCAGCAAGCTCCATACCACCTAAAAGGTAACTGGCAATCTGAAAATGAATCAGTTTTAATTGCAGCTCCTGTCTGGCCTCTTCGCTCTCGGGATAGCCTCTCTCCTTCGGATCGGCCTTTAGTTCCGTATTTTTATCCAGAACATATTTTTCATCCAAAACACTGGTTGCAAAGGCTAAGGCGGCCTCAGACTTTAAAACCATTATGTCCTGAACCTGCTTTAAGGGGCTGCAATCTGCCGCCATGGAACTGTCAAACACAGAAACTATCAATTTCTGAATCCCATCTACCTCCGGCTTTAGTAATGAAACCTGCGAAGGATCCATGGCCTTGATCAACTGCTCGGCTGTTCTTTGCCTGATTTCAGGAGTCACAGCCTTAAGGGTTAGATGGTTTCTTAAATACACATGAAGCATAATGGGCAATGACTGGCAGGTCATTCCTGCACCAGAGGCACTTCCCTTTGTGATAAGCATGAACAAAATCAAGGCCAGAATCCGCATAAATTAGTGTCCTTTTTTAGAAACCAGAACAGTATAACAGATGGCGTGCTACAATTTTACGATGTCCCGCCTGCGTATTTTAAGATTGTTAGTTTTACTGCTTACAGCCTTTGTCTATTCGCTATGGCATGGAAACTTTCGTTTTAAAAAAATCATTATTCACTGCACAGATTCGGAACATGGGAACCGTGATCTCATTAACATGTGGCATCAGCATAGAGGCTGGGTTGAGATTGGATATAATTTTGTAATCCTCAATGGTCACCCCTTGCCAGGAGTACAAAGACCCTGGGAAAATGGACGCATTGAAAAAGGTCGAACTCTCCTAAAAGACGGGGCCCATGCCCGAGGAGATAATCGGGACTCCATTGGAATCAGCTTGATTGGTAAAAGAAACTTCACCGAAGAGCAGATCAAAATGATACGCCGATTTGTAATAGATTTAATGTATAGATACAATATTTCTATTGATTCCGTTTTTGGTCACTACGAAATGCAAAGCGGGATCCTGCAAAAAAAAACCTGCCCTAATATCGATATGCATTGGTTTAGAGATGAATTACGCAGGGAAATGGGTCAGACTTATGGAAAACCAATTTGAGGCCTTGAGTGTGCACCAGCAGATGCAGTTTCTGCATGACTTTTATCAAAGGGCCAAGGCCTGGCTGCCGCAAAGACGCAACCAGTTTTTAGGACAGGCCCACGCCTCAGACGAGGAACTGATGAACAACAACACCCTGTTTCGCTGTCTGGATTTTGCAAGGCACGAAACGAACAGGGCTGTGGTGCAGGCGATTTACAAAAAGCTGAATCCCCAGCGATCTATAGAATTGCCCAACAATCTGGACTTCCAGTCAGTGGTTATTATGGTACACGCACAATTCTTTCATCAATATTATCCCACCATTCCAGCCGAGCGAATCCTGGAGCTGGCAAGAAAAGCTCTTCTGTCTTTAAGTGCCGTGAATCTGAATGAAGCAGTGGCCATCAATCAGATTATAGAATTTGACACTTCTGGCCCTACTCTATACTTTCGTTTTCTTAACAGACACTTCCGCTGCCGGCTAAACCGCCGTTCCGAACTGGGGTTTGAAATGACTCTCATTAATGATAAGGCTCAAAAAACCAGACGGCCCATGTTTTAATCAACGGAAGGGATTAAGTCTTTGAAACATTCTAAAAGGATTTAGATTACTCCCTCCAGAACTCTTTTTTTGTTTGGCCTTGGGTAAGGCTGCTTGTTTGGGAGCTACGGACAGGTCTTCTCGTCCCATGGCACGATTTGCATAACCCTGAGAATAAGCTGCCTCTCTTCTTTGTGGTCCCTGAGGTACTGAATTCTGGGCATAGGTATCGGCTGGATCATCATATCGATAAGGTTCGGAGGATGGCTGCCTTGGAGCCTGAGCGCGGACATTTCTATGGCTATTGGCCTGAACTGGGGCCTCCTCATAGGCTTCTTCAGCCCACGGTGTATCTTGAACCGGCTGCCGTCGGTTAGGCATGGGCTGATTCCCTGCATTCAAATCTTTCAGATACATTTTTTTTCCCGTCTGATCATTAATTACAAAGTCCCCCTGTTCATCAAAATCAGGTTGATTTGTTCCCATGTTGGGGCGACGGTGGTTTGTTGGTTGGGTCATATTCGTGGCTGGGGCAGCAACAGGCCTCTGAACCCGGGCTGGCACATGATTGTAGGCTGGATGGGAATAATAATCCTGAGAATGGGAATCATCCATGCCCTCCTCGTAGGCGGGCTGAGGTTGGTCCCACTGATTCTGTCTGGTTTGTGCCGGAGCCTGCTGCCATTGGTTGGCAGGTGGTGCGCCTTGGGAAAAACGATTGGAGTTGCTTCTAAATCTTTGGTAACCTTGATTCGCTGGAGCTGCGGCTGGGGCTACGGCCTGATCAAAGTCATCAGCATAATCTCCATCAAATGCATAACTGGAGCCCAGAAACCCACACACCAGAGCAATTACGACTATTTTGCGTTTCATATCAATCTCCCAAAGCCCCCACTAAATCATACATAATTTTGATTTCAAGCCATTTTTTGTACTTTGTATCGACATAGTAGAAGCGAAGGTTTAACAATTAAGTTAGAATACATGTCTCATGAACATCGAAGCCCTGCAAATCAATTTAGTCCACCAAGACGCACATGTTCGTTCCAACACCCTCTCTAGCCTACTGAAGCTAGGCAATCACGAGGCCTATGGTCTTTTAATGTTTGCAGCCCACAACCATTTTTCTTCTGAAACCAGACACGAGGCCAAGGCAGCGGCTCTGGAGCTTCAGACCAAATTGTTTGGTAATCTGCAAAACTCTGAACCTCTGGATGCCTCTGAGCTGCAAGCTGTTGAGGAATTGGGCTCAGAGGACAAGGCGGTTCGTGATAAGGCTACACAGGTTTTGCAATCAGCCAGTGAACCGGAAGATTTACAAAAACTTCTCGATCAGTTACAGAGAGAAAAGGACCCCCAAATCATCAGCCAGTTGATCCCGATTTGTGCTGAATTAGGGGGAAACCATGTTTTTGCCGTGATTGCCCCCTTCTTGCGCTCTGGGAATGAAAAAATTCGTCACTCCGTCATCGCATCATTTCCGCACTTTGACCGCCCGGAAACCACTTCCCTGCTGATTCGTTTTTCCAGAGATTCCTCGGCCTTAGTGCAGCAGGAGGCCCTAAAAAGACTACAGGCTCTACCTGATGATATAGTCGTTGAATCAATACGCAAGTTGACCCAAACAGACAGTCAGGCTCTGGATAAAGAAGCTGCAATCTATGTGATTGTAAAATTGAATCTGGTTAAGGCTTTCCCCTACCTGAAAAATCTCTTGCATGATAAAGATTCCATGGTTACCAAACATGTCAGGCAAGCCATTGCCTACCTGGAAAAAACCGGAAAAATTACCATACCACCTAAAACCACTCCTTTGCCACAAAGTACTCCCAAAACGGAACCGGAAGAATCCGTTTCAACTCCCACCATATCAACGGAGTCACAACCTGAAAAACCACAACCAAGTACCGAATTGACAGTGGAAGCCCCGGCTCCTCAGGCAATTACAGATGAAGATCTTGCCGATCAAAAAGAGCTTTTGAAGCGCATCGGGCAAGCAGAAGAAAAAGAAGCAATCAACGGGCTGTTCCGACTTATGGAAAAAAACTGGTTCCATCTCCTGCCTAATTTAAAAGATGTGATTGTAGAAAGAGCCACCCGTAAACTTCTCGCCTCCTACCTCATGGCCATCGGTTCTGGTAAACAGGATAGTTTGGAAGAATTTGTGGTGGAATGTCTGCCTCACCCTGATGGCAGGATTCAGGCAAACTCCATTGAAGCCCTTCGGTTGATTGGTTCCAGTTCTCATCTGGACAAAATTGTGCCTTTTGTAAAGTCGCGGGTTGATCGGGCTAGAGCCAACGCCATTCGCACCCTTCACCCTCATCAGATGGTAGATACCTTTACGGAGCTAAAAGAAATGCTCGAGTCTGGCAAGGAAAATCGACAACTCTCTGCCATATATGTAATCAGCGATCTTCTGGAGCCCGAATTAATTCCACTTCTGGAAACCGCCATGGACTTTCCTAACCCAAAAGTCACCAAAAGAGCTATCGAAACCTTAAAAATGTTTGTCTTAAAAGGTTATGAACCAGCCCGAACCATTGCCGAAAACTGGGGAATTTTAAAGGACATGGAACCACCTCCCCCTCCTCCTGAGCCCGCTACTAAGGACGGTGAACCTACCGACATACTGGCCCAATCGGGTATTATTGAGCCATCTGCTACCGTCCCTATCCCCAAGGAGACCGCTGCTTCCAAGACAAAAAAAGATGAGGGTGGCTCTAAATTTGCCAACCTGGTAAAAAACCTCTTCAAAACTAAGACTAAATAATAACCATGCTTTGCAAAAGCCCCTTGGAGACAAAAATATGTCCACAATTGCCAAGTTAAAAAATCAGGGTCTGATATCTCAGATCACCAGTGAAGATATCAATCTGGATTCTCAGATTTATACATTTTATGCCGGGTTTGACCCTACGGCTGATTCGTTACATGTTGGTCATCTGTTTGTACTAATGATGATGAAACGCTTGCAGGATTTAGGGCATATTCCTATTGCAGTGGTTGGTGGAGCCACCGGCATGATCGGAGACCCATCCGGCAAAAGCAAAGAAAGAAATCTGCTTGATGAAACACAGATTGCCCACAATGTGGCCTGTGTCCAGGTTCAAATTGAAAAATTTGTTAATCTGGATTCGGGGGGGCGACTGGTCAACAATATGGACTGGATGAAAGAATTCAGCCTGATTCCCTTTTTACGAGATGTCGGGAAAAATTTTCGCTTAAGCGAGATGATTGCCAAAGAATCCGTGCAAAAACGACTCGATTCAGAAGAGGGAATTTCTTTTACCGAATTCACCTACCAGATTCTGCAATCCTACGATTTTTTGCACCTCTATGAGACCTATGGCTGCAATCTGCAAATTGGTGGCTCCGATCAGTGGGGCAACATCACCGCTGGCACTGATTTGATCCGTCGTAAAACCGGCAAATCAGCCTATGGCATCACCTTTCCTCTGATACAGGGCCCCAATGGCCAAAAGTTTGGCAAGACGGAACAAGGTGCAATCTGGCTTGATGAAAAACGCACCACGCCCTATCAGTTCTATCAGTTTTTTCTCCAGACCGAAGACAGTTTGGTAATCCAATATCTACAATATTTCACCCTGCTTACAGATTCCGAGATTCAAACTCTGGAAATTGAGGTTAAAGAAAGACCCGAAAATAGAGCGGCCCAAAAGGTTCTGGCCTTTGACATAACTAAACGGGTGCATGGAGAAGCTTTGGCTCAAAAAGCCATCGAGGCTTCCCAAATCCTGTTTGGTGCCGAAATCAGCCAGATGGATGACAACACCCTCAAGGGAATTTTTAGTGATGTACCCTCCCTAGAGCAGCCCATGGAAAAACTTGTATCCGGGGAACTGCAACTTTTGGATGTTCTGGTGGAAGCCAAATTGGTTCCCTCCAAGGGACAGGGTCGCCAAAGAATCAAGGGTGGGGGCATCTATATTAATAATCGCAGGGTAGAAGATGAAAATCTGTTACTGGGAGCCCAACATCTTGTGACAGAATCAACCATGGTATTAAGAGCAGGCAAAAAGAATTATTGTCTGATCCGTTTTAACTAAAACAAGGAAGCAGATATGAATCAAAACACAGAAACATTGGCACAAATATTTTACGACACTGACATCATAGCCATTCGCAAGGGCCTTCTGGATATAGATTTTTTTAGAGGCTTTGCCAACCCAGCCTGTTTTCAAGAATTCGCCAATATGTCCGCTACTCTTTTGGATGATTATGCAACCGATGTTTTAATTGCCAAACAGGATTCTTTAGCTTGGGTTCCTGCCTGTGCCGTTAAGCTTGATTTACCCTGTGTCTGGTTACGCAATGGGGATTTTCTGGGCTTAAAAAAGGATTGTAAACGGGCCATTCACTGTAGTCTTATGAGTCCCTCCCAAGAAGAAATAGAGGTCTTAAAAAAAGAGTACGAACAAAAAAATATTGAACTGGTGGCCACATTTTCGCTACTGGGACTACAAAATTCTGTCAGTGATATCAGACAACTTTCCTTGGTTTCCATGGAAGATGTGCTTTTGATTTATCATCAGTTGCATCTGATTAGTACCGAGGACTTACAAAGACTTGGACAACTACAACAGGCAAAGAACATCCATTAATGTCGGTTATTTCGCTTCTATTTTTGTTGCTGTTAAGCCCTGCCTTTGCGCTTGAAGTTACCTGGTATGGGCATTCCGCCTTTCGCATCAAAAGCAACAAAGGTACCGTCATCCTGATTGACCCCTGGATTTCAAACCCATTAAACACCTCACATCGTCAGGTTCTGGCTGATTTAAAAAAGGCCGACTACATCTTTTTGACCCATGGTCATGGAGATGCGGTGGGCGATACAAGACAGCTTTTGAATCAAACTCAGGCCAAAATAGTCACTACCTATTCTCTGGCCAGTCGTTTAATCCATACTCTGAAGTTTCCCGCCGATCGTATCCCCGGTGAACTGCAACTGGATGTTGGTGGGGAAATTCGCCTGGAACCTGATATTCTATTGATGGCTACCCAGGCTGTGCACAGCTCAGAAGTCATTGATGAAAACAACCAAATCTGGGGAGCCGGGCCAGCTATTGGCTTTTTGATCCACTTTGAAGGCGACAAAACAGTCTACCATACCGGGGACACGGGCCTGTTTATGGATATGAAGTTAGTAACCCTGGTCCGCGAAGTAGACATTATGCTTGTCTGTATTGGTGGTCAATACACCATGGGGCCCAGAACAGCCGCAGTTGCGGCCTCGCTTGTCAAACCAGCTCTGGTTGTACCCATGCGTTTTCAGACTTTTCCGGCATTAAAGGGCACTCCCGATGAATTGGAAAGGCAGTTTCAAAACATCGGCTTTAAGGGCAAGATGAAGGTTCTTGATATTAACAAGTACTACGAACTCTGAGTTTATCTGACATTATGTTAGACTTAAGTTAATGTTTGTTGCCTTGTTGTTCCTGTTAGTTTCTGTAACCTCGGCCCAACGCATCGAGCATGAGCATAAAATTCGTGTCCCGCTTGAGCTTCAAGAAACTCTTTGGAAATGGCTTCTGAATCGCTACCAAGACCCATCATGGCTCAATCAGGAAAAGTTTCGTTTCCGATCTGAATTTGGGGATGAGGTTTTTACCGATTATTATTTTGATACCAAACAACTAAGCCTTATGCGTCAAGGACACGGGATCCGTCATCGTAGCCGCAGTGTAATTTCGGGAGCCGCCATCCAAAAGGATGAGCGACAACTACTGCAAATTAAGTTAAATCCAATGGATGATTCCAATGGTCTAACCAGGATTGAACACAAACTAGATGTTATTCCCTGGGCCAATCCCAAAACAGAACTCCTATCTAATCTAGTGGTATCCAGGGATAGAAACCAGCTACATGCCCTCCTAAAGCCCCTTAAGGTAGTCGCTAATGAGCTTCTGACTTTTTTGATGCTCAAACAGCATCGCCAGAGAATCTATCTATCCGATGACTCAGGCCCCTTGGCTACCCTGACTCTTGATTTGGTCACATCCAATAGCTGGCTATCAAATGTAAAGTGGCTTGAGATTGAGTTAGAACTGAATGAAATCCGTTACACCAATGCCACTACCCAAAACCGGCTATTGATGACGCAGATTACCGAAACCATAAAACATGATCTGCTTACAACCTTTTCTGAGCTAGCTATAGACCAAACCCCCAAATATGATATGGGTTTTCAAATGGTCGTTAAACATTCCCCTTTGCCTGTACTTTGGCTGGTAAACCGAGGCATCACCGAGGAGCTATTGAGCACACTTTTTTTAACATTGGTTCTAGTAGTAATCGCGCTTGCCTTTTTTCTGGCCCGGAAATATTTGGCCCATTAAGGGAAAGTCAAGGCTTAAACCTCACATTCCGCACATAACAGCCCAGTACAAATTCGTACAAGTACAAACAATACATGACCAGAACTCAATTCTTGATCCCCAGCTCCCGCCTAAACTTCTTTAGTAAAATCAAGGATCTCTCAATCTCCTCTCTGTGATGCAGGTAGATATGATGCGAGGAACAGAGAGTAGTCAAATTCTCGACTGAATTTTTGCCCCCATCCTTCACAGATTTTATATGATGAATGTGTAAATACCGTCTGTGGTTACATCGCTTTCCATCCTTCTCAAAGCTGCACTGGCCCTTATCTCTCAAATGAACCCGATTTAAGATAGGTTGAGGAATGTC
>DITF01000067.1 GCA_002422125.1 bacterium UBP17_UBA6191
ATTTTTAGATGTAGTGATTGCATAGATTTATGCTACCACGGGGTTTTTGGGCTTCTTCAGAGGCACTATAAACTGGAAAACTCTGGAATTTAGCAGTTTTTTGTCAAAGCGGTTGAGATTGCGTGACTACAGTTAAGTATGGGGCCCGAAGTATGGTATTTTTCCAGCCATCACGACTAAATTGAAAATGAGGCCCAAAAACCTGTCAAGTAATTTTTTATAAAATCTGGCCGTGACAGATGGGTATTTTCGTTACACTCCGAACAGGAACCGTGACAGATTCCGCTCCCCGCAACTGGGAAAGAAAAGCCCGCGAATTCGCGGCATCACTCGCAAACTAGGTTACCCACTCTCAATAGACTGATGAACTTGGGTTTTTCTTAGGTGATTTATTTATTCGGTTTTACCTCGTCTGATATCACGATTTTCAATTGCCTCCAGCTTATTTTGGGGTAGGTTGCCGTAAATCTCGTCGACTTTCTTAGGGTCGCTAATCATCCGATCGGCAATGCAGTTGATGAGGCCGAGTAACTGGATGGCAGTATCTCGGTCATCTTTTAAATCGAGAACACCGGGATGTACTGCCTCGTTCCCGATTACACGAACTATATCTAGTGATTTTTGAACAAGGGGATTTAGACCCTTTGAAACCAAGCTTGCGATGTCATCATCAATATTTTTACCCTTCTCCCCAAGGTGTATGCAGAGCTTTTGCACACAAAGGCGTAGCAACGCTGCGGCACCTCTTGGCGAGTCATTAAGAATGCCACGAGCTTCCTCGTAATCCCGAATTATTTCAGCAGGAAGGTCATCATTTGGAAGCACCCCACATTTTTTATTTGGGTGGATTAGATTCCGATGCACCCATACCGCAACTTTGTCGCAGTTGTAGCACTGACTTAGATTTAGATTGCAAGCAACTTTATCTATGGTTCGGTGGTAACCTTTTTCCCAAAAGATTAAACCGCTATCAAGCTTGTTGTACAATTCGATGAATTTGAGCTTTAACTCATCCGACTTGGTCAATGACTCGGTAATTTGATTTCGTTGGTTTGCGTCTGGGAAAAACGGGGTACCATTTTTGTCTCGCATATTTGCGTATACCTCGAACCAATACTGAGTCGTATACGCCCCGCAATGCGGACAATCAAAGGCGGTTTGAGTGATTGACGGTGGGAAAGGTTCTCTTGACATCGTTGTTTCCTTTCATTTAAACCACGCCGTTGGGCTACAGACCCTTTGGAAACCCAATCTGCCTCCAGGCCTCGTACAAAAAAACTGTGGCGGCATTGGCAACATTAATGGAGCGGGTTTTGCCCCACATGGGTAGATGAACTACGGGAAACTCTTTTTTTAGAAGTTCGCCTAAACCCATAGTTTCTTTGCCCATGACAATCACATCCTGGGGTAAAAATTGGAATTCATGGTAGGGGATGCCCATTCTGGCACTAGTAAGGACAATGCGCCTGCCCTGATTTTTTGCAAAAAACTCGGTTTGATTTTGAAAAAAGATCCAATCGAGATGGGGCCAATAATCCAGACCAGCTCGTTTTACGCGGGCATCGGTTATTTCAAAGGGAATAGGGGCTACAATCTGTAATTGAGAGTCAAGGGCCACACAGGTGCGACCAATACTACCCACATTCCCGGGGATTTCTGGTTCAATTAAGGCTAGAGACAACAATTTTTCCGTCATGGCTCATTTTGTCATGTTTGATAATCATGGGTTATACTGTATAAAGCGTACAAAAAGCAACCAGTCCCGGCTTGATAGAGGCAGATAATTTGACGATATAGGATATGGTTCACCAAATGATGAAGGGCGGATGATCATGGACTCCTCAGGTAACTCCTCAAATATTAAAATGAAATTCTGCGAATCTCTGGATCGTTTTGTAGCGATCCGCTCTTTTAGTCCTTCCCAGCGCAAGGAACTATTTCGCAATGTCAAAATTACGGATAAAAAGAGCTATCGCCGTCTGATTATCAATGCATCGGTGGTGAACTACATCAATGAGATTGCACCTAGCATCTTCAAAAACGATGATTATCCGCTTTTAAGCGATATTATTGAACAAGAGCTTTATAATCTTTGTATCAAGGTCAATCCTTCTTTGGACATCAAGGAGATTACAATCTTTGTGGACGGGGAAGATGAAACCGTACCACTTCTGGATATGATAGACAAAGGCAGTGAGGACCCGCTGACTCCTGATGCCAAGTATTTAGACATGGAGCAAGAACTTAGAAAGCGCATTATCGGTCAGGATGAAGCGGTGAAGGTTGTCTCTCAGGCTGTACGAAAGGCAAGAGTTGGGTTAAAAAATCCAGTAAGACCCATAGGCAGTTTCATTTTTGTGGGCCAGACTGGGGTAGGTAAAACCGAATTGGCTAAGGCTTTATCGACTTATCTATTTGGGAAACAGGAAGTCATTCGCATCGACTGTTCTGAATACGCCATGTCTCATGAATATGCCAAGTTGATTGGGGCTCCCCCCGGATATATTGGTCATAGTGATGGTGGTTATTTGACCGAGGCCATTAAAAATCAGCCGGATTCTGTAGTGGTGTTTGATGAAATTGAAAAAGCTCATAGAAAGGTACACAACCTACTTTTACAGATTCTGGATGAAGGTCGGCTGACCGATTCTAAAGGTAATGTGGTGTCTTTTCAGAATGCAATTATCATTCTGACCTCCAATATTGGGGTGGATAAAATTGAACAAATGGCTGGAGCTATTGGCTTTGGGGACGCCAAACCGGCTGTGGATGAAAAGGCCAAATTAAAAGAGACACGCAAAGCTTTGGAGAAGATCTTCCCGCCGGAATTTTTGAACAGGATTGACGAAATTGTTTTGTTTAAGGCCCTGACTCGGGATGAGAACATTCACATCATGGATATTATGTTAAAAGAGGTACAGCTTCGCCTGCAGAAATTACAGTTAAGCATGTCTTTGTCCCGTAAGGCCAAAGAGTTTTTGGTGGATGAAGGTACCAATGAAAAATATGGTGCCAGACCCTTACGACGGGCGATTCAGAAGCATATTGAAAATCCTCTGGCAGAAATGATTTTGAATTCCCGCCTTAAAGCGGCAGATCTAATCAAAGTCGGGTTAGATTCCAAAAATCAGGAATTGAAGTTTACTATTAGCCAGGTTCAGTCGGAAGGGCAAGAAAAGAGCCTGGATCATGACGAGTGATTTGCATCCACTGTTGCGATTTATTGAGGTTGTTCAGGCATTGCGCCATCCTAAAACTGGTTGCCCTTGGGATCTGGAACAATCACATCAGTCCTTAAGGCCTTATTTTATAGAAGAGGTACATGAGTTTTTAGAGGCAGAGTCCAAAGGCTCACTAAAGGACATGGAAGAAGAACTTGGCGATGTGTTGTTGCAGATCTATTTGCATTCCCGATTGCTGGAAGAACATACACAGGGCCAGATTTCGATTGATTCTGTTGCTAACACCATAGTGGATAAAATGGTGCGTCGTCACCCTCATGTCTTTGCGGATGTCATAGCTAAAGATTCTAAAACGGTGTTGGAAAACTGGCAGGAAATCAAACAGAGCGAAAAGCCTCAGACCAAAAAAGAAGATCCTTTTGAGTCCACCAAGAGTTTCCCGGCTTTAATGGGTATGGATCTAGCCCTCAAAAAATTGAAAAAAGCCGGATTTCGTTTTGATAGCCCCTGGCAGGCTCTGGATAAGGTTGAGGAAGAAACAAGAGAAGTCAGGCAGTGCAAGGATAAGCCACAGGATTTAAGAGAGGAGCTTTCCGATCTTCTTTTGGCATGTGTTTCCACCATTGCTGAGTTCAATTATAGCGCGGAAGATTTAATGCTGGAAGCTAGGCAAAAGCTTTCTCGTCGCTGGAAAAAATACGAAGACAGTTTACAAGAGAGCGGACTGGATTTGGAATCCATGAGTTTTGAGGACAAAGAGGCACTGTGGAATCGGATCAAGCATGGCGCATGATTTTCTCTTAGGCATTCAGGATTTAATCAATCAGAATCAGGAAGAGGAAGCATATTTGCTTCTGAAAAGCCGGATGCATGAGTTTCGGGATGACTTCTTTTTTTTTTATCTCAAGGGGAGTCTTGAGACCTTGCTTGGAGATTTGCCTGCGGCATGTGAGAGCTTTAAGCAGTCCATTGCCATAAATCCTCATGAGTCACAAACTTATTCAGATCTGGGATATTTATATTTTTTAAGGCAGATGCCTAAAGAATCGCAGGTATTTTTGGAAAGGGCCCTAGCCATTGCTCCCGGAGACATAAAAGTCCTGGAGAGGCTAGGCATGTTGTTTTGTTGGCAGGGCCGATCCAGTGAGGCAAGAAAGTATCTGGAAGCCTTGGTTGCCTTAAATCAAACAGCCCATTCGGCCTGGTATTATCTGGCGGAAATTGAGGCCTCTGAGGGCCATTGGGAGAGAGCAACCCGCTATTATGCTGAGGCTAGAAAATCCCCGGAATTTCGCAGAGAAGCCCTATTTGGAATGGCTAGGAGTCTAGAGCAGCAGTCGCGATTTCGCGAAGCTGTTGAAGAATATGAAAGTTTGATTCAAGAGGAAGAAGATCAGGAAAATCTGGCCCGAATTCTGGCTAGAATTGGGTTTTGTCACATGCGGGATGGGAAGTTGCATCAGAGCCGACGAGCCTTTGAGAGGGCCTTACAGATTAAAAAGGACTCTAAAGCGATTTATGGGAATTTGGGGGCTTTGAGTCTGGAGCTAGGAGATTTGGAACAGGCTCGATTTTATCTATTGGAAGGATTGACTTTAGGCGAGGATCCGGAACTTCTGATTCAACTTGGGGTCTGTCAACTGCGACTATCAGATGCAATCAGGGCCGAAATCAGTCTTAAGAGAGCCATGGGTATCGCGGATGAGGAACAGGTAGTCAGGGTTCATTATCTGTTAGGCAAAGCCTATCTGGCTCAGGGCAGATACGAATNNTGTTGATTGTCTTTTACTATACCTAGAGGCATCGGAGCATACTAAGTATCTGGAGGAAGACCTTCAGAATCTGGTTTACAATGCCGGCAATGAGATGGCATCTTTGCATGCCTGTGTACTGTACCTGCTTAGTCGCCATCGGCAACAGGAAGCCCTGATTTACGCTCAATTGGGCACAGACAAGTATCCCCAGGATCCCCATCTTTGGTTTTATAAGGCCTCTACTTTGGCAGTTTTGAATCAGTTTGAAGAGGCGCTGTCCGCTTTGGCCATGGCTGTTGAACTGGAACCTGCAATGGCTTCTCGAGCCAGGAGTAACCCTTGTTTTGCAGGATTACGCAAGAGTGAGCAATTTATGGATTTAATAACTGTAAGTGGCAGAGGGTGGTAGCTCATGAAATTTGGAATTCTCATCATGATACATTTGATTGTGGTGGGTATGGTAGGGGCTTTTGGTAAAAATGGCCATCGGGCCATAGCGGAGATGGCACAGCAAAAACTCAGTCCTTTGGCTTTGTCACGAGTGAAATCTCTAATGGATGGCAAAGACATGTGGATGGTGGCCAACTGGGCAGATGATGTGAGAAGTCTTCCTGAATATAAGCAGGCAGATTTTTGGCATTGGGTGGATTGGAATGGAAGGGTGGAGTGGGAAAAAAAGCCATCTGGACCCATGAAAGATATCATTGAAAAAATTCGTGAATTCTGGGGAAAACTACGCTCTCGTAGCTACGAAAACCAACAGTCAGAGGCAGAGGCTCTTAGGTGGCTGATCCATCTGGTGGCTGATTTGCACCAGCCCCTCCATGTAGGCAGATCCGAGGATCAGGGAGGCAATAAAAAACTTGTCAAATACTTTGGTAAAGACACCAATTTGCATAGTGTTTGGGATGATCATTTGCTGGAAGGCTTAGGACTATCATTTCGTGATTTACACTTGGAAGCTGCCTTTTTTTGCAAGGCCGAACCTCTACAGGGGCTGGACTCTGTTTATGATTGGGCAGATGAGAGCAGGGGGCTTTTGGATCAGGTGTACGATGTCGGGAACTCGGAATTGGAATACATGTATGTTTTTCGTTCGGCTCCAATTTTGAAACAAAGAATTTGTCAGGCTGGAGAACGACTGGGTTTAGTGATTCAGTCCATTTATGGAGAATAGCATGCAAACAATTCAGGTAGGGATTGCTGGGGCTACGGGTCCTGTGGGGCAGAAGCTGATTCACTTGTTGTCTAAAAATCCCCGATACAAAATCAGTGAGCTAGCGGCTTCGGATAGCCGCAGTGGACAGAGTTATAAAAATGCCTGTGATTTTCGTGAGAAAATTGATTTACCATCCAAGATTGCTGAACTGCCGTTAGTAGAAGCATCAGCCTTACAAAGCCCTTATATATTGTCTTGTTTGCCAGCAGAAATTGCCAACGAATTGGAACCACTATGGATTCAGCGCGGCCAACATGTGCTATCGAATGCATCAAGCTTTAGGATGGGGCCTGATGTCCCTTTGTTGATTCCAGAAATTAACCTTAGCCACTTGAGTTTAATTGATAGGCAAAGAGGACCGGGTTATCTTGTGACCAATCCTAATTGTTCGACAGTCTTTGTCTGTATGGGAGTGGGGCCATTACTGTCGCTTGGAAAATTGAGGCACTTATCTGTAGTTACTCTCCAGGCTGCTAGTGGGGCCGGGTATCCAGGAGTGGCCTCACTGGATTTACTGGGCAATACCATTCCCTATATCTCAGGCGAAGAACAGAAGATTGAATCTGAGACCAAAAAAATTCTGGGTAGTCTTGAGTCCGCGGCTGATTTTATGGTTACAGCCCAGGTGAATCGAGTGCCTGTGGCCCACGGTCATACGGTCGTCTTGCAAATGGAGTTTGTGGATGCTGTGGAAGTGGGACATGCGGAAAAAATATTTCAAGACCTTTCGGAAAGGTTTCCCGATGCATATCGCTACTACGATGCCACATCACCAACTCAACCACAACCGGCCCGGGTCTTAAGTGATCTGGACATGCGAGCCCATGTCGGAAAATTGCGACAGGGGTCTGAAAAAAATCGGCTGTGTCTGGTAGTGTTAGGCCATAATCTGGTAAGAGGAGCGGCAGGAGCAGCTCTGGCAAATCTTGAGGCTCTAGTAAACAGACTCTAAGAACTATTTTACTCTGGCAGCTAAGGCTAAATTGACCATAATTCTGCCAAAGCTTGTATCAAGCGGCACAACTACGGTCGGAAGGCCTGCTGGAGTGGTAACCAGCATGTTATCGCCTTCAAACAGAGTAGGTGGAGTGATGTTAAAATCATAGCCCTGATTTTGCAGGCTGGAAATTGCTCGTCCCGAAATCATATTGCCAATTTCACCCATGGAGCTTCTCACCAGATCATTAAACTGGCCGATGGTCTCAAAATTCATCTTTTCAGCAAATCGGATGGCGGTATCTTTGCGCATATCCAGTATAACTCTGCCATTGATGTTTTCTGTTTCACTAACGACACCAATTACCACGGCAAACCCCGCTGAGCGGGCCTCTGTGGTGTTATTTAGGGCCAACTTGCCCCGTTGAACCTCTTCCTCGCTCATTTCAGTAATTACATCATAGGCCGCTGAGAAAAACGGATTTAGGTATTTGGCGTCGATTTTCAAGACTATTCCCCTGTTCCAGCCACAGTTTTTACGATGCGCAAAAACTTTTCGACATTGTCAGGCTTAATTGGCTTAACAACAAAATTCTTGGCACCTTTAAGAATAGCATCTTTTACCATGTTCTGATAACCCATGGCGGAAACCATTACAATTTTTGCCGTGTTATCTTTAGCCATAATTTTTTCTACGGCCTCAATACCTTCCATGACGGGCATGGTGATATCCATAGTTACCAGACTTGGCTGAAGAGCAAAAAACTTTTCCACTGCTTCCTGACCATTTTCAGCCTCACCAACAATTTCGTAGCCTACGGAAGTAAGAATCTTGGCGATGGTGCGGCGAACAAACAGGGCATCATCGGCAATCAAAACCCGGTGGGCCACCTTATTTTTTTTCAATCCGTTTGTTTCAATATCTTTAGCACAAGCATCTAAAATTTCCTGCATGGAAAGCCACTCCTCTTTCTTAAATCAGGCCGTATTATAGTAGATTCAAATCATAGGCGCTAGTGCTTCCTCATTTGAACCCTGACTTTCTTCAACCCTGAGGTTTTCATATCCATTACCTCAAGCATGTACCCCCCACAATCGATAAAGTCCCCAGGTTTTATACTGGAGTGCAGCTTTTGGGAAAGATACTGGCCCAGAGTCATATGCAGGTTCTGTGAAGGAAATCGCTCCAACACCCGTTTTAAGGTTCCCATGGATACATTGGCATCGATGGCCCAGGAGTCTTTATCCAGCTTCGTCACTTGCGGCTTGTCAAACTCGTCCTGAATTTCACCAACAACCAATTCCAGAATGTCCTCCAGGGTAATAATGCCCAAGGGAATTGTGTTCTCCATGATGATTCCAAGTTGCCGCTTTTGTTCTTGCAGCCTTTTTAAAATTTCATATACTGAGGTTTCAGCCTGAAAGATCAGAGCTTCATCCATTTCCCGGCCAATAGGAGTCTTGAGGCGGCTCAAATGCTCTAGTTGGTTGGAACGAAAGATGCCTTCAATTTTCCCATCCTCGGAAACTACAGGCAGGCGACTAAACCCTGTAACGGAAGCTAACTCAAGTCCTTCCGAGATACTCATCTCTTTTCTGACAGTGACAATTCGTGACATGGGTTTTAATATGTCTGAGGCAGTATGTTGTACCAGTTTCTGTAAATTCTCCATCAGAATCAGGATTCTGTTATCAGAGTCGGGGCTTTCTGTACCATGTTGCCGCAAAAAGTTGAGCTGTTGAATCCGAACTCTCAGATGTTGATTAAATTTAGATTGACAGTCTCCTAGTCCAAACCATGCGTATACTTTGTGCTCCAGTTGAGCCAATGGAAAAAATATGGGTTTACACAATTGGTACAAACGGTAAATTAAGGCAATCCTTTTGGTTTTACCGGTGTAAAGAAATTGTGTGAATCCTGCATGTACCAAGACACTCATCGCTACAGATAAAAGTAGAAATACCCACAAAACTGCAGGAATCTGGTTGGGCAGCAATTTTAATATAATGTGGGGTATCAAAAGCATTGGTAATACCCAAACCCAGGAAGATAAAACCTCAGAACCTAAATCCGTAGCTTGTTCTGGTTCAATCTCCTTGTCCTGATAACAAAAGACGACCTGAGCCGAGGCTAGCCGTCCTAAAAAGAGACACAATACGCCAATACTGACAAAAATAAGCATCATCAGTTTTGCTCCCTGACAAATAGCATTTTAATTCGGTATCCGTCCATTTCCTGGATCACAAACTCAAAGCCGTTTAGGATAATCTTTTGCCCAGGTTGGGGTAGCGAGCCAAACTGTAAAAATATTAATCCGCCCAGGGTCTCCACAGCATCAGATTCGAATTCAACATTGACTAACTCAGAAAAGGTCTCCAGATCCATTCGGGCATCTAAGGTCCACTCTTTCTTTCCCGATTTTACGATCAATTCCTCGGAATCATTGCGTTTGTCTCTGATTTCTCCAATCACGGTTTCCAGAAGATCTTCCAGAGTCACTATGCCAGATACGACCCCATATTCATCTATGGCCACGGCTAGTTGCACCCTGCGGGATTGGAATTGCCTAAGGAGTTCGATCTGTTCCATGACTTCGGGAACAAAAAATACTTCTCTTGATAATCCAGATATGGAATGTGAGGCGGGGTTTACTCGAGATTGTTTTAAGCCTTCACGAATCAAATCCTTACTATAAACTACACCAACTATATTATGGCGGTCTTCTGAGAATACTGGAATTCTGGAATAGGGTTTGTAGTCAGGGTCCGACAGGATATCACTAATTTTTGAAGTTTTAGAAACCATAAAAACATCACCAATTGGTACCATAACTTCACTGACTACGCCTTCAGAAAAATCTAGCAGTCCCTGGCGAAACCAGTCCTGAATCTCTTCGAGCCTGTCCTGGTTATTGCGACGGGAACGAATTCTGAGAAATAACAGAATTCTAGGCAGGGAAAGGGCGGGCAACAGAGCAGCCCACAACAAAAAATATGTATTGAGCCACCCGCTGCTTGATTCTAACTCATGACCCAAGAGGACCATGCTGGTTGTGTAGAATATGAGGGAAATATCGTGACCAAGAGGGGAGCGGTATCGCTTGTCTTCATCGGGGTCCATGTCAAGCCGTCTGGATACCAGCCTGTATCCAAAAACAAAAATGCCAGCTAGGCCCAACAATGCAACAAGAATCAGGGGCAAAGGTCCAGGGTCATCCATACTATCTAGAAATTCCTTTGCCGACAATTTCCTTTTGTAGCTGCACCATTGCCATTAATTTTTCTTCCGTTTCGTGGGTGTAACCTAAGAGATGCAATACACCGTGTGAAAACATAAAGCCTAGGATTAAATCGGGTTCACCTAATTCCCAATCGTCGCGCAGATATTCGGTACACAGGTAGATATCCCCTAGATTGGGCATGTGTTCTGAGGCTGGAACCAAAAATGTAAGGATGTCGGTGGCTTCATCCTTATCGCGATAGTCCTTGTTGAGCTCACGCATTTCTTCAGAGTCTAGAAAACTGACGCTGATTTCAAGAAACCCTTCAAGATCAAAGCGGTTTGACAATACTTCCATGACCTGTCTAAAGTATTCCTGATCTCTGTCCATTGGGAAGTCGTGAACAACAAATGGGGCGGGAAACTCACTGGGGGTTTCAGACATTAGGCACACTCTTCATGGCTAGCTCTACTTTCATTCCCTTGTTTTTCTTCAACAGATCTTCAGGATAGTCGATTCTGGCATGGTACATAGATAACAAGGATTTGTTCAGGCTATTGGCAATCAGCTCCAAATCCTTTTTGGTGAGGTCACATTCATCAAATTGTCCATCCTGGTCCTTGGCATCAATGATGCGTCGTATCAGAGATTCAATGGAGTTATGATTTGGCTTGAGAAGGGTGCGCGATGCTGCTTCTACGGAATCGGCAATCATAATGATACCAGCCTCTTTAGACTGAGGTTTAGTCCCATCATAACGATACTGATGTTCCTGTACCAGATCATCCTCAGATTCGTTCATCTTAGCCTTGTTATGAAAAAAAGCTACCAAGTCCGTACCGTGATGTTGAATCATAATGTCTAGAATTGGCTTGGGAAGATTATATTCTTTGCCAATCTCTACCCCATCATGGGTATGAGAGGTGATGATCAAAACAGATAAAGAGGGGTTGAGATTATCATGCAGGTTAACTCCTCCCATCTGGTTTTCTATAAAGAAAAAGGGGCGTTTCATTTTTCCGATATCATGGTACAGGGAGGCACACCTGCAAAACAGAGCATCGGCACCGACTTCTTCGGCGGCTTTTTCAGCTAGGTTGGCTACAATCAGGGAATGGTGGTATGTCCCGGGAGCTTCAGCCATGAGCTTTTGCAAAAGGGGTTGATTCAGCTCAAGAAGCTCAAGTAGTCGTGTACTGGTGGGAATGCTAAACAGACTCTCAATAATGGGAATTGCTCCCAAGGCAATGATGGCACTTAAGACCCCATTAATAGCCCCCATGAGCGGGTCCATGTAAATGGTTTCAAAACTGATGGAGGGCAGTTGATTGATATGGGTTAAATTGAGGCCCAAAAGCAGTAAAAAACTACCGACACCTACCAGCAAACCAGCTCTGGTGATGTCGCCTCTACGACTTTTCCTGGATGATACTGAAAAAATTCCCAGCATGCTGGCCAAAAGCGATACAAAAAAGACACCAGTACTGATTTCAAGGGGGGCTGAAAAGCCAAACAAAGTGGCAAAAATCATGGCCATTAAAAGAGCCAGTTCGGAGTTGATAAATACGGCAAACAACAGTACTAACATGGGAACTGGATTTAAGAGAAATGTCAGGTGATTGGAAGGAAGGGTGTGGGCTAGCATCATGAGGCCCAGACATACCCAATAAAAAATGGCCACCAGATTCACTACTGCTGAATCTTTCCAAATGTCAGGGTTGATTCTTTGTAAAAAGATGGCAAACATGGTTAACAAAAACAGACCTAATAGTACAGAACCCGAGGCACCCATCCAGAAGTCCGTTTGCTCTCGATCCCTTAAAACTTCCATGATTCGGCCTTGTAACTTGGGAACGATATCGCCCTGCCGAACCAGAACCTGTCCTTTCAGTAAGCTATGGGATTGTTCCTCTAAAACTACTTCATAGTCCTTCAAAACCACAAAATCATGGCTGGCAACTTTACCAATTTCAAAACCAGCATAAGGATTATTGGTGTAGCGCAGAATCAAAAAGACCACAGTGGCTACAAAAGAGGCAAAAAGCAAAAAGTAAGCACGGCTACTCATAATGGGAAGTCAGGCAGGTAAGCAATCCATATCTACAAAGGGCAATAGATGTTGGTGACACTGTTCACAAAAATATCTGCTTGCTCGCTCAATATCTGGGACTCCTCCAAGTTTTTTAAAATTCTGCCTAATAGCTATGCTAGCTAATAATTCCGAAAATTCCAAGTGTCTGTTCAGAACTTCCTCTAGTTCCGATGAAATGGGGATTGATTTATTTTCCTGAAGTTTTTGGTAAAAGTACTCAGCTACTTCCAACATTTCATACTCACTGTCAGCTAAAATTCTACATGCAGCCAGTTTTAAAAAATTTTCTTTATGTTGGCTTTTTTTATAGGCGATAGTAGCAATTCCTGGGGTGTCAAGCATCACCATGCTTTCGCTGATGCGAATCCATTGCCGGCCCCGAGTAACTCCCGGACGGTTGGCAACCTTTACTACATTTTTACCGCGAAAAATATTGATCATAGAGCTTTTACCCACATTGGGTAGCCCAATAATTCCCACCCGCAAAATACCAAGGAGAGATCTTTGGGTCGCACAATGGCTGGCAGCCTGGGCTAAATGTTTCTTTAAGGCCTGTTTATCATTGATATTTACGGCGGCACAATACAGGCCCTGGTTACGGCCCCAGGTCAACACCTTTTGCCTTAACCCTTCTGACACTAAATCGGCCTTGGTAAAAAAGATCGCTCTGGCCTTTGAGCCGAACTTGGCTTTTAACAAAGGGACTGCGGTAGTCAGGGGCAAACGAATATCACGCACCTCAATAATTAAATTGCAATCTTTGAGATCCTGATATAGGGCATTTTTTGGAATGGACATAAATAGAAAATTCCCTGCCAGAGCAAAAAACTCCAGCAGGGAACTGTCGTTTTAAAAGTTAGGCTACCACTGCCTGGCGAGCTTTTTGCTTCACCTTACTAGCATTTTTCCCAACTCGACCGCGCAGGTAATACAGCTTGGCCCGTCGAACGGAGCCTTCCTGAATTACTTCCACAGCCTCAACAGATGGGGAGTGGTAAGGGAAGATTCTTTCGACCCCGACACCACCGGAGATTTTCCGAACTCGGAAGTTTTTGTTGATGCCTCCACCTTTAACACCGATGCAGATTCCTTGAAAGCTCTGAACGCGCTCTTTTGCACCTTCTTTCACTTTCACGGACACCTTGATGGTGTCACCAACCCGAAAGGATGGAAAACCACGATCGGGTGTCATTTCCTTTTCAATCTTTGCTATGATATCCATCTGCATTACTCCTTCAAACCGCGCCTTCCCAGGCTGGAAACAGGCTTTCTCAGGTGATGAGCCCATTTTTATTGAGCAGTTTCTTCTGCGTTTTATTCAATTTTTTCTTTTCCAGAAGCTCGGGTCGACACGCGGCGGTTCTGCGATACGCCTCACTAAACCTAAACTCCTCTATTGCCTTGTGGTTTCCACTAAGAAGCACCTCGGGTACTTTTAGCCCCCGAAATTCCTCAGGCCTTGTGTAACAAGGAGCCCCCAACAAGCCATCCCAATGCGAATCTGAGTTGATGGAATCAAAGTCAGAAACCACACCTGGCAATAGCCTGGCGATAGAGTCCACTATCACAAGAGCGGGGAGCTCGCCTCCACTCAGAACATAGTCCCCAACACATATTTTGCGGTGGGAAAAATGACTGACCCGTTCATCAAAGCCCTTGTAGTGACCACAAAGGATCACCAAGTGATCCAAAGAAGCCAACTCCAAAGCAAGGCGCTGATTATACACATCTCCATCTGCCGCTGTCAAAATAATGTTGGCATCTGGGCTGGATATTTCTTTGCCAATTTCGCGACTGATAGCTTCTAAGCAGGCTACAACCGGTTCCACCCGAAGTACCATTCCGGCCCCACCCCCGTAGGGAGTGTCATCCACAGTGGCATGACGGTCTAATGCAAACTCCCGAAAGTTCCAAATCTTGAGTGAAAGAGACTTTTTTTTTTGGGCCTGTCTGACAATGCTTTGGGCCAAAAAGCCATTCAAAGAGTCAGGAAATAAGCTGAGGATATCAATCCGCATAAGCTCTCTTCAGGATTTTAAGTTTACGGGAAGTTCTGTCTATGGAATGAATGAATTCTTTCACAAATGGAATGGACTCACCATTGCTAATTTCCAGAACTGGATGAGCAGGACTTCGGATGAGCTCCAGCACAGTGCCAATCTTTTGATCTGAGGAGTCATAAACATCCATGCCTACAAGCTCATCCTCATAAAACTCGTTTTCCACCAGTTCCAGTCGCTCAGAGCCCGAGATACAAAGGTATGAGCCTCGTAGCAGGTTGGCCATTTCCGGGGAGTCGATATCGCAGAATTTTAAAAGGAATCCGTCCTTGTACTCAGTACTGAACTCCACTTCAATCTCCTGGACAGTTCCATTTTTATTTTGCAACAAAAGAACGGTTCCGGGGGCAAATCGCTCCTCAGGAAAATCGGTGAGGCTTGAGATTACCACTTGTCCCTTTAGGGCGTGGATCCGGCGAATATACCCTACCTTGACCAATTCAGACACTTGTCATCCATCCTGGCATCAAAGTTTGACTTCGCGGTTGCGAATTTCTTTGACAATCCCGTCTTCAAGAATTACATCAACACCAGTCATAAGGCTGTGCCAATTGTCGCCTGTGCCAACTTTTACCACAGAGTCTACGGTGCCGTGCACATATTCCTGACCATCCTGCAAGCTGCGAATCTCCTGAAGTTGTCGAGTTCCCTGCTCCTTCTGAGTACGAAACTTCTCATCTTCCATGGCCATTCGTTTCATGATTTCATAATCAGGCTTAACATCTTTTTCACGACATTGGGCCAGGTAGCCTTCTCTTTGGCGAGAAAAATTTTGAAATTCTCTCTCCAGATTCTGAAGGTTGTTGTCAATTTCGTTGCTCAGGATAGTCTTGAGCTTTTCATTTACAATGGAGCGAACCAGCACCTTACGAACAATATCAATGGAACCCGACATTAAAGCACCTCAATTACAATTTTCTTTTTCTGCCTACGACTCAAAGCTCTCACCACATCGCGCAGGGCGTTGATAACTCTGCCTTGCCTTCCAATGACATGCGGGGTGTCTTCTTTGGCTACTTCTATTTCTAAAACCGTAGCGGAATCTCCCTCAATCTCCTTGATTCGGACATCCTCAGGCCGTTCTACCAGATTTTCGATTACAAAACGAACAAATTCCGTAGCGTTCATAGTGATTATAAAACTGGGGCAACAATGCCCTGTTTTTTAAGAAAACTGGCTACAGTTTCAGTGGCTTTTGCTCCATTAGCGATATACCGCTTAACCTTTTCTTCATCAACCTTAAACTGCACTGGGCTGCTTAGTGGATGATAATAGCCAAGCTCTTCCACATTGCGTCCATCTCGGCGCATTCTTTGCTCAGCGGCTACAATACGGTAACAAGGGTTTTTTTTCGCTCCGCCACGCTTTAATCTTAAAACGATCATGATTCCTCCGGTCAGCCAAATACTGACGAATTACATCCCAAAGGGCAATTTCCCTTTGAGCAGGTTCGCTGGCTTAAAAAGTCCAGCCTTCTTCATTTGTTTCATTGCCTGTTTCATTTGCTCAAACTGTCTGAGTAAATGGTTGATTTGCTGGGCATTTGTGCCAGAACCCTGGCCTACCCGGCGCTTTCTTGAGCCATTGAGGATAGAGGGGTCCTGCCTTTCTTGTGGGGTCATTGAACTGATGATGGCGACAGTACGCTTCATCTCCTGCTCGACTCCACCAAGCTGTTCTTCTCCAATCATCTGGCCGACCCCAGGAATCATCTTCAAAAGATCTCCCATAGGGCCCATTTTTTTTATCATCTGCATTTGTTCCAAAAAATCTTCAAGATTGAATTCCCCAGAGCCCATTTTGCGCTGCATTTTTTTGGCAGTGGATTCATCCATTACCTCAGAGGCTTTTTCTACGAGTCCAACAACATCGCCCATCCCTAGGATACGAGAGGCAACCCGTTCGGCCATAAACAGTTCAAGGCCATCCAGTTTTTCCCCAATCCCTAAAAAAAGTATGGGCTTCCCAGTTGCCTTGCTGACGGATAAAGCAGCACCACCTCTGGCATCGCCATCGGCCTTGGACAGTATCACCCCAGTGATACCAAGATTCTCATCAAAGGCCTGAGCTACCTTGATGGCTTCCTGCCCTGTCATGGAATCAAGAACCATAATAATGTGGTCTGGTTCAAAAGAAGCCTTAACACGAACCAATTCCTGCATCAGTTCTGCATCAATCTGTAGCCTTCCGGCTGTATCCAGAATCACTAGTCGCGAATTGGTTTCTTTGGCCTGAGCCAATCCTTCTTTGGCAATTTCTACTGGATCCTTTTGTCCGGCCTGATAAAATCCGGCACCAGCTTGTTTGGCTACGGTTGCTAACTGGGAAATTGCCGCAGGTCTGTATATATCCGCCGCAACCAAGGTTGGCTTTAAGTCCTTAAAGTGTCGAGCCAGTTTGCCAGCAGTTGTGGTTTTCCCAGATCCTTGAAGCCCGACCATTAAAATTTTGTGCTGCCTGCCCGAGCTTAGCTGAAAGGGGGGGACATTGGAGCCGCCTAAAAGCTCTACTAGTTGCTCATGCACCAAGGCAAAGAGCTTTTGAGCAGGTTGCACGCCTTTTTCCAGGGCAACGCCCACGGCCTTCTGGCGAATCTGGTCCACTACTTCTTTCACCAGTAAAAAGTTTACATCAGCCTCTAACAAGGCTAGACGAACTTCCCTTAAAGCCTCTTTGATGTTTTCTTCCGTCAGCACGGACTGCCCGCTCATTTTTGAGACAGCACCCTGAAGCTTTTCTGACAATCCACCAAACATCATGATTTAATTCAAATCTCCGTACAATTCAAGCACAAACTGCCCACAAAAACTCATGGGAAGTCCAAAGTGCGTAATTGTACCAGTGTGGCAAGCCTTCTGCAACGAGTTCCTAAGATATGTCCAGATAATTATGATTGGGTAAAGCGTTTTTGAGGGGTAAAGACAAGCCCCCCTTGGTAGTCGAGATCGATTCGAGCCTTGAGGACATCCACCGAGCGAATTTTTACCTTAAGTTTATGGCCCATACGAATCGATTGCCCTTGTCTGGTGACGGCTGTCTGGGTATCTTCTTGAAACACCCATCGACCCGGCAGCGCTTCATAGGCCATAAAACCTTCAATGGGCCAGGATTCGAGCTCGGCGTAAAGACCACGACCAGTGACCCC
>DITF01000088.1 GCA_002422125.1 bacterium UBP17_UBA6191
ACCGAAGAACATTCTGATTGGTGGTGTCACTAGTAATGGACAATTTGTACTTCCAAGAGGTAATACTAAGGTAAAAGCAGGAGACCATGTGATCGTATTCACGCTTGCAGAAAATTTTGACAAGGCCAGAACCTTTTTTGAGCCCTCCACATAAAGCATGAAATTTCAAACTATTCTGCGAGTGCTTGGTTCCCTAAGTTTGGGGTTTTCGGCATTTATGCTGCCCCCAATGGCTTTAGCCATTTATTTGGGCGAAAACGACTGGAAAGCATTTTTGGCCTCATTTTTGGTCACTTTATTTTGTTCCCTTATGATGATTCGGGCCGATAAAACTGCCAGCACTGAAATTAGTTCCCGCGAAGGCTTTATGATTGTGTCTCTGGTCTGGGTAACCATAGCTGGGTTTGGCTGTCTGCCTTATGTCCTTGCAAATCCAGGCCTCAGCTTCACTGACTCTATCTTTGAAACCATCAGTGGTCTGACCACAACCGGCGCTTCCATTATGCCCAATATTGAAGCTCATTCCAAAAGTATTCTACTTTGGAGATCCATCACACATTGGCTGGGTGGAATGGGAATTATTGTACTAGGTCTGGCAATTTTACCCATCCTGGGTATTGGTGGCATGGAATTATTTAAAGCCGAGGTTTCTGGACCTGGGGATGAAGATAAGCTGACACCCAAGGTCAAGGATACCGCCCGAATTTTATGGCAGGTATATGTGGCCATGACTGTAGTTTTACTCCTGCTACTCCTGTTAGGAGGAATGAATTTTTACGATTCTGTAAATCATGCTATGTCCACGGTTTCTTCCGGGGGATTTTCCACAAAAAACCAGAGTATCGCCTTTTATCAGGATGCTTATATTCACTGGGTTTTATCCTTGTTCATGATTCTGGCAGGAGTTAACTACTATCTTCACTGGTATGCCCTAACAGGACGACTTAGACTTGTATTCAAGGACTCAGAAACCAGAGTTTATCTGGCCCTAATCCTGATTTGTTCCCTAATCTTAGTCATCATACTGATGGCTCACGGAAATTACACCAGTTTACAGGACTGTATTCGCGAGGTCGTATTTGTGGTCAGTGCGACATTTACCTCCACTGGATTTGGATTAACTGACTACACGAAGTGGCCCATGGGAGCCCAGATGGTAATTTTTGCCATCCTGTTTTGTGGGGGTTGTGCGGGCTCTACCGCCGGTGGAATCAAAGTGATTCGCCATGTTATTCTAGCTAAGTTTGCCTATCAGCAACTATATCTTCTGGTACATCCCAGAGCAATCAGCCGGGTAAAAATTGCCGATCAGGTAATTTCCAGCCAGATTCTTTTTGGAGTGCTCAGTTTTGTAGTACTATGGTTTGGATTTTTTGGACTCGGGTGTATTGCCTTAAGTTTAACTGGTCTTGATCTTTTGACTTCCAGTTCGGCGGTGGCAACTTGCCTTTCTAACATTGGGCCTGGTCTAGGATTGGTGGGACCTGTAGATAATTTTGGACATATTACAACATTTGCTAAATGGATATTGTCCTTTTTGATGCTCTTAGGACGGTTAGAGATACTTACTTTGGTTGTTCTCTTTACACCAGTTTTCTGGAGGGACTAGAATGGCTGGTTGCAACTCATACTTTCCATGACTTCATGGAAAAAGGCTGAACTATGAACAGTATTTTGAAGACGGTAGATGGAAACATCGAAAAAATGACCACTCTGGATCACACCGTCCCCAAAATTATTGGGCTCGTGAACGATTTAAATTCATCAACCCAAGATTTAATTAAAGTAATCCAGATGGACCCAGTTTTAACAGGCAAGGTTTTAAAGCTGGTCAACTCATCCTTTTTTGGGTTACCAACTCAAATAACCTCTCTGTCCCGCGCCGTAATCCTTTTGGGGCTAAACACGATTAAACATCTGGCTCTGACTTCTTGTGTGCTAGGTTCCTTGCAAAAAGGCCTGCGCTCCAAACACCTGTCTTCGGAACAATTTTGGACCTACTCTGTGGGCACGGCTGTATTTAGCCAGATTCTGGGCCGAGAGCTCAAGCTGGACAAACAGGTAATTGACGATTTGTTTTTAGTCGGCCTTTTACACTGCATTGGAATTGCTTTTCTTATGCAATTTTACCCTTCCGAGTATGAACAGGTTTTAGCATTGGCAAAAGAACGGGAAGTCCCTTTAACCGAGGTAGAATCTGACATGATGGGCATCAGCCATCTGGAAGTAGGCGAAAGACTGGCAATGCGCTGGCGGCTTCCTGACTGGTTGGTGGACGGGGTAAAGAATTACCCAAACCCCTTAAATTCTGAACTTAAAACCACATTGGTGGTTGCCGTTGCGTCTAATTTGCTTAGAATTAATAAAGTGGGTAGCTGTGGTGAAGGGTATACAGAATACTTGGCCCCCGAGATCTGGGATGTTGTTGGCACCACTCAAACTAGGGCACAGGAGCTTCTGGAGGCTCGACTCAGGGTCGAATTAGCCAAAGCCAGTCAATTTGTGAGAGGAGCATAATGGAGATATTTTTTTGGGGTGTTCGAGGATCTATCGCCACTCCAGGGCCAACTACGGTGCACTTTGGTGGTAACACCACCTGTGTGGAAATCCGGGATGGAAACTCCTTTTTGCTGATAGATTGTGGTACCGGCATCCGTGAGGCTGGTACTTTCATCATGAAAAACCGGGGTATGGGCATTGAAATCCCGATTCTGATTACTCATACCCATTGGGACCACATACAGGGCTTTCCCTTTTTTATCCCGGCCTTTATTCCCAAAAATAAGATTCACATGGTCGGGCCTTCCATGTTTGACACTCCCTTTGATCAGGTCATTGCCGCTCAAATGCAGTACTCCTACTTTCCGGTCAACTTTAGTCAACTAGGGGCCGAAATTTCTTACGAGGCCGTGCAAGAACAATCCTTAATTCTGAATGGATTTAAAGTCACCCCAAAATATGTAAATCATCCTGTCAGAACCCTGGCATACCGCATTGAAAAAGATAAAAAAGTAATCTGTTTTCTCACCGATGTTGAACCCTACTACGATGTAATTTATGGAGGAAAGGCACCAGAGGACGAAGAAGAATTGCAAGATTTTCTTGAGGTGCAGGAGACTATCGAGGAACAGAATCTGGGGCTGGTTGAGTTTTGCAGAAATGCTGATGTTTTAGTGATTGACGCTCAGTATACTCACGCCGAATATATGACAAAGCGAGGTTGGGGACACACTTCCATGGATGATGCTGTTCAGATTGCCCACAAGGCCAACGCCAAACAGGTGCTTTTTTTTCATCATGACCCANNTGGACCCACAAGACATGATAACGAACTGGAAAAACTATTGGATGTCTACCGACAACAGGTTGATCAATTAACCAACACTTCTATTGTTAGCCTCGGTGCGGCAACAGAGGGTATTGCAGTTAAGGCTTAGTATGGCAAAGTTTATTATTCGAATCATATTACTTGGAATCCTACTTTTGGGAATTTACCTCTTTGAATCCTTTCCTACTCTGTATCAGGGGTTAATCAAAAAGGGAGAATTGGGCCCAGCCGATGCCATTCAAGTATTTTTGGGCCAAAAAATTGCCCCGGATCATGTTGATCTGTTCTGGATTCACAATCGTTTAACTCCATTAGCAGATGAATTTATCTACGAGGATAATTCTAAACGGATTTTTGTGCATACAGACGCTTCTGGTAATCCCATCGAAAATCAGTCTGAGCATAAGGTATTCAAGGTCACAAGCAAGACATTGTATCTTGATATATGGAACCGTTCCTATATCCCAAAGTTTTATCTGCACTGGATTGGTTTGGCCTTGATTCTTTTATGGACCCTAAAGGATCTAATCCTGGATCTCATGGAAAAAACAGCACCAGCCCGCGAGCAGAAACGCAAAGCCAAGCAAGCGCAAACTTTGCTTGCTCAAGCCAAAAAACTGATGGAAACCAAGCAGTACCAGAAGCTTGTAGACAAAATGGGGAAACCTGAGGACAGAGCTGGTCTCAGCAGCGAAGATTCCGATAAATTGGAATGGATGTTAGCCATTGCCTATTTAAAGCTCAATAATGCGGACAAGGGCATCCCTATGGCGGCCAAGGCAAAAAATCGGGACGAAAGTGGGGAGCTTGCTATTGAGTTAGGCGCGTTTCTGTCTCGAAATCCCACCAAAGCCAAGGCCCAGGATTTGAATTATCTCTGCGCCTATCTCGAAAGCCAGCCAACTGATTCTGATTTTGCCAAATTTTTTGCCGAATTTTGTCTTAAGCATAAATTGACAGATAAACGAGCTGTAAGTCTTCTAATCAAACATTTGGAAAGTCTGAGCAACTCGGAAGCCGTTCGCAATTTCATTTTGCAGGCACTTTTAAAAGATCGAATATTGAGTGAAGAAGCACTGGCCTTTTATGAACTTTGCAAAATCCAGGACCCAGAAAATACAGAGCCCTATCTCATTTTAGCGGAGTACAAAACTAACAAAAACCTGTACAAAGAGGCCTTAGACGACTTGGAGAAACTGCTTAATCTGGATTATGAAAATCAGGTGGTTCACGACCTTCTGTTTGACTTACACAAAAATAACAGCAAACTCTCAGAATTATATCAGATATATTCCAATGTCTTGGACCAGGTTCCCGACGAGGCTATTGCCCTGACCCAACAAAGAAAAATCAAAGCTGACCCGGACTTTGATCAAAGCAAGATATCAAAATTTGAAAAATTAACCATGCAAGAACTTTTTGCCAGAAAGCAGACTTTAAAAGATGAAGCCGAACTAGCTGAAATTGAAGAAGTGATCGAAAAGCGTAAAAAGTTTTTGACCATTATGTTTACAGATATCAAGGGATATACCAAGTTGTCTGAAAAATATCCCAATGACATGATGCGCGTTGTGCTTCAAGGCGACCAGATATTACCTCCCACTATCAACAAGCATGGTGGTACTGTTATCAAAAAGATTGGTGATGCTTACATGGCAAGATTTGACAATGCCAAAGATGCAATTGTAGCCGCCATGCAGATTCAGCAACTCATTATTGAGAACAATCGTCGCAGGGCAGAAATGGATGTTTTCCCCTGGGAAATTCGTATTGGAATCAACACTGGCTGGATGTACGATCAAAGCGGAGATGTGTTTGGAGATGAGGTAAATGTGGCCTCAAGAGTCGAATCGAGCGGTGAGCCAAATCATGTGTTCTGTACGGAAGCCACTATCAAGGCAATTAGTAACAACTCATTCAAGTTTGAGTTTGTGGGTGAAAAGGAAGTTAAAGGCAAGTCATTGCCCATAAAGCTGTATCGTCTGACATTTGATCCGCATGAGTTAGACTCCGCTCTCTCAGAAGAAATTTTTTCCAACGAAATTTTTAACTCCTGATCTTGAAAGTATATTACTGTTCAATTGCATATGATGGTTCCAGATTCACTGGATTTCAGGTTCAGCCCGATTTGCATACTGTGCAGGGATATTTAAGGCAAACCATAAGTGAATGTCTTCAAGAATCCATTATGGTTGAGTCAGCTTCAAGAACCGATGCAGGAGTGCACGCTCTTGATCAGAGAGTGTGGTTTAAAACCAAAACAGATACACCAGCCCATAAATGCCCCGCCCGCATCAATCGCTGGCTCGAACATGTAAAAATTCATCAAGTGGCTGAGGTACACCCTGATTTTTCCTGGCGTAATGCCACTCACGAAAAAATCTACGAATACCGCATCCGTTTTGGCCATTTCCACCCCTTCCATGAACCCTATCATTGGTGTATCGACGATTTAAAGTTGGCCGAACAGGCCCAATCCATGAGACCGGTTCTTAAATTGTTTGAAGGAGAACATGATTTTGAACTGTTCTCCAAACACGATCGTTCACGAAAGATCGAGAGCCATATCCGCAAAGTCCATGGAGTAGAACTGCTGGAAGAACGAACCGATTCCCAGCCCTTATGGAAAATCCGCATTCACGGAAATGGGTTTTTGTGGATGATGGTGCGATTTATGGTTGCCTACGCCTTTGAATGTCTTAAAGGCAGAATCACTAAAAACACGATTAAAGATATGCTTACAATCAAGGGAATCGACAGAAGCACTCGCCCGGTTGTGGTTTGTGCTCCGGCTTCAGGATTATATCTTTTGAAGACTCTGGGAACGCCACAATTTATCTCCGATACAATATGGTATGAACCTAATTCATAAATTCATACAATCATTGGAAACAGAATTAAATTATTCCCAAAATACGCTCACAACCTATGAAAAAGACCTTATTCAGTGGTGTGAGATGATGGAATCCCGCCGGGGACAGCCATTAAGTGATTCAGAAATTTTAGAGTTGAGTCTCGCCGACTTAAAAGCCTGGCCTTACTTTCTGTCTCAGAATCAATACAAACCTTCCAGCACATTGCGAAAACTGGCCAGCCTCCGATCTTTTTATGCCTGGCTGTTTCACAAAGGTCATATTAAAACCAATTGGGCCCAGTTTTTAATCAGCCCCAAACAGGATAAAAAACTGCCAAAGTTTTTGTTTGAAAAGGAAATGGCAAAAATTTTGGAGGCTCCCCTGTCCGATGAAATCTGGGACTTGAGGGATCATCTCATCATTGATCTACTATATTCTACCGGCATGCGAGTCAGTGAATTGGCCAGTTTGACGATGTCACAGCTAAGAGGTAAGGAAGGGCAAATTCTGATTCGTGGCAAGGGCTCAAAAGAAAGACTGGTTTTTTTGTCTACCCCTGCCCAACATTGGTTAGCCCGTTACCTGGAAAAAAGAGCAATTTCTGGAGTTTCCGCAAACATAGACAAAGTTCTGATATCTCAAAAATTGAAAAGTCTTAGTGTCCGTGGCATTCAGTTTCTCTTAAACCAATACATGGAAAAACTAGGAATCTATAAAAATATCAGTCCTCACATGTTAAGACATTCCTTTGCCACCCATCTTCTGAACGCTGGCGCGGATATTCGTTCTGTGCAAGAGCTATTGGGGCACTCAAGTCTTGGCACAACCCAGATCTATACTCACATTTCCAAATCCAGAATGAAGGAACAATTAATGCTTCATCATCCCAGAGCGCAGTAGTTTGAGTTATAATGGGATCATGGGTATAGCAGATCGTCTCGCAAAAATTGCAAAATCTTATGTTCATTCCGCTGGTGAAACAATCTCGGAAGAGTTTATTGATTTGAAAAAGAAATGGGAGTCAGGGGAGTTAGCCTCTTCACTCAGGGAAAAGGCTCAGGCTCTGAAAAACAGAAAATCTGATTCTGATGAACCCACCGATCAGGAATTGGAAGACCTGTTGCGACAAGAATGGGAAGAGACCAAATCGCAGGAACAAA
>DITF01000243.1 GCA_002422125.1 bacterium UBP17_UBA6191
ATGGGTTGAACATCGACAGTTGGCTCTAACGCAATATTGAGACCGTAATTACTGCAAGTCGAGCAACAACCGAATATGGACAATCCCTGAGCAATTACAAATAAGTAAATAGCAAATATGGAGTAACGGCATATTAGCATTGTGTGCCCCCTTTAATATCCGAGCAAAATATTCTGACCATGATTGCCCCGTGATTCATTACCAAGCGAGTCCACAAAAACTGCGAAGATAGATAGACTGCTATTCGTGGGAGTAATAAGAAGTTTATAGTTGCCCGGTGCAACCCATCGAGATTCCCCACCACCCTGTAAAAGTGGAAAAATCTGATGCGAAGAAGATCCTTGCGGCACAAAAAAAGGTTGAGAAAATACTACATCCCCAAGCACAAACGGATTTTGATCGTCAAATGCTCTAAGCTGTACTGTCGCATTGAAGGGTTCTGATGATTCTAGGGATAAACTGACCCCGCGCGGCCCCATTGGCCCTAATAGCCCAACAGCATAGGTATTTGGCGACGGGCGAACGACTGCTTCCGGCTCTCCGAAAACCTTCAACAAAATCGTGTCCGGTTCTAATACATACTGGGTGGAAAAGCCACTAACGGATGTGTTAAGAGGGCTTACAGGATTTGAAACTGGAATCTGTTCTGATAAATGCCAAACTCGGCTGGCATCCCCAGAATTGAGTTGCAAAGAATCATCCTCAATGGTAAGAACTGCCGGATATGTAACCATCCGAGACAGGAGTACTGTGCCAGAAGTACCGGAAGCCCAGCCACTGGGTGGCAGTACGGTAGTTGGAGCAAGCACTGCAAGATTTTTAATGGGCACTCCCCCCCTCACAATCAATATCCGATGCATATACGGTGCGGCGAGAATTAGTTCATTTTCAGTGTTCACTTCGATTAGGTTATCGAATGGGATAGTCGCATTGCTAGTGACCAGGTATGCGGAGTAAGAGGCCGGAATCAGATACGCCTCAAATCCAGAATTTGAATCCCAGCACTGGGTATCCGACTCCGAAGAATCAAGGCATATTTGTGCCTCACCTTGATCCGGAATTGCGCCGGGAAATGTCACCACAACAGTTCGTTTCATAGAACTGAAATTGTTTCGACCAGGACACGCTACCGTAGAGACATGAGTTCCAAAACTATATGTCATCGATATATTTAATGTATCAGAAAGACAACCTATAGATATCGTACTGTCAGTCTGATTAGACCAATCTATGGTGTGTGTCAAATCAGAGTCTGAACCATATACAATTTTTGAAAGTACCTCGTCTGGATAGCTAGCCCATGATAAATTCAGTTCACCCATGGGACTGCTTAGCTGCACTACTGCTGCTGAAGATGTGGAATTCACCGTAACATCGTTTGAATAATAAGTGTGACCCAAGTCGGAAACCCTAAACCTCCATTGACCATCAGGCAAATAAACCAAGGCCTTAGAATCCACATCTGTCAGAGACATTAAACCTGATGGCTGTAAATTCATATTCACTGGTTGAACAATATAGTTACTCCCAACAGGCTGATCATTACGCATTACACGAACCTGAATGGCGGGTGGGACCGTGAGGGTAAATGTTGTGCTAGAAATCCCCACATTCGACAAAAAATTTCTGCCATTAATTACATGTCTGAACTTGTATCCACCAGCGGGAAGATGAAATTTTGCTACTCCAGAAGCATCAGTATTCCTAGAATATTTGACGGCAATTCCATCGGCATCATATGCGTCAATCTTGCCAGACGATATAGGCCCATTCTCCCCAGTCAGTAATACAGTCGTAGGTTCAAAAATATTGATCACTGTTGTTCCTGAAGCATAAATTGGTTCAGAATAAAACTGCCTCCCGTTGTAGTTGACACGAAATTTCACGGCCTCCTCCGTAGTTATGCTAAACCTTGCAATTCCTTCTGAGTCGAGCTTGCGACTATAACCTAAAGACTGGTGCTCCTGATTCACCAAAGTGACCGCAACCCCCTGTGGTGCGTCGATTCCGTGAACAATCAGCTCTGTATCCAAGGGAACAGAAATTGAGGTGACTTCTCCTCGGGCTACGGATTCAGAAAAATGTGAAACACCATGTCTACTGACCCGAAAACGCCAGTCTCCTTCGGGAACAGAAAATCTGGCCTCGCCTTCTGGATCGGTTTTGCGACTGTATTTGGCGTTTTCTGTCCCATCAAAGCTTTGCACCGTAACTCCTTCCCAAGGCTCTGAAGCCAGAGTTACATGGACTTTTGTGTAGGGAGTCATATCTATAATCGTGCTAGTGCCAGCCAACACCGTTTCAGAGAAAAACTGACGACCATTATGCGACACCCGAAAACGATACTGTCCATCCAAAAGACTGAATTTGGCTACACCTTCAGAATTGGCCGTTCTGGAGTAACCAATAGCGGTACTTGCATTCCAGGCTGCAACTGAAATTCCCCCTGGATTCACTTCATCAGGAACAATCAAGGCCACAGTTGTGGGAGCGGGAATCTGAATATATTCATCGGATGGGGCATAAAATTCATCACTGAAAAAATGACGACCATTATGACTCACCCTAAACTTGACCAATGCGGTGGTGGTGATGCTAAAAGAAGCAAGTCCTTCAGAATCCGTACTACGACTGTAGCCCAGAGGCTGATTTTGCGAATCCACCAGACTGATTCCAACCCCCTGCAAAGACTCAAGTCCACTGAGTTGCACTCTGGAATCCAGAGGCATTGCGATTGTGGTTTGCCCACCCATTGGAGTTGAGTTGGAGAAATGATGAACACCCAAACGCGATATGCGGAAAATCCAATCTCCCTCAGGCAGAGAAAATTTTGCAATTCCATTACTGTCTGTAGCCCGGCTGTAACCAAAAACTTCCAGACTGCTACCCAAACTCGTTACAGAAATACCTGACAGGGGTTGTGACCCATGTAGCACCTGCACTGATGTATAGGAGTGCAGATTAATTTCGGCTGTTTCTCCATTTAAAACTGGCTCTGAGAAAAACTCCCTGCCGTTGTGGGTGACACGAAACCTGTATGTACCTGTGCTTAGATGGAATGTGGCAACCGAAGATTCATTGGCTGTCCGGCTGTAACCTATGGCTACCCCAGGGTATGTAAAGGCCGCCACACTAAAGCTAGTCGGATTGAGCCCATCTGGTAAATTTAGTCTAACTTCGGTAGGCACTGGAATCTCAATGCTAGCCTGTTCCCCTCTAGCAACCACGGGACTAAAAAAATGGCGACCATTTTTGCTCACCCGAAACTGAATGATATCTTCAGCAACATGAAAGGTCGCATAACCTTCTGAATTGGTGGTCCGGGAATAGCCTATGGCGTTGCCGTCGGTAGTATAAGCCGAAACAGACATTCCGATTGCCAAAACGCTTCCGTCCATAACACTGATGGTTGTAGCAGGTGGAATCTGTATTAGTGTTTGGGCTCCGGCAGGCACTGGTTCGGAATAAAAGATGCGCCCGTTCACAGAATGACGGAAAATGTACTCCCCAGCTTCCAGATGAAACGAAGCTACTCCATTGATTGCTGTAATACGGCTATAGCCAACAGCCACTCCCAAAGAATTTAGGGCCACCACGCTTCTTTGCCCGGGGCTTGCGTTGGGATCAATAAGTGTTACAGTTGTGGGGGCGGGAAGAGAAAGCTCCACAAAGGCGGGCCATTCGGTGAAGTTGGCAGGCAGTAAGTGAGTCCTGCCGTTGATGGCAGTTTTGACTATTCCAGATGAGGGAGAATCCAAAAGATTAAATGAAGCCACTCCCCAAGCATTGGTTTTGGCTGTGGCAATCAATGAGGAGTTCTGTGGGTTCAGAATGTCAATTTTTTGGTTGCTTGCGACTGGAGCGCCACCAATTGTCATCAAAACAGTAAGTTGCGAGCTATCTAATAGTGTCAAAAAGAGGCAATTAAACAGTAAAATGGTAGTTGCTACAAATCTTGATGACATAGTTCACTCCTATTCAACCAAGTTTGAGCTTAGTAAGATGCAAAATTTAAGTCAACAAATTCCAAGGATTATTTTTGCAAATTGTAAATATTTTTGATTTGGACAGATTTTAATGTAAATGAGCCATAAAATGATCGTTATGGCTGGAATTTCAGGTTGCGGGTCATGGAGCATTCGATTTAAGCTAAGATTGTGGAAAAGCACCGATTAGAGAAAAGCATTCGCAATCTAAAGACTCAGGATCCGGGTCTGAAGATCCTTAGTCTGATGCAGATTCAATCTGCGGATACTGAAATTTTAGAACAGTGTGCCGGGTTTGAGGAACTGTTGGTGGATTTGATTCATTTAAAACAGGCGGGCGAAAGGGACATTCGCTTTTTATCGGCCAAGATTGTTGGTCGTTTGCAAAGCGTGTTTGAAACCAGTGATGGACCTAAAAATCCCTATTTTGGTTTAAGTGTTGCCCAAACCTATGAAAAAATCCGTCACGAGGCGGATGCAATGTCTTTGGCTCGCTCTTTTGTGTTTTTGGATCGGCCCACAGATATGAAACAGTGGGAAATCCTGCTTCCCTTGGTCGAACATGAGGATGAGAGGGTTAGAGCAAATCTGGTCGAGTTTATGGACAAACACTGGAGACCGGAATTTGATGGCTCGGTGGCTAAACTCTTAAAAGATCCATCCAATCGAGTTAGGGCCAATACGGTAGTGACTCTGGGGAAACGAAAACCGCAAATGGTTGTGGACCCATTGGTGGAGATGCTTTCGGAGTCTTCTTTGGCGATGAGGGAATCAGGCTTGTACTGTCTGGAAAATCTGCCCCATAACTCTGTGTTTGCGCCTTGGATTAGAACAGCACTTTTGGAAACATACACCCCCCTTGTAGTCAGGGCCATTTCTGCGGCCAACCATTATGTGGAGCCAGCCGTCCTGGATGCAATGCAGTCGGTGTTTTTTGAAACGGCATCCCGTTCTGTGCGCCAAAAAATCTATGCTTACTGGCAAAAACATGGACTTCCAGAGGCGCAAAAGGCTGAGGTTGCCAGTCTTTTGATGAAACAGAAGCTTTACCACATTGGTACAGAGCTTTTTCAGGAGTTGGGTTCAGTAGAGATTTATGATCCTAGATTAAAGGCCCACTACTTTTTGATTGTGCGCATGAAAGACGAGATGAAGGTGCTTATGGATTCTGGGGCCGGGAGTAAAAGTTCCGATCCAGCTTTGCAGATGAGTTTACAGTCGGTCCAGAAGGGATTGAAGCAGGGATTTATTGCTTTAGGCAAGTCGGCTTTTGATTTGCACCAGAACCGGGACTACTTTTTTGAACAGTGTCATAAAGCTGAGAATCAGATCGCATCTTTTTTAAAATTGCTACCAAAGGATTGACATATTCATTGGAATCCTTATGCTAGGGATCCGCTGGCAAGGGAGAATGATCCAATGAAACGCCTGATTCGTAATTCAATAATGGCTGTTATGGCTGTGGCAGCCCCACTAAACGCAGATGAAACTCTGAGTCGTGAAATTCAGCCCGAGCAAGTTACTAAGTTGCGCATGATGTCCAATAACAATTTGCCCAAAAAGGTGATTGTTGTCAGAAACTATTCCACATCTGGTTTTGTGGATAGGCTGGTTCGCACCATACAGACGATTAACAAAGATTTTGTGAATCCTATGAAGCTGCATGTGATTGTGGACTCGTCCTCATCTTACCGTAGCTTTCGTAAGCAAATGGAAGATGCCAACTTGTATGGCTCTTTGGTGGAAATTAATGATCAATTTTTTACCTCAGATCAATGGATGCAGGACTGGGGCGAAATTTTAGTGGCTGATGTTGCAGGAAAACCTGAACCAGAGTTGACAATTTTTGATTCCAATCGTGGTCGCGGTCTTCGTGGCTTACCCAAATTGTTTGCAGACATGTGGGGCGGGCATTATCTGAAGAACCCTAACAATCAGGGAATTAAAGGTGATTACGGCGGTAACATTGAAGTGTCTCCCGATAATGTCTTAGTACTAGGGGATACATCTACTCAGGATTTAAGACAATTTTTTGCCCAGAGAGGCTACGGAGACAAGACCGCGCTTCTTGAGACCCGCTGGCTAACTGTTGGTCATGTGGATGAGTATGTTTCTTTTGTGCCCGATGCCTCAGCACCCGGTGGTTATGCCATTGTGAAAGCAGATCCTGGGCTGGCAATTGAACTTATCAAAAATGCTACCCCTGAGCAGTTGAACGCGGTTCACTCTTCTTACCGCTCTCAAATTATCAATATGCACAATGCTTTGAAGGAAGAAGGCGTTTCAAGAATGAGTCTTGATGATTACGATCTCAGTGAGGGTAATATTCTGACGGAGCCTGTAGCCAGAAATTCTGATCCCCTCAGGTTGAATCAACTTGTGGATTTGAATAGAAGTATTTCTGAGTTAATCGACAGAAATATTGAGACCTTAAAGCAGAGTATTACTGCTGCTACCAAGGGTCGCAGGACAGAATTCAGAGTGGTATCTTTCCCGACCATTTTCCAAGGGCGCAAGAGTGGTGGCGGACTCAATGGTTGTGTGGCTTTGTTGCCAGGCACTGTAAACATGCTGGTACTTGGACATCATGCGGTAATTCCAGATGCCCAGTTCCCACTGTTTAATGATCATATCCGTCAGACAACAGCGTCTACCAAAATTGTACCTCATTTTTTGGAGAATCTGGCCTATCACTATTCCAATGGGCAAATCCACTGTGGCACCAATGTCATGAGAGAAACCGAAGGATATGCGGTTAAGCCAGAGGTAATTATGCGAAAACCTCTGAAGTCCGTGGAGAATTTTCAGCGCTTGTTTCAGAATCGTTGAAAAACGGTTAGAATAGCCCTAAGGGGCCTGCGAGTTGTGGGTGATTTCCCATACGGCAGGCCCTTTTTACTTTGCGAGGAAGCATGTTGCGCTCTGAAATTGTCAACAATCACTGGATATTGTGGGCTGAGGATGAAGAAGGAATAGAACTTGCCCTGCTGGCCGATACCGGAATGCCGGTTACTACAATGAAAAACCCCTTGGGTGGTAAGATTTGGTTTGGAGAACTGGCTTTTGATCCAGGACAAAATCTGGTTGGGCAGATGTTGTTGCAGTTTTTTTCTGGAGATATGGTTGAAGATATTGGCTTTTTGATCGGTATGCCTATTGATGGAGTTCTTGGGGCGGACTTTTTTCAAGCCTGTGATGTAGAAGTGGATTTTGCCAAGGGGGCTTTTAGCCTGAGTGATGGGTTTTTGTCCTTGCCAGAAGAGTCGGTGGAGGTGGATTTGTTTGAACTTCCCACTCCTTCAGAGACGGTAAAGTCAAGCCATGCACCTGTGGTTCCGATGCGTTTGGGTAATCAGGAGCTTAGGGCCTTTGTAGATACGGGCTCCATGTATACTATGGTGCATACTTCGTTAGTAGCGGATGACTTTCAGTTCGTGAGAACCATTCGTGAATTTCATCCTGTGATTGGATGGTTTGAGGCTTCACTATACGATGCGCCCGAACTTATTTTGGGTGGTGGCAATCTGGGTGTGCAAAGGGTTGCGGCTTCCAAGGCCTTCGACAATGCACTAAGATTTGAGAGTTTGGGTACCAATGCTATTTTAGGCTTACAGACTTGCCTGAATGGACGATTGTTTCTATCCTACAGACAAAAACGGATGGCCTTAAGGTGAGAATTTTAGTTCTTGGAGGCACCAGATTTGTAGGTCGCCATTTTGTGGAATGTTGCTTACAGGCGGGAATTGAACCAGAGCTTTGGCACAGAGGCCAGTCAGACAATCAAACCTATTCCTTTCTTACCCAGCACTTAGGCGATCGTAAACAGGGTATCCCTGAGTCTTTGCATGGAAGTTTTGATTGTGTGGTTGATTTTTGTGGTTACGGAATTGAGGATATGCAAAATGTCCTTCCCGTCCTAAGGAATCATGCCTCACATTATGTATTTATCAGTACCATTTCGGTCTACAATCCAGAAACTTCCACGGCCCAAACTGATGAAGCCACAAGGACCTGGCAGGGGAGTGAAAGAGGTAATCCGGCCCTGGATTATGGAGCAAAAAAGATCGAGTGTGAGAATGAGGTTCTCAAGTATTTTCCAAATGCCCTTATTTTAAGACCGGGAATTCTGGCCGGTGTTTGGGATCCCACCAATCGATACGCTTGGTGGATGAAAACCATTCGCGAGTCTGAGTCAATTCAAGTTTATGGGGATCCCATGCAACCGATCCAATTTCTGGATGTTTCTGATATGGCGGCCTTTACTTTGCACGCTATTGAAGACGAGTTAAAAGGTGTGTTTAATCTGGCAGGCCCTTTGGAAAAGTTGAATCTAAAAGATTGGATTGAACAATCAGCTCTGGTGA
>DITF01000194.1 GCA_002422125.1 bacterium UBP17_UBA6191
GAGCCTTTTAGCATAGCTGCTAGTCTATCATGACTACCTTAACAAATCTTCACACCTATGACTTACAAGTGTCGTTTTCTCAATAACCTTTGGGATCTGCCTCCCGTTCTGCTTCCTCATAACCACAATTTGTCCTGTCATTTCTGGACCATAGCTCACATGAATTGGCCGATCTGCTCCATAAAAATACAGGCGATCAAAGGGCAAATGTTCGACAATCCACTGGGCTACCTCTAGCATATCCTCATCTTCAATGTAAAAATCACATGCGGCACCAAGCCGGTCACAAATTGGGTTACCCAATCGATTCAATTCATAACAGGCATGCTGATCAAGTTTTGGGGCAATGCGACTTGGGATTTGTTTACTTAGTTCTGCGGAACTGAATCCATAGGTTAGACAAATCATGCCAAAATATTCGATTACGGGATCTAAAATCCGTGTAGTTAGTTTGAAGAGGGCGTTGTAGGTCTCGACCCGCGCAGGCAGGTTTGCAATTCTAGTATTCTGCCAAGTTTCACCACATTGAATCAAATCTCTAAACCGTAGATATCGACCGCAAGGTGAGTCTAATTCGGGGATACTAAGCGTATCTCGAATCTGAAAGCCTGAGATTTCCAATCTGTGTGCCTCAAGCTTTGCCGCAAATGTTTTTGGTCTTGGTCCGTAGCCGCGAAAATCGAACAACCGTAGTGATTCCAGTTGCTGGTCAAACTCCCTTTGGGCCAGATAGTTATGGGTTGTGGGCAGCAGGTAGCGGGATTTCAAATAAAGGTTAGTGGGTTCGTATTCTTCTCCGTAAAGAAAATAATCAAACTTCTGTGATTTCAGATTGATTTTGACTCGCTCCAAGAGCTGTGGTACTGGTTTTTCGCAGAAGTCATCATAGCGCATTAGGCTTAATTTGCCCGTTTTAGCGTGAATTTTAACGAGGTCGGCACTTTCTGTATCCCCATATAATAGAGCTGCGCAACCAACATAAGTACGCAGTACCGCAGGTAGAGTAGTTATTGCAGAGGCGGCGATTAACAGGGCTCCTTCAGAGTCTAGATAGCCTAAGCCATTTTCAGATGATGTATTGCAGGCTGCCTGAACTTCTTCGCTGTCACCGATTTGAAACAATAGATTTTCAGCCTCGAGTTTGGCTTGTTGATAGCTGGAAAAGAACGCTTTAATGTCCCTTTGAAAGCTTAGATTTAAGCTTGAGTATGGCTTTCTTCGGGCAAAAAATTGCAACGCTAAGTAAGTCAGAATATCGTCACGCCTGCTATTTTGAGTCTGCAATAGTTGTTCGAGATCTAAATGAGGGCGTAAATAATTGAGTGCGCGCTTAAATGAGCCGAACTCAGCTAACAACACAGTAGTATCATTAACTTCAATGGGGTCTGGTTCGCGACCTAGCTCTAGCCACATTTCTTGCAGTGAACTGAGTATTGCCATGCGTTGTTCATGCCTAACATGCCGCAGTGCGACACGACTAGCACTAGCAGAAATTCTGTCAGGGTTTTCTACTCTCAATCTGTTAACAGACCGGCTTCGGTAGCGGGCCTGTAAAAACAACTGTTCGGAATCTTCATCCTTAAATACAAACAGTATACCGGGCCCTACGGGGATGGAATCGACTCCGAGAGTGGTATCGAGATAATGCTTGAACTCTACTTGGGTAAAATATTTCTGAAATGTTTGTCTTGAGGTTAGTACACCATCTGCATATTCCTGACCTGAAAATGCATTTTGGTTGTAAAGCATTACAGAAACCGCCAACAGTCTGTTAGTCAGGGAATAGGCATTTTGTAGGGCTGTTTTGCGTTCTTCGAGATTCTCGATCACATTCAGTACAAATCCGAGGTTAACGATATCTGCGGGTCGCCTCTCCTCATTTGGAGCAAAGTGCGGGTCCCAACCCGTTGCAATGATGCTATTGAGATTGAGATTTCTAACATCATCACCTTTACCGCAACCATAGTCAAAGAAGGAGTAACTACCATTGAGAAATCCGTAACGGGCCAGAGCTTGCACTGGAGCAGAAAGGTTGGAGCGGCTAAGTGCTGTCCTGTGTCTAGCCACATTCAAATCGTTGGGAATAGGAATATCCTCATCACTTGATTCCATGGCATTGCCAAGCGGCAAGAGGTCATGTCCAATAATTTGATAGCCGGTTTTTTTAATTAGGTTATTCCAATACAACTTAAATCCGATTTGTTTTGGGTCGGAAAACAAACCTAATGATTCGGCAAAATTTGTAAGTGCGGTAAATTGGTCACGATCCTTATGGTTAACTGGTAGGAGTAGTTCTTTTCTATGTAAGATTGGTGGATTTACCGTACCCTTGTATGTCCTTTGTTTAGATAAACCCGTCTCTAAATGAATGATTGTGCTGCTAGCTAGCTCGGGGAATGCTTGGCCGAAAAAGTCTGGGTAAAAAAGAAATGAAAACTGTTCGCTCGAGTCGTTGTACTTGATTACATTAAAATCCTTATCCTCAGAAATGCCTGCCTTAGTGCATAAGTTTGTGAGCGCGGTCTGCAAATAAAGTGGCTGCTCGGAGTTTCTTAGAATATGCCAATACACGGTGGTGTTTAAACGCTTCCCTACCGTTGGTCTTTTATCCAAAAACACCAACCCATTCAACCAGATTTCAGTGCGGGTGGGGCGGCGATCCTCGGTTTGCCAAAGTTTAAGATGTCCAAATTCAGGTAAATCAGTCAGCCAGGATTTGAGGATGGTTTCATTGGCATCGGTGAAATGGCGACCATCTTTTTGGCGTTCCTGATCGCCTAGCTTGTAACTGACATATAAAACCCCGCCTGGTTTGAGGGCCCTAAGCAATAATGCGAGAACCTCCTTTTGCCTCGCGGCTTTAACATGCAATAGGCTGGCGCAGGCCCAGATGCCATCGTAATGATTCTCTTCTTTGATATCAAAAAAGTCAGCCTGATGAACCATTAACCCAGTGCGTTTTTTGGCCTCTTCTACCATAGCAGCCGATGCATCAAAGGCCCAAACCTGATACCCCATTTCAAAAAATCTGAGACTATCTCGGCCCGAACCGCATCCGGCATCCAGAATTTTGCCCCCGTTGGGCACATAGGTTAAAAAGCGGCGGTACAGATCAGATAGATCTAGCGCGAAGGTATCGCTACTGAAGCTCTGGCTGTTTTGATCGTAATAATTTATGGTCTGGGGCATTAAGTTGCCGTCACACTCAAAATCTCAAGTTGTTTGCCCAAAAAGCCAATTCCCATCTTAAGAATTTTGACCGTTCCCTGAGATCTTAATTCTTGTTCATATTGCTTCTTTTCAATCTGATCCATGGCTCTTTGAGCAGTGGCCTGCAAATCTTTTTCCAGGGTAGGATGATGAGTCTTCAATTCCATCACAATTCCAAAATGGGCCGGGTTTTTGGGAGTCATGAGTATATCGCAGCGGCCAAAACCAGATTCTCGGTTGGAGCGAATATGCCACGAGTCTGAAAAGGATACGATCAGACCAAGCACAAGGCCATGGTAGAATTTTTCTGGATCCTGACCACTGGTATCAAAATAGCTTAAGGTGTCCAATACCAGCCTTTGAAAAATCAACGAAAACTCTTCTTCATCCCCAGTCTGAAGGCAGCTTTTTAAATTCAGTAAAAGAGATAAGGATTTATTCTGCTCAAACCAGTATTGCACAGAGTCTAAAAAGATCCTTCGGACTTCCACATTGGGAATCTTTAACTCAACGAAGGTTTTTTCTTCTGTCTCTTTTTGCGAAACCGACTTCAAATACCCCGTGAAATATAAAAAATTCCATAGATTGGCCGAAGAATTCTCAATTTCCTGAAACACGACCTGCTCCTGCAAAGAAACCGTAATGCTCCGATCGGCCATTAAATCCTCAAGATCCTTTTTGGCATCAACCCCGGAGCGGCCTAAAATCTGTTTTACCAAATCATTACCGCTGGTGTTCATCCAGTAGGTCTGAAATTCTCCCTTGTGATGAATCAGGTTCAGAATCGACCAGGGGTTATAGATTACCGTCTCCCCAAACATATAGCCGTTATACCAGGACTCGACTTTTGGTTCTATCCCTAAAAGCTGATAGTCATAAAGTAGCTTTTTAACCTCAGAAACAGTAAACCCAAAATGCTGGGAATAGTTTCTGGAAGAGACCGTCGAAACCAAAAGATTATTCATGCCGGTGAACATGCTTTCTCTGGCGACTCTTAAACAGCCGGTGATGACCCCACGCCATAAATAGGGATTGTCCTTAAAACCAGCACTGAAGAAGTTTCTGAAAAATGTAACCGCCTCATCCCAGTAGTCTTCCGTCCAGGCCGATTGCAAGGGAACATCGTACTCATCAATTAAAATCAGGGGGGCATATCCGTATGTATTAAAACAGGACTTGGAAAATAGATATAAAGAGACAGATAACTCCGCAGAAGATAAAGACATTCCCTTAATTTTTTGCAAAAGGTCCCATTCTGAAGGTTCCAATGACCGTTCTTCCAAAGAGGGCAAATGAATCGCGGCCTGAGAGATAGATTGTCTGATTTTAATGAACAGATTCTCCCAACTCATCTCCTTGCAATCCTTAAAGGTCAGATAAATCACCGGCCTTGTTCCCTGTTCGGCCATGGCCAAAGCATTTTCTGAAACCCTTAAACCCTCAAAAAGTCTCTGGTTTTCCGAGGCGTTTTCCCTATCAAAAAAGTACCGTAGGGTGGAGAGATTTAAGGTTTTTCCAAAGCGGCGAGGACGGGTGATTAAAAGAATCTTGCATCGGTCCTCTAAAAATTCAGAAATAAGATCAGTTTTATCCACATAAAGAAAATCCTGCTGGGAGAGAATTTCCTTAAAATCACTGTAGCCAAGAGGGATCTTTTTCATGCTAATAGTCTAGCATGAACCCTTGAGCCGCTACCAAGTCGATTCAATGAACAAACCAGGGTTTGAGTCATCACATCGATCTATTTTGCCGCTTCATCTTTGTCAAAAATCTGAGCATCACAAATGTCTCCACATTGAATCAATTGTTTCACTATGGTAATGACATGATCGGTGGCTTCATTCATACTAATGGGGTCCACGTGGCCCAAGAACTTCAGGTCTTCACGAACCATTAAGGCAGCCCGTGAGGACATATTTGATAAAAATTTTTCTAGCACCTCACTGGGTTGAGATGCTAAGGCTATGACTAATGCCTTTTTATCTACTTCGTTAATAATTCTTTGAATGCTACGGTTTTCGAGTCTACGAACATCCAGCAAAGTAATTTCCAAGTCCTCGGCAAACTGTAAAAGCTCTACAAATGAATAAATATCTGCGGGAGGCTGTAACATCCACTGAGTGCATCCTCTTAAAATGTTGGATTCCATCTCACAGTTTACCTTGCGGTAGCCTCGATCCTTTGTTAAATGCTCAACGATACTGGTTAAGTTTTTCGTTCTGTATGCAATGTGGTGTAGACCTTCCCCCCGTTCATGCAAAAAGTTGTAATAAATGGAGTCGCTGTTCAAAGGTTGAATTAATTCAAAGGCTTGAGGCCCTATTTCAATGTAAGTGACCAATTCATTTTTTGGGCTCAGGAAGTCAAAGGGTCCAATTTTAAACAATTGAAACGCGCTCTCGTAAGCAGACATGGCTACTTCTAGATCTCGCACTACGAATCCTAAGTGATCAATTTTGGTGAAAAGTGAACTCATGGCTTTAATAGACGGCTAAATGTGGAGCAGGTCCATATCATAGCCAATACACCTGTATGTTTTTTCCCAAATGCTTTACGGTCTCCACCCTGTAGCGGGAGTCCTCATCTGTGGCCAGGGGTTCTAGAAATATCATGAGATAGCCCTCAGAAATCCCGATCTGATTTAAGTATTCACAAATCTGGTTTAACCCATCGGAGAGAGTTTTTTCCCCGCGATAGAGCTTGATTTCCGAGACAAATTTTTCCCCTGCGAATTCCACCAGTATATCCATGCGTTTACGGCCCAAAGCATATTCTCTGTGGATTGTACCACCGCCATTTACAAGCCTTTGGAGCCATGCCATAAAAAGAACATGGGGAGTGATTTCCAGAGCATAAAATTCTTTCTGACCATGCTCACGCCAAAACTGCACAAACTCATTCATCAGCTTATGGTAGTTTAGTGAGCCATTTGGATTTTCATACCATTTGGACTCGTAGGCCATACCCCGTTGCAGGGCATAGGTCATTTCGCGGGGTAGAATTTCCTTGTACAGTGGGTTGGCAATTTGAATGGTTTTAGAGTCTGGATGCAGAAGACCTAAATCGGTGGCGTATTCCAGATCTTCCTGAGGAAACCTAGACACATCCTCGCCTAAAAGCATTGGAATCACAATCTGGCGGATTCTAGAGTCTTCCAGCCTGTAATAGAGCTGATC
>DITF01000362.1 GCA_002422125.1 bacterium UBP17_UBA6191
GTGCGATTACCCCACCCTTGGTAACAATAAACAAGGACAAAACAGTACCATCCATCGGTGATTTGATAATGGTTCTATCATGACTGTCAGTAACTTTTTTGAGCCTTTCCTCCAAAGCTTTTAGCTCCATCTGTACTTCTTCAAGCTCTTGTCTCCATTTTTCAACTGCCATCAGATAGGCCGAATTTTTGGAGGCCTTGGCTTCCTCAAGAGCCGATGTTGCCTTAAGATTTTGCGTCTTTAAAATATCCAGTTCACTTTGTAAGGATTCCTTTTCCTTAAGGATCTGAATATGCTCAAAATCATTGACTAGCTCTTGGGATAAAAGGGTTTCACTAATCCCGACCTGCCTTTGTAATAACTTAAGTCTTTTGGAGCCACCAGAAATTCTGGACTCCATCTCGGTGACTTCCTGTTCCCTCTGTCTGATTTTTAAATCATGAATCTGATCATCGGTTTGCATTCTGGTCTGTTCTGCCAAAAAAAGCTGGAGTGCTGCCTCCCGATCCTGATGGGCTAAATGAACCCAGGCCTTTGGAATCTCAAGAATCGCTTTTTTTTCCAGTTGCGACAAAATACGAAACTCCTTAAGACGCATGGACCAAAATCTGGAATGCACCTCGGAAAACGAGGCCTCTGAAGCCGTCCTCTCCAGTTCAAACAAAGGCTCTCCCTCTAAAACCGTTTGTCCTTCCTTGACAAATATCTCGTGCACAATCCCGCCTTCAAGATGTTGAATTCGCTTAAGCTGCCCTAAAGGAACCACCTCCCCCATAGCATGGCTTGCAATATCAAGCGGGGCCATATAGGCCCAACAAAGCATCAGTAAAAAGCCCCCAGCCAGAATCCAGATTGTCATTCTTGGAGCTATCACAAACTCCCCTTATTACCAGCCAGCACAACTTTATACCTAGGGCTGGAATCAAGATGAATCACCTGATCACAGGCCTGTAAAATAAAAGCTTCGTTGGTAGCTATAAAAACCGTCTTTTTTTGGCGGGCCATCATGTTTAGAAGCTGGGCTACAGATTGCATGCCCATGGCATCCAAAGCCTCTGTTGGTTCATCAAACAGAACAATTTTAGATGGTCCAACCATGGCCCGAATCAAAGCCATTCTTCTTCGGACACCCATGGGGAGGTGATCTCCTGTTCCTGCAATTGTAGTTTGCAACCCTTCCGGTCGCGACAATAAAAATGTACTCAATCCTGTTACTTCACATAGCTTTAATAATTCTTCCTCGGAAAAATCAGGTTGCCTGACTAACATGTTTTCTTTGATCGTTCCTTCAAAAAAATGTAGATCCTGAGGAGCATAGGCGATCTGCTGTCTCCACCACTGGGGCACAAGCTGACGCATCTCCATCCCATCAACCTTGATCAATCCTTTGGCTGGATGACGCAATCCAAGTATTGTACGAATCAAGGAAGTCTTACCCGCTCCATTGGGCCCCGTGATTCCCACAATTTTTGCAGGCTCCACCAAAAGATTCAGATCCTCAATTACTGCCAGAGGCTGGCCTGGGTAGCTAATCGAAACACCCGTAAATTCAATGCCACCGCTTAGAGATGCTGGAACAATCCCCTTCACCGCTTCCAACGGTAAATTAAGAAGATCCGAAAATGCCATAGAAGCCCGTTTAGCTTTAGCTATACCCTCACTCATGGCATTCAGGCGATTTAAAGTAGCAAAACATCGGGAAGACAAAATATTTAATCCAATCAAAACCCCAATATCCAGATGACCCAAAACCACCTGCTTGGCCCCATAAGCATAAGTGGCCACCGATAAAAGTGAAGCAATCAGGGCTCCGGCCTGTTGTAAATAACTCTGGGCCGCCTGAACCTCACGGCGTTTCTCCGAAGACATCCCCTGAGTTTCTTCCCATTGATGGCGAATAATGGGCATAGCCGAAAAGGCTCGAATCACCTCCCCAGCCGAGGAGAGAAACTGACCCAGAATTGCTCCCTTGGCCGCAAATCTAGATGCCTGAGCCGCCGGATCTTTTAAGATATAAATTCCTGAAACAGAAACTATTAGTCCCATTACACAGGCTAAAGCCGTACATATAGCTATACCGGGAGAAGCGACCCAAAGAACAAGTAGATAAACCATAGCAAAAGGCGCATCAAGAATTGCTCCCAGATTAGCGGGATTAAAGGCTCCTAAAATCATCTGGGGAGCACCTAAAATCTCTCTTTTTTCAGCCATGCTTAGATTGTCCAAAGCCTCCTGTTCCGTCTGTACAAAACCAGCCAGGGTGCGCATGGACAAATCCCTGTCTACTTTTTGATGTATATGCTCCAGAATTGAGGAGCGGGACCGCCGCAACACATTTTCCAGAACCAGAGCAATAATCACACCAATGGTCAAGGTTACCAAAGTGGAATCAGCACCTAAGCCGACATAACGGCGTAAAACCAGAATGGAAAAAATTGAAGTAGCCAGACCAAAAATGCTGATTGCAAAACTTGAAAGTAAAAGCTCTGCAATCAGCAATGGACTAAGATATTTCATCATCGCTAAAAACATGAGAATTGGAATCGCTAAAATCAGAGGCAACCTGACTCATGGAAAATACAATACCATGATCAATACCCGCTGCATCCAGATCCATGCCTGTTGCCATATCCGGCTGCACTACGACTTCTGCCTCGTATTGAACCCAGCGCAGCCTTGCCGCAGCATCATCATTTAAAATTGTACCCTCGGACTGCACACTAGCCATATTCGCAGCCGACACCTCCACCACAAATCTTTCATCTGCTTCCGCCACAGTATCTGGGTTTACGGCAAAGGACAAACGATGAGAAATTTGATTGGCGGCCCAAGTGAAAGATCCGCTCATAGGACCTGCAAAATCCGAGGCATCGGCTGAAGCCACCCCGTCTTTCGGCAAAATTCTCCAAGTTACTTCGAGACTACCATAAGTCTTACCGCTTCGATAAACATCAAAGGTGAAGGGATCAGAAAATTCCGAACCTTCTTTGTGCACGGCATCCACAGCAAAAATAGATAGTTCCTGATCATCATTTTGAATTGTTCCATCAGCATAAGGAGCTTCGGGACTGAGCCCAAATCCGGCACTAGGATTAAACAACTCAACTCGAAATCTCTCCACAGACTCAGCCGTATTGTCACCGGCCACTTGAAACTGGATCTGGGCTGATGCCTGCAAAGCTGACCAATTGATTGTTCCCGTAGGTAAAGCCGAACCCGAAAAATCCTCGGCATTCACTCCATCCACCCCAAAGGGAACCACTCTCCACTCCACAGTTCCGGCAGTTTCCAAATAACCCGTGCGACTGACATCATAAACAAATGTAGTGGTCTCACCGACATTACCTTCAGCTTTACTCAGATCTCTTGTCGTGAAACCCACTCTACTATCATCATCCCGTATTTTTGATACGGCACTAAACTCCATAATCTGGGCACCGGTCACATTTTCAAGAATCATTTCAAATTCTTCATCTGGACCTACGGTGGAATCGCCTGAAACATCTATCGATATTATCGTAGAGCGATTCTGGGCATTTAGGGTAATTTGACCGGTGGGGAAAATCTCCCCAACAAAATCATCCGTCCCGGCCGCATTCCCACCAAAGCCCTTAATTCTCCAGGTTGCAGTGACATCCTGATTAATGGGCCCAAACGCCTCAATCTGAAAACGAAACGGAGTATTACCATTGCTGCCTTCAAAAAGGACTGGATCCAATGCCTTTACCATAATTCCGGCATCATCATTTAAGATGGTGCCTTCCACACTTTCCTGAAGTACCGTGGCCCCGACTACATTACTTAGCCTGACGGTAAAGGTTTCATCCGGTTCCGCAACATCGTCCCCACGAATACCAACTACCACGATTTTAGAGCCTTCACCGGCGGCAAAAGCTACCTGGCCCGAAGGCATAAAGCCTCCAAAGTCTGCAATGTTGGCCGGATTTGCCCCACTGCCCTCTACAGCCCAATTGACTGTGGTGGCAGCCTGTAAATTGCCCGTACGGATGATTTCAAAACGCATCCCCATCCCAGGAGCCGCACCCTCACTCTTTTGGGCATCAAGAGCCACAATAAATATTGCCGGATCATCGTTTAGAATTTTGCCCGTAGCTACAGAAGCACCGGTTTTTAAGGCAGACCCTAAAGATGGATTGGACAATGTTACCTGAAATGTTTCCTGATACTCAGCCACTCCATCCGATACCACAGCAATCTCAATATCCTTTGTGGTTTCCCCATCTGAAAAGCTAACCTGACCCGTAAGTGCCGAAAAATCATCGGCGGTGGCGGGCTTATCGCCTGTGCCTGTAATTGTCCAGTCGGCAGTAGCTGCTCCAACCCCGTTGGATCTTCCCACGGTAAACTTAAATATGGCAAAATTACCGGCTGCGGTTCCCTCCTCTTGCTCCAAATTCAAGGTTGTAAAACTGATTTCATCATCATCACTTAAGATGGTTCCAGAGGCACTCGCGGTAACTAAATCCAGATGAGCGGGGACATTACTCAACTGAACGGTAAATGTCTCATCAGGCTCGACCACAAAATCAGGATTGGTTTTGATTATAATATCAAAGGTCGCCTGATTGGCCAGAAAATTAACCTTGCCAGAGGGCAAAGTTCCATTCAAAAAGTCCTGATTGTCTGTGCTTCCATGCACCAGAGTCCAATCAAACTCAACTGCCTGGCTTGTATCACCGCTGCGACTCACCCGAAATACAAGATCATTCCCAGTCGTATCCCCCTCATGTAGTGAGCCTGAAAGGGCCTGAATCACAATATCAGAATCATCGTTAGTGATTGTCCAGGTTTTACTGCCGGCGGTGGAACTGATACTATGCCCAGCCAAAGCATTTCTTAAGCCGATTGTGAAGGTTTCGTCGGCCTCTACATCCCGATCTGTTTTAGTCTGTAAAGTTACCGTGGCCTCAGCCTGATTAGCTGTAAAGTTTACCG
>DITF01000154.1 GCA_002422125.1 bacterium UBP17_UBA6191
ACCGTAGGTTTGATGGTCTGTAAAAGAGGTAGTACATCCTTGGGGTTTGTGAAATAGGTAACAAATCCCAAGGAGTTTCCCAGTCCGATTTCTCCCCATCCAAAAATATGCGATAGAGGCAGCCATAAAAGATCGATTCTGGTTTCTGGTATCAGGCAACCTAAGACAGAAATCCAGTCCTCGCCATTTTTCACCACATTATAATTGGACAGTACCACTCCTTTGGGCATACCTGTGGTACCAGATGTGTAAATAATGGAGCAGGGGTCATGATCTTCGGCTTCTGCAATGGCAAGTTCAAAAGCATGGCAGTCCTTATGATGAAGTTCCGCACCTTCTGCCAGAATATCCCCGTATGCCAGAATGCGTTTATCGATGTCGGCCTTTGGCGGCAGAGGGAGATTGAGTTTTTCAGAAGCTTGTTTGAGGGCAGAGTGCAAGGAAGAGGAATCTTCCCAGTCCAGAATCACAATGTATTTTACCTTGGGAATCTGGTCCCAGAATTGTAAAAAATGGCCCAAAAATACGCTTTCGGTAAAACAGACAATGGAATCAGAATGTTCTAACACATATTGTGTTTGGGGCGCGGTATTACTATGGTAAATTGGCACCAATACGCCTCTGGCGCATTGAGTGGCAACCCCAGCATAGGCCCATTCGACACGGGTTCCCGAAAAAACCGAGACCTTTTGGTTGACATCTACTCCCACAGAGCGAAGCCAAAGTGCCGTTCTTTCTACTTTTTCAAAGTACTCAGTCCATAAAATGGGTTTCCAATTTCCTAGTTTGTCCTGAATTTGAAAACGAGGTCTGTCGGCAAATTTTATAGCATTTTCCAAAAAAATTCTGGGCACTGTCATCAGTGTAGATTTACTCATGGCTCATCCTCACGGTTGTTGGAATTACAAATCAAGACATCATACATTTTTAGGTGTTTTCTGTCCAAACTTCAGAGTGGTATGATCTCATTCATGATACAAAGAATGATTTCTGATTTCCTGATTGCTCGGCAACCTTGCGCTTTCTGCCATTCATTGCGAACCATGCATCTGGTTCAGAGCCAGGTAGCTCGTAATCAAAAGAGGTTTTCTTTGCATGAGTGCCTTGATTGTGGCATTTGGTATTCTCCTGCTTCTGATGAGCAATCTGTAGATAATTCCACTTATATAAATATCCTGAGTGAGGACTCTTATTTAAGAGTCAGTGAAAAGAGAACTCTTGATTTTATGGCGAAAGATGGGATCCATAAAGTACTCGAGATTGGTGCGGGATTTGGCATTTTGGCTCGTCAGGCCAAAGTGAACTACCCTGATATTCAGTATAATATTTTGGAGGACTGCAAACCCTTGCAGGAAAAGCTACGGGGATATGGGTTTCATGTGTTTCAAAACCCTGCCGATGTGCCAGCGGAATTTTTTGATTTGATAGTCGCTCATCATGTACTGGAACATTTTTCTGATCCGTCACAGTTTTTTAAAATTCTTCATCAGTCAGGGGATATAGGGCACAGAGTCTGTCTGGCATTTCCAAACCGCGATAACTATCTGACCCGCCGTGGTTTTTATCCAGATTTAAATCTTCCCGACCATCGTTTTTATTACTCAATTTCTGAGGTGCAAAAGTTAGCCTCACAATATGATTATACGGTAATTCAAAAGGACACAATTCAGGAAGGCAGACTGATATGGGATTTACATTCGGCCTACTATAATCGACTTAGAGGAAGCCTTGAATTATTTANNAGAGCTACTGTGGAAAAAATCGAAAAAGAAATTGAGGAGTTAGGACTTGGTACCGAGGCATATTTGGTATTGGAGAAAACTAATCCAGTAAGGCTTTGATTTTGTGGGCTACGGCCATAGTGCCAGCATTTACGCACCAATCAGCTGCGCTTAAGTCAGGAAGTTTAGAAAATAATTGGGCAAAATTACTCAGGTCTGGATTTTTTTCATACAGGCACCAGTTATGATCAGAAAAGTACTGACAACGGTTCATCTGATGCGAAACGGTGGCATATAGAATGGCAGGAGTTTTTGTGAATATAAGCTCAGAGGCAGTCAGTCCCCCAGCCGAAATCACACAGTCATAACTAAAGAAAGATTTGTAGATTTCTTGCATATTGTAGAGGATTTTTGGGGGCGTTTGCCAAAGACTTGCTTCGGAATTCAGACTGGTTTTATGGTTATAGCCAGCTCCGCAGATCACAGAAACAGAAAGAGTGTCCAGGGATTGGAATCTCAGGGATTGTAAAATTTTTAAGGAATAGTTTTTTTCATCGTTTCCACCCATGGTGATCAGGACTTTTTTCACTTTGGTAGTTCCAGGGTGGGTATAGAGCCCAATATCTGGATGCAACAATACATATTGAGGACCACAGAGATGATTGACGGTTATCGCTTGCGTCTTGATTTTTTCGGCCCACAAGGGATCCCAACAAAGTACAAATTCCCATTCCTTAGGTGGGAGTTCCTCAAAGACAATTCCCATATGTCTGAATTTTGGGTGGTATGCAATTTTGTTGGGACTACACTCCGTGATTTCCCAGAATATTGTTGAAAATTTTTTGCTCAGACAGGCTAGCTGAAAACTTTGGGCGCAATCCAGAGGATTTTGCACCGGGAGATACCATACTTGATGAGGATGGGAGTGCAAAATAGAACGGGCTTCTTTTGTATCTTGAGTTGCTAAAACGGTTTTTATGCCTATGGACTCAAGCCCAAGGGCTAAATGAGTCAGTGAAACCAGATCCCCCGTACCAATTCCTGGTTTGGCGTCTCCTCGGAGTACAATCATAACCATTCCTACAAAGCCCTGATTTTTCACAGAGCTTAAAAAGTACACCCGACAGGACTTGAACCTGTGACCTTTTGATCCGCAATCAAACGCTCTATCCAACTGAGCTACGGGTGCGGGCAGGTTGGGAATATATCTTTGTGTTTGGTGATTTGCAAGATTTTTCTGTTATTATCGCATCCATTGGCTACTTTGCTGTAAAGTGTCTTTTGTGATAACAACACAGGAAACAAGAGCATCAAATCAGGCTGAATTTAATCTGAGTGAGCATTTTCTCGAAAACGGAATTATGCAGATATCCTCCTCACTACGGCAGCATTTTTCCTTTTTAAGGGACCATGAAGAGGTGGTTTTTCAGATTTTAGGCAAGTATGAGGTTTTAGGCAGCTATCGCAAGGGTAGTGCCTTTGTTCTGAGTCTGGAACTTAGGACGTTATGTCTAAGCCTGAAGCTTCAACCAGGACAAAAAATCTGGCTGAAGCGCTCAACTCACTCCCATCGTATTTTTGATGTCAGTTTTCCTTACGATAACGCTACGGTGGATGCAGTCATGCGAGCGACTGTGAGGGCCAGGGAGATTCCACAATTGGAACTGGAACCACCGGCAATTCTTTCTCTTGGCGCAGTCACGGATTGGATGAGAGACTGGGATTTGACCAAAAGAGAGATTGGTAGCTCGATTGAACTTAATCAGTGGCTTGATGAGTATGTGCGGCAGAAGGAGCAGAAGAAACAAGGTTTGATTGGCCTGGAGGATGTATCCGGGATTGACTACTACCCGCATCAGGTAGAAGCAGTGCGTAAGGCAATTTTTGATTGTCATGGCAGGGTTCTATTAGCCGACGAAGTTGGTTTAGGCAAGACAATTGAAGCCGGTCTCATCATTCATGAGTACATGAGACGGCGCGAAGTCTCAAAAATTTTGATTGTTACTCCGGCCTCTTTAACTCGCCAGTGGCAATCCGAGCTTAAGCTAAAGTTTGATTTGGATTTTCAACTGGCCTTAGAGCCAAAGACGCTTGAAGACGAATCTAGGGTGATCGTGTCTTTAGATACGGTCAAGCTAAGGCGATACCAAGGTTATTTTGCCAAAAACACTTATGATTTGGTGATTGTGGATGAGGCCCATAAGCTTAAAAATCGCAAGACTCTCAACTATCAGTTTGTGAATCGCATTTCATCCAAGTTTTTGCTTCTCTTAACAGCCACTCCAATTCAAAATGAACTTTTGGAGCTTTACAATCTGGTTCATCTTTTGGCACCGGGAGCCTTAGGCACACTGCAACAGTTCCGTAAACGCCATGTACATCCAGTAAACCGCAGACAGCCAATTCAGCCTGATGAACTCAAGAAGATGATTGAGCCCCACATGATTCGTAATACTCGAAGGTCAACTAGCCTGAACCTTCCACCCAGACGGGTTATTATGCAGGAAGTTGTTTTTGCACAGGCTGAGAGACAACTCTACGAAAAAGTGGAATCTTTGATTCATGATTTTTATTTTATGTTGAGCTCTGAGCGGCAGGGAATGAACCAACTGACCATGATGTTATTTCAAAAACTAATGACTTCTTCCCCTCAGGCCCTTTTGGAGTCGGTCAGTGGCATCCTGAACCGAAGTGATCTTGGTTTTGAGATTCGCGATAGTCTGATGCAGATGGAGACATTTGCTCAGGAAGTGATAATGCCGGCAAAACTGACGGTGGTTCTGGAGCTTTTGGAACAGGAGTTAAAGGGAGAGAGGGTTCTTATTTTTACCCAGTTTCGCCGCACTCAGGAAGTAATTGCCGAAGCCCTAAGAAAAAATGGGGTTTTGGTACATTTGTTTTATGGGGAGATGTCCTCGAAGCAAAAAGAGGTTGTGGTGAATCAATTTCGAGATCAGGTCAGTGTACTTGTGAGCACAGACGCTGGCTCAGAAGGTCAAAATCTACAGTTTGCCCGCTATATGATTAACTATGATTTGCCCTGGAACCCTATGAAGGTCGAACAAAGGATAGGCAGGGTTCATCGTCTCGGTCAGAAACATGAAGTGTTTATATTGAATTTGTTTGTCAAGGATACGATTGAGGAGCATATCGTTCATCTGCTGCAAAGAAAGATCCGCCTCTTTGAAAGAATTGTTGGTGAACTGGAAATGATTCTGGGATATATGGGGAACGAGCTGGCTGATGTGGATTCGCTGGATCGTAAGATCATGGAAATTGTGGCTAAATATCGCGAGCATAAGGATCAGTTACAGCATATAGATCAGCTTGGTGAAGAGTTTGTAAAAGCTTCTTCTCAATATGCCAGTAGCATTATGGCTCAGGATAAATTGTTTGAGGGGTTGGATTGAATCTTAAGTCATCACAGACGGGACATTATTTAGTTTTTTCTTTGCGCCTCGAGAAACCCGTGGTACATGAAAGTTTGTATCTGCTTTTGCATGATGATGAGGGCTGGAAAATTCATTCCGAGGCCGAAGCCCTAAAAGTTTTGCGCCGGGAAGCTTTTTCTGAAGCTTCTGTAAAACTTCCCCCCATTTCAGCTCTTGAGGTTTTTGATTTGTTAAGAGAACATGTTAGGGGATTGCAAAATGAAGTGAATCTGCTTTTTGCTAAGGAGCTATCGCAGTTAAACCAGTATTACAAAGAGTTACATCAGGAAATTGCCTCTAGAAAACAGGCTTTGTATTATCACACCTATTACTTTGATCGGGAGCAGCAACTGATTTTAGAAGAAAAGAAGGCAGGTCAGGAAATGCAGGAACAGGGCGAACTTTTAAAAATCAGATTTTCACCTCAGATCGAACTTAAGCTACTGATGTTTGGAGAGTTGATTCAAGGCCTATGATTGCTAGAATATTGTCATTTTTGTTACTGATCGGATTGTTATTGTTTGCAATCTGGTTGTATTTGGTTTCCCCATCAGCCCATGAAAAATTAGGCGATCAGGCTATGCAGGATCAGGACTATGCCAGTGCCTCCATGTATTATTCACGAGCCATGAATGAGGGTAAAACCTCATTTGGGAAAGAAAGGGTCTTGTTTAAGCTTGGCAACAGTTTCAGAATTCAGGGAGAAAGGGAAAGAGCCTTTGATTTCTACTTTATGCTTCTTCGTTTGAACAAGGACTCAGCCTACAAAGAACGAATTGAGGAATTTCTTAGGGAACAAAAAGGCCATTTGGCCTTGGAGAACAATCAGGATAAGGTTGAAATTGACTGGTCTTTTCTTAACCAAAAATCAGGGCCTATGACTTTGGAGCAGCAAAAGCAGAAACGGGATCAACTCTACAGAATGTTAATTGATCGGTTAAGCACTTCTGGAGCCACGGTAATGGCTTATGAAACTCTGGAATTGTACAGGGCTTTTCAAAAATCTAGTCAGGAATTTCTGGAGCTAAGACTACGGGAGTCTGACACATTGCCTCAGAAGGTTGTATCACGACAGACCCGAAATCTTGTGTTTGTGGGTTTTTCTGAGGATTGGACGAGCCAATGGAATTCATTGAGTCCGGTTACAGCAGTGGAATGGAAGAGTTTACAGGAACCTACGGATCTGATTGAGCAGGCAGAGACTCTCAGACCCCAGGGAATTTTTATATATATGGAGCCTTCCCGGCGACCATCAGATTTAATTCAGTTGCCAAGACTTGCCGATTTATACGAAAACAGCAAGTTTTTTCTGGTTTTTGTCGATTCCTTGATGAATGAGTCACAATCCGATCTTGAGTTAGACGCGATGGTTGAGGAAATGCAGCATCCGAAACTGCGTTGGTTTCGTTGTCAGGATGTTTCGGATTGTCGGGGATACATGCGGGATTTGGTGGATTTGAGAAGTTTATGGCAATCAAATGGATGAAAGATATCAATACAATTCGCAGAGCCTTAACGGAGGCTGATCCTTCCGACAGGCTGATTGCTGTGCACTCCCTAGAGATGATGCAGAGCAGGGATGCGATTGTGATATTAGAGGAATTTTATCCCAATTCTGTAAATTTTGAGAAGTTTTTTGTCCACCGGGCCATTCAGAACATAAAAATTCAGCTTGAGACAGGCAAAGTTTCCAAAGAAGTTATGCGCTCCCTGCAAAAACAGACGGAGCTTTTGCGGATCGCCGAAGAAATTGCCGAAGGCCCCAAAGGGGTTGTGGCCTCCAGTGCCAAAGAATGGGATGGAGAATTTGATTCCGAAGAAGTCATGGCCTCCTTGCCCAAATTGAAGCCAAAGCCAAGTGAAGCGGTTGAAAATAAACACAGTGTTTTGAAAAAAGAGCCTGTTTTAGAGGTAGCCCCCACAAAGGCTAAAGCAGATTTAGCCCCCGTTACTACAGCAACTGATGATTTGCAGGATATGGGTGCTGATTTAGAAAACGCGGATGCATACTCAGCCTATGCCGGGGATGAATATTCTGATCCGTTTGCCACCATGGCATCCGATGGCTCAGTGCCAGAGTATGGATATGATGCCTATGATGATTTAATGTTAGCTCCTGCCTCCACAACAGATCAGACTGAGGAATATGACGATTTATTGCCTCCTCCGGCTGCTGGTTCCATGGATGAATATGAAGACCTCCTGCCCCCCATGGTAAACGCCACGGATTCTGATTCCTATGACGATTTGTTACCACCACTGCAGGGTGGAGATGTAGACGATTATGAGGAGTTACTGCCGCCCATGTTAGGAACCTCAGGAGATAGTGGTAGTCCAGATGTGTATTCATCTCAGGATGAATATGAAAGTCTGTTGCCTCCCGTATCTGAAGTGGCCTTAGACGATTATGAGGATCTTTTGCCGCCCACCCGCAGTACACCTACAAAAGAAACGAGAGCTTCTGACGATTATGAGGATCTTTTACCTCCACTTAAATCTGAGGATGACGAAGATTACGATGACTTGTTGCCACCGTTAAAAAAAGGCTGATACATGATGAGATATGGATTGCTGATTTATGCCATTCTAGGTGGATTGATGGTGATGCCTCTGTTCTCTAATGATGCCAACTTTTGGTATCGGATGGCCCAAAGGTATGAAAAATCTGGTGAGATGGCTTTGGAAGAACTAAGCTTAAAAAAAGTTTTAGAAATCGAGCCAGAGAATTTTTCTGTGCAACAAAGGCTAAAAAGTCTTGAGGTTATGAAGCAGAGGGACGGAAAGTCTTCGATTCAGGATCTTTTGCGGCAAATGGAAGCAACATTGCAAACCGATGTGAGCTCCAATCAGGACTTGCAGGCGATTGAGGATATCGAATTGCAGCAGGATGTAGCCAAAAAAATCGCGGGATATGAGGATCGGCTCAATCAGGCTGGTCTCACGGATGTTCAAAAGCAAAGGCTGAGGGAGATTTTGGCCAGATTATATTTTGATTTAGGTATACAGGAGGCCTCAGCGGTTCGGTTGAAACAATCCATTGATGCCTTCGAACGCTCCATTTTTAACGATCCATCCTTCCAGTTGAGCCACTATGAACTGGGATATCTGTACTTTAGAATTCGGGAGTTGGATAAAGGGATTAACAGTCTGGAAGCCTTTATAAAATTGCAGTCCGATGGGGTATTGGCTCAAAGTGTTCGGGAAACCCTATTGGTTCAATATATCAAAATTGCCAGAAAGCATTTTTTTCGTAAGGACTTTGACAGTTGTTTGCCTGTGCTTAGAAAAATTATGGCTTTTGCCCCGCAAAGTGCTGAGGCTCAACAAGCTAGAGTATTTTTAATGGATCTATATTATTATCAGGGTATGGATAATTTGAACCTTGGCAATTTTGAAGGGGCGAGTAAGGCGTTTTACGAGGCCATGCAGACCATGCAGGCATCTCCAGGACTGGATAGTGTGTTTTTTGCCAAACTGTCAAAAAATGCCGTTCAGCCCTTTCTTAAATATGGCCAGCAACTTTTTTTAATGGATAAGGACTATGGTTTGGCCAGCACCTATTTTCAGGCAGTGACATGGTTAGTTCCCGGAACTCCAGAGAGTTTTTTGGCCAGGGAATATATGAAAGAAATTGCCAAATTAAATGGGACTGTTACTAATCCAGTAATTTATATGAGTAACTTAGTGGCTGAAGAATCTAAAAAGTTTTTAGCTGATCTGGAACGAGCAAGGAATGTTAGACGCACAGAGGCGCAAAGGTAATGAATTCAAGGCAGATCGAAGAGGCATTTGAAAAGGAAGTTGAATTTATAAGTAAAAAAGTCACCCTTGGAGAATTGTCTCAGGATGAGGGAGATTTTTTAATCAAGCAGGCCAGAGCCAGAACCGATCGAGAATTGTCTCGGCTCAAGCGACCAGGGCGGCTTTTATATTATGTACTTACCCTCTGTCTGGGGTTGAGTTTTGTCGTATGTTTTTGGTTATCCATGAAAAAGACTGGAGTGACCTTCTATTGGCCTTTGTGGGGTCTACTGGCCTGTACCCTTGGATTTTTAGCCGTATTACAAATTGAGATTCGCAGGCTGGAGTTCACTTTTTCTCAGTTTTTTTCCAAGGCCTGGTTTCATAAAGTGTTGCATGCACCCCGCATAGATTTTGAATGGCAGAAACAGTCTGTGGTTCAGATTCATCTACATATCAAAAATGAACACAATCTGTATGCAGGTTTAAGGGATGAGGAAATTTGCGAACTTCGTTCCCGAATTCTTGATTGTGTCCACGAGGTGTTTGATAATGGCGAAGGAATTGTAGAATTTGTGGGTGAAGATTCCTATGTCATCGATTTTTTGGCCAAAGATGGTGCCGATTCTGTCCACAGGGCTCTAAAATCCGTAGATACGCTTTTTTCTACTTTACGATCCCGTGATGGGGAATGGTATTCCAAATCTGTGCGCATGGCAGCCGGGGTTGTATCAGGCATTTTCTGGGTCGGAACCATGGGTCATGGACATAGGGTATTTCGAGTATTGGGTCGCAGGCGAACTGTGGCTGGTGCCTTGGCTAATGCTGCCGGATGGGAAGAGATCTATCTGGATGAAGATACGGCCGCTGATGCTGAAAAGTGGATTTATGTTCATGGATCCGAGCCGATTTTTTTAAGGGACTCAAAAGAATTGATCAAAGTCTGTCGTTTGAGTGGCTGGAAGGATAGTCAACCATGATGGAGCTTAATGAGTCGGAACAATATGAATTGTTTTATGAACTAGCCAGAAGCCTGTCACACCCGCTGCGAGAAGTTAGAATTTCTGCGGTTTCTGCCATCGCTAAAATTGCCAATCGCCGCTGTACCAATACTTTATTGGACAAACTTGAGCTGGAAAAAGACACTTTTATCAAGGCATCCCTTCTGAGGATTTTAGGCGATATTGGCACAGAAAATCTGGTGACAGAACTAGGCCGATACCTGAGTCATCCTGAGCCGCGAATTAGAGCCAATGCAATTGAGAGTTTCACCAGAATCAAGGTTTCGGACAAAATGACCTTGGTAAAATATCTGAAGCCTTTGATTCATGATGAGAACAATCGTGTGGCCTCCACCGCGCTAAAAGAAGTCATTGCTCTGGGAGAAACAACTTGTTTACCCTACCTGAAATTGTTTCTGAAGGGGACAGATCCGTCTCGGAAAGCCTCGGCAATTTGGGTAGTGGGTGAGCTTGGGCTTAGCGATTGTCTTGAAGATGTGATTTACGCACTGTATTCGGAAAATTATCAGGTTCACAGTATTGCACACCGGGTGCTGGGAAAAAATTCCGAGCGGGCTATCCCAATTCTTTTTGATAACTTAGCCATGGGTGACTCTGTAGTTAAGGTTTATACCTTTCTGTTTTTTGCCAAAAACCTTAGGACCGTGGATCAGAAACAGAAAGAGTTATTGTTATCCATGCTCGAAGCAGAAGAGAGTTATATATCCTCTTTTATATTAAAAATTCTTTTCCAGTTGAAGCTGGATGAGGGTTTTGAGCTGTTAAAAATGAATCTGGTATCCCAGGATCTGAACCTCAGAAAGGTTTCTGTGGAGGGCATGATTCATTATTTAGGCCGTCCTGATATATATCCAGTGCTTTTGAAAGCAACTCGAGATGAGAAAGAACCTCGGCTTTTGGGGATTTTGATTCACTATTTTGCCAAATTTCCAGATGCCCAGTCCGTCGAGATGTTAAAGGACTATCTTTCCCATGAGGATCGCAGGATTAAGGCCAATGCCATTGAAGTTTTAGGCCAGATTGGCGATGAAAGAGTTCAGCAAATTCTTTTGCCCTTTTTGGAAGATTCCAATAACAGAATATTGGCCAATGCGGCGATTGCCTTGTTTCGTCTGGTAGAGAAAAAAGTTTTGCAGAAGTTGAAGGATTCCATGGCTTCCAAGGATGATGCTGTCAGAGTCTCTGCTTCTTATGCCATGGGGCAAATCCAATCCAAAGAGCTTGCTGATGTGTTGTTGGAAGGCTTATTGGATGATGTAAAAAAAGTTCGTGAGAATGTCTTAAAAGGCTTGATGAAAGAAGACAAGGAAGGGTTTTCGCGCTTGATTTCATCCCTTCGCAATACTGGGGGAATCACAGCTAGAAAGGCATTGGCTGAGGTTGCTATGA
>DITF01000342.1 GCA_002422125.1 bacterium UBP17_UBA6191
GGATTTTAACCCTTGTCTGGTTTTGACCAATGCCACCAAACCACTTCTAAACAAACTGACCCAAGTAAAAGATCTAGCTTCAAAAAAGCACTCGCTATCCTTCAGAGTCAGCCTTGATTTTCCCGATCCAATCACTCACGATCAAAACCGTGGTGCGGGAAATTTCTCCCTTTCCCTGAAGGTAATGGGTGAGCTTTATCAAATGGGCTTTAAGGTTTCAGTAGCCCGCCAGGCACAGGCCAAAGAAGATGTTTTAGCCATCCATGCGGCATATCTACCTTTTTTTCGCCAAGCCGGCCTGCCAGAAGACACAACCATTGTTTCGTTTACTAATTTATCTCTGCCCGGCACTCATCCCAATGTTCCCCAGATTACCCAAACCTGCATGACTACTTACAAGACACAAAAAGAGCGAGAGCTCTTCATGTGCAACTACAGCAAAATGGTCCTCAAAAAAGACGCCCAAATGCGAGTCTATGCCTGCACCCTAGTCGATGACGACGAGTTCTATGACCTTGGAAACACCCTCACCGAGGCCATGCGCGCCAAAATCATGCTCGGTCATCATCGCTGTTTCGGCTGCTTTTCCTTTGGAACCTCATGTAGTGAAGCCCGTTAAAACCACAGAGGTGGTTGGGGCGAAACAGGTTTTAGAACTCACTTGCCAAAAGCAGAGTCTGCAAAAAGCGGTTTATCGCGCTCCAAGTCAATCTCATTTAGGGCAATGTATAAAGTTTTTAGCATGGCGTATTTTTCCACCAAGGGTTTAAATTTTTCCTTACCCTTGTCACTCAAACAATTAGAGAACAAAAGCTTTAGCTCATCATTGGATAACTGTGCCCGCAGCAAATTGGAATAAATCTTTTTCTCATCATCGGAAAATTGGGATCTATCTATCAATTTAAGGATGTTATACAGTGTACGGAAGTAATGGCCCACATTTGACTGAATTTTGTCATATACATCGGTGTACTTATCCGCCATTAGTTTCTTCATTGATAACTGCACCTCCTTACAAAATAACCCGAAGCAATCTCGACCACTCATATTTACACCTTGAACCCTACTAAAGTTCATAGCATTCACAAGCTGATGATGCAGGTTCAATAAACTAAAAAATGTGCTTTCAAAATTCTGCTTAGCTAGCGTTGTGGCCTGCTCCTGTAACTGCTTAGTTTGACTCTCCAAAACCTTGCGAGTGTCCTCCATTTCCTGCCTTTGCAGGCTCAGCTCGTTCCTTTGTAGACTCAGTTCTCGACTTTGCAAAATAATAGCCCAAATGACACCAAGAAGCGCCAAGCCAGAAAACAAGGCATTGGAAGCTCCAAACATATCTCCAAATGTTCCGAATTGGCTTACATCTGTGGGCAGTTTAGAGCTTGGAATACAATATGGGAGAAGCAGGTTCGCCATAAAGATCACAACGACTGCGCCTAACACCCCAAAAAAGCACCCATTAGGAACGCCATTCACCTGCTGATTTGATTCTTTCATGAACTGAATGCTATCAAAAACTCCCATAGATTGTAACCCGCTGCTCCTAACCCACCCCTTCGCACACGGGTATTTTTTACATCTGATCTGCCACCAATCTTGATAATCCTTGAACCTCATTTGAAGCCGTTTCCAAAGATTCTACCCAAAAAATGTCTCATGAATCAGCTTGTGATGGTCATGACAAAGCGTAACCAGGTTCTCATATTCATCCTTCCCGCCCCTACTTATTGGCTCAATATGATGGATTTCCACTCTATATTTTGAATCACAACGGCTATTTCTCATCCCATAATAGCAACATTGCCCCCGATCCCGTCTGTGAATGGCATGAACTAAATTTTTTGGCAGTGCTTTCCTTGCCTGTCTTGCGACAGGCAGGCTTTTAGAATCCTCTTGTTCAGGCTTATTCACTGATTCAGCATCAGTCGCAGTCTCAGCTTCAACTTTTTTACTGGCTTCCTTCTTTTTAGCCCTCTCTTCTGCTCTATCTGCCTTTTTGACCGGATCTCGTTTTTCCAGAGTGTCGTCAATGGCCCACTCAAGCACTCGTGTGATGTCGTTATCTTTCAAAACCTCCTGTAGCCGTAAAAGCTTTTGCATAAATTCAGGGCTGACATCAATGGACAATCGCTTCATGCCCTCACCAGCTGGCTTTACCACCGTTTTTCTTTTGGTGTAGGGCGAGGTCTTGGCCACTTCGTCAATCAGATTCTTATTAGTTTCCGTTTTGGCCTTCTCAATCCAATGGTTTTGATTCTCAGTAGTAATCACCGGACAAATATGCCTTAGCTTACTGACCGAAACTTCCCCAGACTGGATAGCCTCAGTTAAGGCCGGAATCTCTTTGGATCTTTTATACAAGGCCAAAAAATTCCAAGCTTCTGCCTCAGTCAGCCCAATTTCTTTGACGCAATAACTAAAGAGGGACGGGTATTGAACCAGCATTAAAAAGTCTTTGGTCTGATCGGCCTGAGCGATTAAATCCAAAATTTCTGCTTCGTTTTTTCTTAAGTTTTTAACTGCTTGAACCAGCTTTTGATGAATGATTTGATGTGTTTGCATACAGATATTATAACCCCATGTTTTTTGGCTTTCTGAGGGCAAATTTGAAGGGAAAATCCAATAAATTTGACTGAAAATGGTTCGCAACCAGGAGTTGTTAGAAAGAGATATCTCAAAAGCCAGCTAGGTCTGAAGTCTGTGAGGGGTTTATGACCAGTCAATCAAAAGCACAAAAAATTCTGTCAAGTTTTTTAGCTATGAAATAAACACGGGATCAATTCCCTGTACTAAGACAGGGAATTTCATTTTGCGGGGTAGCAGCCAAACCTTTAGTCACACTCAATCAGAGCAATTAGAAAGAAGCACCATTTTGAACTCGGCCTCTTCCACCAACCTCATCAGGTCGATAAAGTGGACTCGTCCAATTTCTCTAGCTGACAATCGGGATACGGAAACAAAATCTTCCCGCTATCAAGCAAGCGGCTGAATGCTGCATAACAATCGATGTGGTGGGCTGCGGAACGCAGGTTTCGATTGCTATTAATCCATACATAACAAACAGAGCTTTCAGCGCTTGAGTAAGCGAAGAAGAGTCTGTATCTTTTTAATGGTTCGACAAATTTCACCCTGCGCCAGTTTTTGTGACCCTGGCCCAGTGAATTGCCTAGCTGATATTCTTTGGAACCTGGATTTTGGGGTACTCTTTGCAAAAAAGCCTCACGCAAAAGTTTGAGCTTCTTGAATTCATCCATTCTTTCAAAATTTTTACCCCTAAGTACGGCGTTTTCGACCTCAGCTTTAAGATTCTGGGTATAGTTTTTAAGATACTCCGTCCAATGTAGCCGATAGCTCATGATTTTATACCTAACAGTGAATCAAGGTCTTTTATAAAGTCTTTATCGATAGGGGCGATTGCAAACGACGGCTCATTGTACTGATCATCAGTGACGCGATTGAGGTACACTTGTACATCTTCAGGTAGTCCCAATTCATGCTTTTTTTCTGCAAAATCGGAACTTAAGTCAACTTAGTCATCCAGGCTAGTAGGAACAACCCACACTTCAGTTGCAATGTATTCTGCAACAGAATCCGTAAGTACTTGGGCTACAATGAATTTTCGCTTGTATATCTCTTGGTAGAGCCATTCAAGCAGACCATGATAGGTTTCAAGAGAAACCCCATAGCGTTGAAGCGTTGATTGTAGCTGAGAACAATAGTTGTCTAAGACGATGATTTTCTCTTCCATTGCCCCGTTGTCTAAAAATTTTGATGGAATTTCACACGGTTTTCGCAAGAAACAACGATAATACATCAAATACAAATCCAACAGTATCAAAAGCTCCGTAACATCGTGGCAACGATGAAGTCCGTTTTTAATGCACCGGGCTAGCCCAATTTGGGAGCTTGGTCCCATCATGGAAAAGCATAACAGGGCCAGATTATTTAGTTCGGGTGTGGGGACATAGGGCTCACTCAGAATAGCTGATGTGATTTTCTCAGCCTCTGTGAATTTTCGTAGCAGAACCAGGGAGGCAGCATAAGTTACCTTGTGAGACGGATCCTTGTGGGCTAAAGCTTTAGCCTCTCTCTCAAACATCTTCAATCGAAACTGATTTTCCAAGGCTGAAGGAGTAGGGTGCTCAAAAACTTCAAGCATCTCTGTAATTGCTTCTGAAATTTTCGGTATTCCCTTCATCTCTTTCCCACCTTTTTTAGCATATCTCAAACCACACATTTGCGCCAGCAACTGCCCTTATGAACCTGGCGAACGGGCTTTAAGAAAAGGACTTACCAAAGGGCATTACACTCAGACTTGCCATTTTGATATGTTGGATGGCAAAGGGTATTCCGATGATGGTTACGGCTAGTCCTGCAGCCAGAATTAAATGCGATACGGCAATCCAGATTCCACCGAAGATCAGCCAGATTATATTTAGAAGCAGTGAGGGGGTGGAGTTTTCTGAGCCCGTGGAGAGGACTTCGCGACCAAAGGGGAAGAGGCTGAATTCTGCCAGTTTAATGCATTGGAGTCCAAAGGGAATGCCTATGATGGTGATACAAAGGATGAGCCCTCCCAAAAGATATTGCAGGGCAATTAAAAATCCCCCTCCAAAAATAATCCAGAGAATGTTACCCAAAAGGCTCATGTTCACTCACTTTCAGCGGGAGAATCAAGACTTGCCAGAAAGGTATTTAGCCCCTCGGTGTAGGCTTTGCCAGAGGTGAAATAACCCTCGTTATGATCGCCGGTGATTGTGACAAAAGACTTGGGTTCCGGTGCCGCATCAAAAATTTTCTGACCATGAGAAAAAGGAATGAGCTCATCTTGGGAGCTATGTACAATCAGTACAGGACAGCGAACTGCCTTGACATCTTCAAGCGTGGGATAATGAACCCGACTCAACAAATGAACTGGCAGCCAAGGGTATAGGTGTTTGCCTACTTCAGGCAGACTTGTGAATGTTGACTCCAAAACCAAGGCTTTGGGGAAAAAGCGACGAGCCACATGAGCGGCCTGGGCCCCTCCTAAGGACCTGCCGTGTACAATAATCTGGTTTTCTTCATAGCCCTTGGAATTTTTGAGCCACAGATAAGCGGCACGGGAATCCATGTAAGTAGCTTCCTGACTTAATGGTTTGGATTGGCTCAGTCCATAAGAGCGGTAATCAAAAAGAAAAACAGAGTAACCCATATCCAAAAGAATTTTGGCCGAATCAATCATGTAGGAGATGTTTCCAGCATTGCCGTGGTACATAAGCACCACTGGACCAGAGGACTTGTGAGGAAGGAACCAGCCATGCAGGATAGTTCCGTCCTCAGAAGGAAAGCGTATTTCTTCAAATTCCATTCCGTAATGCAAGGGATCCGACAGGATCTCCGTGGAAGGGATATAAATCAGCCTTTCCTGATAAACATAAAAAAAGCCAATTAATAGCCCATAGGCAATTAGAATCAGAGCTAGATAGAAATACACGCGTTTCTTCACTATCAAAAATTAAAATATGCCGCTACTGACCAGCTTGTTGATGTCAATTCCATCATAAATGGCTTCGATCTTGATTTTGATGCGGTAGAAGTCACGAACCAAATCCTGCTCATTATATACTTTTTTGGTACTTAACTCATGTTGCCAGATAGAGCGGGTAATAAAGTCACAATCTTCACGATGCTCGGGACGAACCATAGATCAACTCCTGTATCAAGTGTTATGAAAGTGTGGCGGGATTATAGCATAGATCCGATAAGTCCTATAAATGCATAAACTGTGTTTGTTTTGTTTTTTATTTCTGCTGGCTACCCCTGAATCCCTGGGATTTTTGAGGGATCTTTTTGGTTCCCGACGAGGAACAAGGGAGCGGGGCGGTTTTTATTATCAAGTGCAAAAGGGAGACAATCTCTGGTCCCTGTCACAAAAATTTGGAGTCAGTGTTGATGAGCTAAGAAGAGCAAACCGCCTTAGAAATAACGATTTGCCAATTATGCGACTTTATATACCGCGAGGAACCTATAACCCCAAAGAAACAGCCAAGGCCCCACCGCACCCAGACAAGCAAAAAATTGTAGCAACAACCAAACCAGCCCCAAAACCTAAGCCAACTCCGATACATAAACCATCTCAGCCAACCTCACAAATTGTAGCTAAGAAGCCAGCCCCCACCCCGCAGATTAGAAACCCGGCCCCGGTAGCCAAAAAACCAGATACAGGATATTTTGCCTGGCCCGTAGAAAATCCCGTCTTGGCACCACAGGGCAAATTCGGCCCCCGTGCCGATGGAACTACAAGTTCTGGCCTGCAACTCCTGACAAAGCCCAAACAACCAGTATTGGCCGCTCGCGAAGGACGAGTGGTTTATTCAGGAACCATGCAGGGGTATGGACAAACCTTGATTCTGGATCACTTGGACAACTTTTTTACAGTTTATGCGCAAATGGAATCGGTTAAAAATTTGCAGAATGGGTTTACGGTGTCCAAAGGCAGCCCTATCGGCTATACCGGTCCTACACTCCACTTTGAAATCCGCAAACTGAATCAGGCCGTAAATCCATTAAATCATATGGATGTCTCGCGTCTTAAAGGAAGCTGATGTAAGATTGATGTTTATGAGCATCAAGTATTATGGAGGCGAGCTTCCAGAAGTGTCCAAACCCTTCACGATTGTACTAAATCATCAAAACTGGGATAACAGAGCTAGGCTTCTTAGAAGCGTGTTTGCGACTATCAACCCACGATTTGTAGCCTATATTCCTGAGTTTCCTACCGACTGTATTTACTCTTTGGCAGAGCGGGAATATCTTAGCAAACTGCATCAGCTTTTGGAGTCTCATGGTTTAGGGCATGTATCTGTTCAGATTGACCCCTGTGTCCGGGAACTATTCCTGCCCAAATGAAAATTCTTTTGGTGGTTTGTCCAGCATGGGGAGTAGAAATGCCTCCACTGGGGGCAGCAATGCTAAAATCCTCCCTAGTACAAGCTGGGATTCAATGCACAGTTTTTGATGCTAACCAATTTGTCTGGAAAAACACTGAGCCTCAAAATCACTGGTATTGGGACAAAAGCCAGATGCATCACTGGGGAAACATTGACCTATATCAAAACACCCATGACCGAATTTTAAAATCACTGTGGGACAGGATTCTCTTAAAAATCCAGAACGAAAAAGCAGATGTGATCGGGTTTACTCTATGGGATTCCAATATTCATACAGCCAACCTGATCATGCAAGCAATCAAGTCCCAATCACCCCAAACAATTCTTTTGGCCGGTGGGCCGCAAACTACTTTTAAGGAAATGCGCATCAAAATAGATCCGGCCTGTGATTATTATCTGGTTGGTGAGGGAGAAGTTGCCCTAGTGGAATTTGTGTCCTGGCTAAAAAATCCAATAAGCCCCTTGCCAACTGGCTTTTATTCGACAAAAGATGAAATGCATCAGGACTTGCCTTACAGACAGGTTGCAAATATTCAGACCCTGCCTGCCCCTGATTTTTCCGATCTGAGTTTTTTACAATATGCCACCTCAGCCATGCCGATTATTGCGACCCGCTCCTGCCTTTTTCAGTGCCGCTTTTGCTCGGATTACCCTTCGATGGGCACCTTTCGAAAATTATCGGCCGATGCACTATTTAACACTCTGTCTCAAATGTATCGTCAGGGAGTCAGAGAGCTCTGGTTTAACGATTTATTGATCAACGGAATCATCCCCGAGCTTTTGGAAGCCTTTTCCAAACTGGAAACCAAATCGCAAAAAATGAGCTGGATTGCTCTAGCCACCCCAAATGCCCAGTTAAGAACCGCCGACTTGTTAGACTTAAAACGCCTCGGATTAAAGACCTTAAATCTTGGGTTGGAAAGTGGATCTGATAAGGTCATGCGCCTGATGAAAAAGGGCTTTAATAAAAAGGCCGCTATAGCTGGACTAAAACGAATATACGAGGCTGGAATCAACACACAGCTCAATATTATTGTGGGTTTTCCAGGAGAAACGGATGAGGACTTTTTGGAAACAATCCGGTTTTTAGAAGAGAATCGACAATACATCAGTGGATTCACTTCCGTAAATGCCTGCATTTTAATACCTGGTTCCGAGATTCATACGCATAGAGAACAATTGGGGCTAAAACTTTTAGATGAAACTCAGCCTGAGAGTTGGTATCTGGATTCAGAAAACACCCCTAAAATTAGATCGGAGAGACTAGAAATTATACTGGGCTGGATCAAGAACCATGGGTATTCCATCTATGCGAGCAACAAGGACTCCGCTTCTTTTGGGGCAGAGTCATGATACAAAAGCACTCCCTAAAAACTATTTTATCCTGGATACCCAAAGTCCTGTTTGGATTTTGTTTGGGACTGCTTGTATGGGTCGGACAAAATGTCTACCAGGCCGATCTGGACTTTGTCAAAACCCGAATCACCGAATCTCATGAAGCTTTGCATGGGACTTTAGAGCAAAATATATACGAAGACCTTGAGAGCATCGGTACAGAAGTGATGTCTATAGCCAAGGTGCAAGACACTAGCTCCTTAGGCTGGCTGGAATTAAATCAGGACAGAGTAATTGCAGAACTGACAGAGCGGATTCTAAGTGACTCTGAATGGAATTCGCTCAAAAATGGCCAAATTCCCAAACCTATTATTCTTAGGGTTTACCGCTTTCAGGCACCTAGTTTTGTCAAAACCGTAAATAGATTGGAAAGGCTCTTTGATGGGAGACAAAGAAGACTAGCCCATTCTTCCAAGGACATACATCCCATCCTGCGGCAAATCGACAACCTTAACATCAAGCTATACTCCGATTATGAGTCCCAGAAAATGGGTTTAACTCCTGAAGACTGGATGAAGCTGTCAAAACTCTCCGAACCTAGTAACATCCCCTTTCTTGAAGAGATTACACCGGCATTTTTACACCCCATTTTTATGGAAGGAAAACCTTCAGAAGGTATCTCACCCATTAGCCGGCAATTGTTTTTAAGCACGGAAGATCACATTACCTCCTATTACCCCATACCAGCCTATGAGGCTAAATTTCTTGCCCAGCATCGGGTTTTGGAAGAACAGATCGATGACAATGAGGAAATGCCGCTTTTGTGGATTACTGGGTATCTGTTTAGCCGGTTATCCCGATTCGGCCCTAATCTGCATCCCTTACATAAAATGCTGGAGGCTAATCCTGAATTTCAGCCCCTGGAGGCCAGAGGGCAGTTGTTTTCCATGTTTAATGTGTCTATAGGATGGGAGATCTTTCCGCTGGATTTTATGACCAATAATAATCTGGAAATTATTCCCATACTGCCCCAGCGCATTATAGCTGTAATGATAAACCAGCCCAGAATCATCCGCTCTTTACTGCCTCGTCATCTCAACGATTCACAGCTTGAGTACCGCCAGGTCTGGCATCAATTCCCCGATCAGGATGAGAGTCTGCCCCTGCCTCAAAATTTGGATCCCCTACTGCTAAAAAGCAACCAGCCCTTAAGATTTTCTCTATCCCTAGATAATCGGGAACATCTCTGTACCTCCATTCGCTCCCTCTCTCTGGCCATGGCCAGAATCCAGATTTGCGAGTCGGCTGATCCTAGAGTCTTTGGCTCAAACCAAAGCCCCAGAGAAATACGCTTTTCTAATCGCTGGAGAACAATTCTTATCCTCATACTCTTGGCTCTGATTTTGGCATATAAACCACTAAGCAATTGGGGGCAAAAGCTCAATCAAACTTTAAACTCATGCATAGAAAGTTTTATGGGCAAGGCCCAGACTCAGGAAATTAAACACATGGCTTGGGAGTTTTTGCAGTTAGACAAAAGTGTGAATGATTTAAAAGCCACAGTCAATCTCAGAAATCTGGACTTTGCCCTTGCTTTGGGAATTCAGGAAATATTGAATCAACCGGGGAAACGATTGCAGGATTATGCAGAAGATATGCAATATTTCCTCAAAGAAAACACAGGCACACCAAAATGGAAACTCAATCTGAACGAAGATAATACCTTAAGTATTTCCTACCCTGACTCCGTAGCCGCTTCTACTAAAGCCCTGCTTGAAGAGCTAGCTCTGGCGGCAAAGATTAAATCTGATCTGGAAACCCAATCGCTGGAACACTCAAGGATGCAAAAAGAAATGGCTCTGGCTGAAGTTTTAACCAAAGGACTACTCCCAGAGTCCAACGCAGGTGAAGGAGCGGGATTGTCCTGGAAGCTTCAATATGAACCCAATTTGCAGATCCCTACACAGATTCTGATGCTAGTACTTAAATCCCAGGATTGCTGCCGAATCTGTCTTATCGAAATTCCCAGACCCCACCTTGGGGCAACTCTGATGGCAAGTGCACTAAAGGCACGGGTCCAGGCAATTATGGCCTTGTTTCAGCCATTTTCATTCTCACAAATTTCCGATCTGGACAGTTTGCTGGCCGGAGTGTTTATTGAAACGGGACAAACACCCACAAGCTGTGGCACGGAGCCCTTTAAGATAGAGTCCAGTGGCAACAAAATTTTTATCCAAAGCCATTATCAAAATTTCCATTTAGAGGTGATTCTGTCATGAGATCGGGCATTCTGACTCAGGGAATCAGTCGAGGAATTCTCTCCTTTTCCCTGACACTGGTTCTAGTATTACTTGGACTACAACACTTCTATGACATAAGCTCAAAAATTCAGGTCAGTAATTTTATGCACCAGTCCGTGATTACGGCAAAGGTGGCCGAGCAGGACTTTCAGACTTATGAAGCGCAAATGCTTGAGTTTATCAGCCAAAAGACCAGCGCATTTGCCAAAACTCTACAAAGAGCACCCCGGATTAACTTTAGAGACCGGGACAACTTTCCAGTTCGTGTTAATGCTGATACGGGAGTCAATTTTAAGGATCTTCTGCAACATCGTGAAAATGACATCATGCAATCCTGGAGACAAAGATACCTCTTAAGGTTAAAAAATCTGCATAAGGAGTGTCTGGCAAAGTTTCCCATGTTAAATGTTAGGGAAGACAAACCCCAACTTTTCTGGACCCAGTTTTTTTCCGCTGAACTGCTGATTCAATACTACCGCTATTTTGGTGGCGCACCAAATTCCAGACTAAGCGAAGATATGAAGGGGGAATTGTGGACCAACAATCTTTTACCTGCTAATGAAACTTTTTTGACCAATACCTTAATTAGTATGGTCAGTCGCGGCGACCTTGTCTCTACAATTCAGGAACAATTTCTCAAACCTGCCAAGACCCTGTATAAAATCGATTCCTCAGGTAACAATCCCAATTTTTTTCCCCTCACCGTTTTAAACACCTACGGTCATCTGCAAATTTTAAGGGTTCCGCCCTCCCCTGATAGGTTAGATACAATTTATCCTGAATTAACCCCAACTCCAGCTATGGGATGGTTTTTTTCCTTACTGGATTCACAAAGACTCTTATTAAAGTATCTGGAAAAACGATCACAGATTGAATCAGAACACTGGAGTGTGTTTCCTTTGCTTTATCAGGATTCCAGCACACTGCCCGAACACATTCCCAACAAGGTGGAACTTTTACATCCTGTGAACAACGAGCCGACCGGTGAAATTTTGAACCCTGAGGAACTCAACCAAAGAATAAAACGGGTTCAGATTACTAAGTTTCGCTACCAGAAAAACGAGGGATTTATCATGGCAATTGCCATTCAGGATACCGTTCACAAGCGACTGGTTCACCTTTTTGAAGTATCTATGGATAGTCTGATGGAAAATGCCTACGAGTCCATTCTGTTCTGGCTTCAGGCAACCTTTATTCCAATCCTGTTGTTTTTTGGATTTACTATTACCCTTCTATATTACCTGATTCGTCCGCTTAGAAATCTGGCCGTTCACGCCCAAAATATTAGCCAAAACCTCAACAATATACCAGATCCCGTAAGTTCTGATACCCCATTTCATGAGGTTAATATTCTCTCAAGAAATCTCAATCGCTACTCTATGGCCATTGCGGAACAACTGGAAATTCTGGATATACTCATTGAATTGCAAAAACGCATTCATCGTGGGCAGCATCCGATAGACAATCAGGAATGGGTGTATCAAAAAGTGTCTGACCTACCCTCAAGAGACAATTCCTTAAACTCCCATTCTCTAATTAGATTGCTTTTAAAAGCCGCGCAATCCAGTCAAATCCTAAGCCGTGAGCAAATCCTTCCAGCATTCTGGGGAACTCTACTTTTTGACGAACAAAAAGAAGCACTGAAAGAAACCGCCCTCAAAGCAGAACAGCAAAGAAATGAACTGGAGCTAGCCGCACTGGTGCAAAAAAATCTGCTGGCTCAATCCTCACCTAACCCTGAGGGAATTGAATCCGCAAGCTACTATGAACCAGCCCGCTACCTCGGTGGAGACTTCTATTTCCAGACATCACTTCCTGACAAACCCTCTTTGTATGTCATAGCAGATGTGTCTGGAAAGGGTCTGGCTGCCAGCCTTTATGGAGCTAGAGTTCATGCTCTGATGGATGCACTGTGGCCCCACTGTCAGGATGTTTCAGAGCTGATGGGCCGAGTCAATCAGGAACTATGCCGTGATGCCGTGGAAGGATTTTTTTGCACAGCTTTTTTACTTTCGGTCGATCTGAACAAGCAGAGTTTTTCCTACGCCTCCGCTGGCCATAATCGTATGTTGTGTTTTAAAGATGATTCGATCGGCGAACTAAGTGGCAAAGGACTGCCACTTGGAATTTTTGAATCGGTCAAATACCCGCTACAAACAGAAACCTTGCAAGGAAGCTCAGGTTTTCTTCTGTACACAGACGGGCTAAATGAGGCTGAGAACGACCAACAGGAGCTTTATGGAATGGAGAGACTTTTTTCTCACTTGAAAGACAAACCGCCACAGAACAAAAATCCTCAACAGGTAATTGAGGATCTTCTCCAGGATTTGAGGGCCTTTACCAAAGGAACTGAACCTTCAGATGACAATACTATGATTTGTATTCAGGTACGCAAGCGTTTAACCCAGATATTCATATCCTCGAACTGACCAAAAATATCGCAGTTGTTGATCAGGCGACCACAAAACTCGTAACCAAGCCTGAAAAACACTCGGTTCATCCCAAAACTGACAGCTCTAGCCAGTGTGTAGGCCATTTGAATTTTTCGATCTCTTAGATCATTTTCCAAGGCCAGCAAAATATGCTGCATCAAACCCTTGCCTTGTACCTCAGGAATTGTGGCACAATCAGTCAT
>DITF01000360.1 GCA_002422125.1 bacterium UBP17_UBA6191
TTTTAGTCAATGCTACTTTGGGAGCCTCGCCAGCCACTGGAGATCCACCGGGTAAAAAGCCCAGGCGCGTCAAATCTTCCAAATCTGTTACCTGGACGGATCCCAGATCCTGAATCTGAGGGCCAAAAATTGCGGGCATTTTTGTCTGAATCCAGTCTACGGCCTCTTTGATTCTTAGATTGCCTGGTGCCTGACAAGCTCCCTTGGTAAGAATCTCCCAGTCCCGTTCCTTGGAATCGTCACCCCCAAGTACTGACAATAGCGCTTTGCGGCCATAACCAGAAGGCATCATATCGAATAAAAAGGCTGGCCATGTCTTGTGCGAATAAGGCCAGAATTTGACAGGGTGTTCCAGAGAGCATTGATAACCAATTCCCTGATCTAAATAGCTGCCAATGTATTCAGGCCCATACTCAAACAGTAAAACATCAGAAAGGCTAAAAAACCCCATGGTCTGCCAGCGACCTTCTATCCAAGCCTCTAGCGTGGCATTTTTTTTCATATTTTAATTATAATAGAAATTAAGGGCCAATAGGCAACAATAATTTCTATTAAAAAAGAAGGTTTCCGTGGGGGACCCACAGAAACCTGTTGAATAGCTTGGACTAGTAAGTCCAGAGGGGCAATTATCGGTGCTGACTCTGACCTTGAGGTCGGCTAGGACGATAGTGCCGTTTGGGGGCAGCCGAATTTGCTCCTTGTGCGCCTTGATGGCGTTTTTGGGCCATCATGTTATTCTTCTGGCCTCGGCGCATTGGGGGCGGTGGCAATACTCTTTCAGGAGCTTTACCTGCCGCAACCAGCATTGGTCTTTTGGTCAGTTTCTCAATGTCTCTGAGGTAGGAGTATTCTTCTGGTTCACAAAAGGAATAAGCAATACCCTCAGCTCCGGCACGGGCCGTACGACCAATACGATGTACATAACTTTCTGGCTCATTAGGCAGTTCAAAGTTAATCACATGGGAAATGTTGGCTACATCAATACCACGGGCCGCAATGTCTGTGGCCACTAATACTCGTGCACGACCTGAGCGAAACATATCCATAGCCTTGGTTCTAGCATTTTGCGATTTGTTTCCATGAATGGCCTGAGATTGAATCCCAGCTTTTTCCAGATACTCGCAGACCTTATTGGCCCCATGTTTGGTACGGGTAAACACAATGACTCGAGACAACGCCTTATCCTGCAACAACTCTAAAAGTAGGGCGCGTTTTTCTGAACCGGCGACATGGTATACATGCTGCACAATTTTATCTACGGTCACAACCTCTGGTGTCACTTCCACCTTTTTGGGATTTCTAAGGATGGAGTTGGCAATATCAGCAATGGCGGCAGGCATTGTGGCTGAAAACAGAAGCGACTGCGGTTTTTCTCTGGGCAATGATTCGATGATGCGCCGTACATCCTTCTCAAATCCCATATCAAGCATTCTATCCGCCTCATCCAGCACAAAATAACGGACTTGTTTTAAGTGGACTACTCCCTGACCCATGAGGTCAAGCAATCGGCCCGGGGTTGCCACCATGATATCCACGCCACGATGAATAGCCCGTATTTGGGAATCATAGCCGACACCACCAAAAACAACGGTGTGTTTTAAGTTCATTCCCAGACTGTAAACCCCAAGATTGTCACCAATCTGGGCTGCAAGTTCTCTGGTTGGTGCCAGAATCAAGGCACGGATTTGTTTTTGTTTCCCTTTTTCCACAACCTGCTGATTCAATTTTTGCAGGATTGGCAGGGCAAAGGCCGCTGTCTTTCCGGTTCCGGTCTGGGCAATTCCCAAAACATCGTGGCCCTGCAATAAAAGCGGGATGGTCTGCTCCTGAATAGGAGTAGGGGTAGTATAGTTGGCCTCACGAACGGATCGCAAAATGGTTTCTTCCAGGCCAAGGGAAGCAAATGGAGATAAATTCAAAAAAAAGTCCTTGTGAATGCAGGCTAGCTGCGGGTTTGATAAAAGTCGATGATTATGACCTCTGGTGCTGGATATGTCAAGCGATTTTCCCAGATTTTCCTAGCTTGACGCGGATTCATACTGCCTCAGGGCCTTACTCCAGATGCGCTCAATCAGAACCCAGATAACTACGGTCAGGCCAATCATCCACAAAAGAGATGAGAAGGCAAAGGGCGAAAAAAGAAACTGCACGGGAGCATTTCCAATTAAAAGCACAGGGATCACAAAGGTAAAAAATCGGCGCGGTAATCCGTAAAACACAAAGTCAGGCCAGCGCGATACCTGCTGAAGTTGCATGCGAAAAAAGTTGACTCCGGTACCTTCCACTAACCAGAACATGCTGGCAGAGATTAGAATTTCGAGGCTGACCAAAAACAAAAGGGCCAGGATCAGCAAAACCGGCAGCAGCATAAATTGAACCCATCCCAGCCCAGCTTTTGTTCCAAAGTGCCATAATAAAAATACGGTAACAAAGCACAAAAGCATACTGGCTGGCCGAATATGGCGTAAAAAAATCAGAAAATACAGATTGACGGGTTTGATAATCAAAAAATCCAGATCCCCGTTACGAATTGAGGCGGAAAGAACCCAGAAACTCTCAGAAACAAAGGTCATGTGCAACTGATCCACTGTCAACAAAAAGGCCAGAAAAAACATAAACTGATTGCGATCCCAGGGGCCAACTGCGGACACATGCTGATAAATGAAGTCCACTGTGGTCAGGGTTGTGGCGTAAAACAAAAGATCCATCACAATCAAAAGCACAAAATGCATGCGATATGTGGTGGCTTCGGCCAGACAGGTGGCAAAAAATTCACGGTAGATCAGGGCGTATTTTTTTAGAGTTCCCAGCATTACATCCCGGCCCCGGTATACATTCTCAGGCCCCGATTCCAGATCAGGCGAGCCAGCAGACTAGCTACCATAATCCAGAAGCAAAGGATACCCACAGCATAAATTATTGAACCCTCTCCTGTGAGCATGGTTTTAGCCGGCACCCAGGTCAGGTAGGGGAAGGGGGAAAACATTAAGGCATCCCGCAGGCCTTGCGGGAAAAATTCAAGGGGCAATATGCTACCCGAAAGAAACTGGGCTATGATTTGAAACAGGACGCGCATGACCCAGGTCTGCTCCAGCCAGAAGGCTAAAAGCCCCAGACAGTACTGGATCAAAAACCAAAGCAGGCTGACAAAAAAACACAGAACCAGTCCCTTGACCACAAACACCAGATTGATCGCAGTAAACAGACCAAGTGAGATAGCCATCAGAAACACCACTGAGGAGGTGATGATTTGAACCGATTGCAGGGCAATAAATGAAGAGGCATGAAACTCAAACAGGGAGAATGGGTAGATCAGGTATGCAGTGATTCGACCAAGGCGAATATCTTCGGCCAGACGAGTAGAATTATGCCCTTGTGCCAGAAGCGATACGATCAAAACCATAGCCTGATAACCAAGCATGGCTTCACGGCTCAATCCCGCCAGCTCCCGGTTGCCCTGCTGCTCATAAATAGAGGACCAAAGACTGAATTTGACAAAAAAGAAAACCAGGGCCGGACCAATCACCAATAGAAAAAAATTGACCCTATAGGCCAAAAGATTGCTCCAGGCCACATACACCGTCTGTAACCACATGGGGAATCGAGAATTCATGCCCCAGTCCGACTCAATAATTCCTGCATCACCCTTTCCACAGGCATTTTTTCGGTTTGAAAATCAGTCACAGGCAGATTTTGCAAAATGGCAGCGCAGACATCTTTTAGTTTGTCCTCCGGTACTCGAAGTTCAACCTCAAGGCCCTGATTTCCAAAACTTGGGTGCCAAGGAATCAGCAGAGGGTGTTGTTCGTTCTGGGCTTGAGAGAAAAAGAATTTAACATATTTTTCCTGACCCATTAGTCCTTCAAAGGCGCGAATAGGTCCATCAAAATGTTTTTCACCATTCATTACCAGGACAATTCTTTGGCAAAGGGCCGTAACATCTGCCATGTAATGCGAGGTCAGAATTACAGTGACTCCCCGTTCCCTATGGTAATTTAATAAAAACTCACGGATTTTTCTTTGTGCAATTAAATCTAGGCCAATGGTGGGTTCATCCAAAAATATAATCTGAGGGTCGTGTAACAAACAGGCCATCAGCTCCAGCTTCATGCGTTCGCCTAAAGAGAGTTTGCGAATATGCACCTGAAGCTGGGGTTCAACCTCTAAAAGGCTGGCCAGATAATGGACCCTCTCCAAAAACAAATTCTTTGGGATTTCATAATAACGCATCAACAACTGAAGCGAATCCATGGCGGGAATATCCCACCAAAGTTGGCTTTTCTGACCCATTACCAAGGCGATTTTTTGCCGAAAGTATAAGTCTCTTTTGGCAGGCTCAAACCCCAAAACCCTTAACTGTCCAGCCGTGGGTACCACAATGCCGGTAAACATTTTCATCAGTGTGGTTTTTCCGGCCCCATTTGGCCCCAAAAGCCCAATGATTTCCCCACGACGAACTTCAAGGTATAGTGGCTTGACGGCGGCTTTCTCAATAAAATCCCGTTTCCACAGGGATTGCAGGCTCCCCATCAAGCCGGGCTTTTTCTGGTAAATGCGAAAATTTTTGCTTAATTCTTCGCAGTAAATTGCAATATCTGGGTTCAAGGATGGGGCTTTTTTTGAATTTTTTAGTAAATTATCTTAATCCTCGAGCTGTGCAGGTGCCATTTTGTGCCGAATCGGCAGGACCACAATATATCATGGAACCGGCTTTGACTTGGGCCAAGTGGTTTAGTGCAAAATCGAGGGCTCCATAGTTATTGTCAAAATTGTGGTTTCTACGGAATTGATCCCAGCTCGTTTGTTTGATTCCATTGCCGTTTGTGTCATAAAAATATAAAAGTCGCTTTTTGGTGTCATAGCCGACCAACATAATCCAGTGCATGGAGGGAGCAGCTCCTCCGGCCATATATCCACAACGGATCAGTACCATTACGGGGCGATTGCGAACCAGGTTTTGCACAATATCCAATATGGTGCCGCCTTCTTTGAGTTGAAAATTACTATTGTATTGCCTTAAAAAGGAACGAGCCGAACGGGGCATGGTTCCAGTCACATCGGTGGTGGCAATCGGTTTGAAAAAACTTCGGTCGGTGGCCTTTTCCAAAAAGGCATCCCAATTCACGGTGTAGCCAATGTGCTTTAAGTAGCGGGCCATGTTGTGTGTACCACAGGTATTATATTCTTCCTGAGCGTGCATATCAGGCATGCGAATCAGTTTAAATCCATCCCGAGCAGTTAAATCTCCCCTAGTGGTGCTGCGGCCGTATTCCTCAGATCCGCTACTCATAAGTTTGCCTTTAACCTTGCGGAATTGGGAACCCACGGCTTCGGTTGCACTACTGGCAACTCCGGTAATGTCATCAAAATCAATGGAGGCAAAAACGCTTGGGATTGCTAGCATCAGAGTTAATAGTGTCCACATAATCTAGTCCTTTCGGAACATTACTACGCAAAATGTGAAAAATGGTTACTAGAAACGAGTATGAGCACTAGACGCATTGGACTTTTGATCTATAATTCTTATTATGGAGATTTTGTGATCAAATCTATCTATACTTTTGTTTTCCTCATGTTAAGCGGGGTTGTTTCCCTATGGGCCCAGCCTTCTATCGGCTTAATTGAGGTTCGGGCTGCGGTTTTACTGCACCCAAAAATGCGCGATTATTATTTTTCTTTATCGCGATTTCGCCGCGAATCTCCCCAGAACATACCGTTGTCCCCAGCAGAATGGGAACAAGAAATGCGTTTAAAATTCGATGAGCTTTATGCAACTTTGCAAAAACTGACCCACGAACAAAATTCTCAGAGAAAATCTCTGGATCCTAAACTATTGGAGATAGCTGCTTCTGTGTCTCCTGAAATGGTCTTAGCCGAGCAGGTGAGATTAGTTGAGGAGTACGATAAGGCTTATGTAAACCGCCGCCGTGAGGCAGTATCTATGATTCGCAATTGGTTTTTGGATGAGACAGAGACACTGTCTGTATTTCGTGACATTGTGGCAGAGATCATGGATACCGCCAATTCGGTTGGGGAGGCTCTGGATTTACCGCTGGTTATAAGGACCAATATTTTGGGATCTGACTCCCTGCCCTCAGTTCAGGAAGACAGACTAAATCAAAAGAATTTTATGGCTTTTACGCTTCCCGGTCAGTTGTGGAATCAAACCAGTGCTCATCCTTATGGAATTTTGGACTATTATCAGGGAAATTTCAGCTCGGCAAGTACCTTATCGGAGCGGCTATTGGCTTCTCCCGTTTTAAAGGGGGCAGTGGATCTGACTCCGCTGGTCATCGCCAGAATCTGGCAACGAATTCCCTCGGAAATTGATTTACCCCAAACTATGGTTTACCTGTATGAGAGCCTCGTTGCCATGAAGCTTGGAGACAGACACCTTGTACTATTACCAGAGGTTCAACTGTGAAGTGGATTTACCCAATACTATTTTGCCTGCTAGTCCCACCACAATTTTCGGATTCCATGGAGTCCTACCGCCAGATTTTTGAGAGGATGAATCGTAAGGTTGAAGGGGAGACCGCGGCCAAGCCTGATGCAATTTCCCCTAAGGCAGAGCCCGCCAAAAAACTACAGGCCGCTACTATTGAGCCTGTTTTGGTGTTTTTGTTTCATCCTCTGATGCAGGACTATCATTTTGGGGTCAATTCATTTGCGCGACCTTTAGTCAGAACAGGCAGGCAGGATCCCAGAATTCTTCAGAAACAAAGGCATGATAATTACATAAAATTTCAAAATGAGAATCGTCAAAAGCAGGAGAGCCTTGAGCGCCTAAATCAGCAATTGGCCCAGAATCGGGAAACCTTAAAATATGAACAGTTGCTGGCTTTGGATGAGGCCACTGAAAAATTTAAGGACAACCCCAATGGCCTACAAAGCGAAATTGCTTCCATTGAGGAACGCTTCTGGGCGCAGCGACGGGAAATGGAAGCCCGTTTTGAAAACAGTCAAAAAGAATATCTGAATTGGAAGAATCAAACGGTCTCTGATGCTTGGTTACCCCAATCGGAGCGTGATGTAAGGTTAAATGCCATCGTCAAGGATATTGAGACTGAGTTAAGTGCTTTGTGCCAGGAAGAGGGGATATTGATTCTTCTTAAAGCCACTCGCAAAGCTAAAAATTTATCGTCCATTCCCTTTAAGGTAGAAAACCTGCCAGTGGCCGGACTTGAGTTAAATCCCCTTAAAACACTTTTGGACGGAAGGTTTTCTTTTGATCATAGTGATAGTGAAATTCGGCCAGCTCAGGTGGCCCAGGTCAGGCTGGATTACTTAAACCAGTTTGATCAGTTCTCCAGCCTTTTAGGTGGAGTGGTTTCCGATGAAAGTTATGGGTTACAGAAAGATTTGACCCATAGTCTTCTGAAACGGTTGTGGCAAAAACATGGCTTTGAAACGGCCCAGGTAGAAAAACTCAGTCAGTCGATTGTCTGGCTTCTGAGGGAGGAATAGTATGTCATTCTCACCAGTAAAAATTTTACTATTGGCAGGTTTGTTCTTTCCTTCGCTAGCCCCAAATGCCAAGAAGGTTTCAGATTTTGAACGAAAAATTCTCGATCGCAATGGGGATGTGTATGTGCTTATTACCTCCAAAACAGGCAATGCTTTGGCCGGAACCGGGTTGTTTAAGTTTACCCGCGTAGATGAATACGCTCGCGCCTTGGTGGATCACCCTGAAATCAAAAAAAATGTGAATATCTATTCCGGTCTTTCCGTAGACAAGTTTGGACACATCAGTCTTTTTCGTGATGAAGGGGATGCCAAGCCAATTGGCCTTTTAGAAGAAATTCAGGCCGGAACCCATAAAATTTACCCCGGTGAGACGGGCTGGCCTGGTCCTGTGTCCATATCGGCCCGTTTTAACGGGGGCGGTCTTGGTGGCCCTATGATTACCCGTAATGCCTCCCCTCCTGGTTGGGTCTATGTGGTTGAGCCAAATGGTAAATATGGCTGGTTTAACCTTTATGGTAATTCCAGAGTTGCATTGCGAAACGGGCCTGGTGGCAATGGCTATGTTTACGGCGCTCCCAGAAAAAACTTCCCCGCTGGTACTGAAATGATTCCCCAAGGTCGGGATCAGGGATTTAATAATTTTGGTGGGGCTGGTAATAAACACGGGAATCGTTCCTGGTATCACGCCATTGCTACTGACTATGTTTTTTCCCAGGACAGTGCCGGGGCACCAACAGAGTTGTTTCACCCACCCATTCATGCGTTTTGGGTAACAGATGCGGCCCATCGTGGTGGCAGAAATATCTATGATGTGGAAAAATCAGTCACCGCCTTATATTTAGACAAATTTTTAACCAAACCGGACAATGCTTTGTTGGCAACCCAAGGAAAGGCGGACCCACGGTTTAAGTTAAAAGAGGGAATAGATTATTTTGATGCTAATGCTGCGGCCGGAACCGATGTCTTTCAGCCAGCTAAAAACGCTCTTAATACCTCACTGTCTTTTTCACAAAAGGTCTTTAGTTACAATGTCTGTTATGACATGTGTGGCTCAGGTGGGCAGGCTGTAGCTCAGGCTCCGATTGTAGTCAACGAGGGTAGGGCCAAGTTTTCCTCAGGGGGAGCTTCAACTCAACTTCAGAGATCTTACATGGTAAAAACGGCCTCCAGAAATCAGGGAACCCAGGTTGTTACATCGGTTGTACAACTGGCTTATGATGGCGTTGAATATGCCCAGACTGATATTTTGGAATGGAACGGAGGCGCCCCACCAGCACCCGCAAAACTTTATACAGAAACTGTTATGGATAGCGGGGCCAACGAAACCAATGTGATTGTCTACCAATTTGGTGCAGCTCAGGGGGCGTCTGGAGAATTTGCCAAGGCGGTTCAGACTTCAAGAAGGGTTAAAGGTGGGGATGAAACCAAAGACTATGTCTATATCTCCAATCTACCCTTTTCACACTTTAATGTCAGTGAATCCTTTTGGGGCACAGGCGGTGTGGTCTGGTGGGCGGTGGAACAACCAGGGAAAAATCTGGAGCTCCACTATGAACAGAAAAATCATCAGCACCCCAACAACAAGTTGATTATTGGTTCAGGCAATAATCCAGTTGTGGCCAAAAATGTTGAGGCCTTACAGGCTATTGGAGCCGATGGAGACAATTTTATCTATATTTTGCATGGGGGCGCGGGTACGGATGGAAAAGGCGGCTTGGAAATGCCTGAAGACATGGCCCGTCTGGTTATGCCAGCAACTCAAGCCCGACTTGATGCCCTATTCAAAGAAGGAAAGCTGATTGAAGCCGCTCCGGCTTTTCCACTTACTGGCTCACTGTGTTCCCCGGCCACCGGCCCCTGTGAGTTTACGGTAACACTAAAACGAGCAGCGGGATTGGTTCTAGAAAAAATTGCCCCGCTAGCCGGCTCAAAACCAGTGCGCATTGGTCTTTTGCCTTTAACAGATACCGGGGGCACCTGTCAGGGCATATTGCAATACCCAGGAACCAGTGATGCAGGAGGCAGAATTTCTACTCCCTTTACCTGTACTGGGGGGGCCGCGTCCGATGTATTGAAAAATTTCAATGTTGAAATGGCTGTTATTAATGTGGCCAACCCACCAGCAACTGGGGGTAATCCTGAACTTGATATTGTCAATGCCATTGATGAAAGTAAAGAAGTCTATGTGGAGGATAAAGAATATTCTTTTTTTATGGAAAATCCGCCCAAATTTAATGGCCCTTTTGCCCAGTTGGGTCTGGTGCCTAATCCAGAATTGAATATCTATGATTTGGTGCAGATGGCATCAAACTACGATGAAACCGGCATTAACGCCATCAAAGAAGGTTTAACAAATCCCGCCGATTTCAAGCGCTTTTATGATGAGGATGGCAGAATTGGTCGTCTTTTACCCTCATATATATGGAGAGATTTGAAGGCCGGCCAGGGCATGATCAGTGAAGGCAAAAAATCCTTGCGCTGGAGATGGAGAGTCATCGCCAAGACCCCTCCCCATTCCAATCGCGATTACACAGTGCCTTTGCCTGGAGAAGTCTCGAAGGTTAAGGTTTGTACACCATTGCTTGGGGCAGCCGCTAAAGCTAGTGAGAGCAATGTAAAAAAGCTCAAGGATATTAATTACCTGGATGCCCTGAATGTGGAACTAGGCATGAACCCAGTCCGTGGGGTGATGCAGGATACCTGTTGGAAAGATCTGGAAATTGAAGATCGTGGCATGGTCAGACCAGAGGAATTTAAGGTCACATTTCCCGATCCAGGTGAGTATGAAATCTGGTTGATGTTTGGTGGACTGCGTTTTAACGCTGATGATTTGACCTTTCTGGATTCCCCAACCTCTGTAGAAGCAGAAACCACAGTGACCTGGTACATCAAGACCGTGCATGTGGGCGCAAAAATTCCCCAACCCGGTAACGAGATCATTGATGTTGTGGTAGTGAACAATGACTTGAATGCGGACAAACAAACCAGAGCAGGAATATACCCAAATAGCTCTGATATGTTTGCCCCAGCCCAGCCTCATCTGGATAAACCGCATGGAAACAATTCATTGATGCGGGCCCCGGTTTTACCTACGGCGAACTACAGGGCTGGTTCAATTCTGGGTCAGCCTCTGGTAGTGACTCATGAAAAGCAACACACCCCGATTGTGGCTGAGGCCGAAATTCAACTATTTCAGGCTTTGGAAGTTGAATATGTAAATATTGGCGGAGGAGAGGATAGTAGGCAAACAAAAACCATTGGAGTGGGGGCTTGGGATTATATGTATCCTGGTGGTGGTCGTATTGCAGGTTATCCGTTTATGGACAAAACCCAGACATTTCCGGCCAACTATTTGCCCGCAGGTGGAATCAATCGATTGGCTCGTCTGGATGCGGCTATCAGGGACATCCCCACTGATCTTGTAAAAAATCGTCGCGGCAATGATGCCTCCGGGGATCCGGCGACATCTTCAGGATTTAACTTGGCCGGCAACAGGTTTTTTGATTTGGCTGTACCTAATTCAGGTCTGAATTGGACTACTGATCAATTTAGCCAGGCCCATCAGGGAACTTTGGCCACCTGCCGTAATTTTCAGGCTTTTGGTGCCTTGGTTCCTAAAGCATCCGAAGACTGTCGCATTCGCCATCCTGAATTCTTTTACACTTGGTGGGAAATCAAATATGCCTGGTTTATGCGCTATCGTAAGCCAGATGGTACCGTACATAAAAAGGTTATTAAAACCGGAAATTTAGGCGAAGTCTTTGCTCTAAACTTTCTGGCCAATTATGCAGCTAAGCCTGAGTGGCAGCATGTGGTGCGAAATTTGGCCCCCCACCATTTAAGCAATGATGCTTGGAATGCTTTTCAGCTCATGAAAGATATGGGGTCTGGTAAGGTTAAGATTCGTGTTCCATTGATGGCTGAGGGTGGTTTGTTAAATGGAACTGATGTAAATGAAATGCACGCATCCCTAAAGGATCTGGATGCCATGGGAGCTGATTTTAAAAATATTTATAATCAGGTTCACCCAGTGGCTTTTCAGGTGCCTTCAGCCCCAGCCGTCATCGAGATTGGCTTCCAACTGTTTTATCCAATCATGAACTGGGAAGGCCGTGATAAGGTCAAAGGAGCTGACGGAACAGAGCGATTTGGCTATTTTGATGCCGTGTATTGGGGCCCTGAGTCCGAGAAAAAATGTGCCGCCGCCCCAGCACCAGCCGGGCAACCTGGCCCAGCCCGACCAGGAGATCCCGGCTGTACCGCTGATCCAGATGATAACAAATCCCAAATCGCCGAAATTAAATTTGGAAAGTCGGACCCTATAAAAACCTGGGCCAGATTTGCCAAGAAAAAGTCAGTAGCTACTGCTTCTGGTTTTGTGGATCCAGAGGTGCAAAAAATTGGTCTGGCTCTGGCCGGTAATTTTGCCCAAGGATCCAAGAATAATACCGGCGGATTTCGCCATACTGGAGGGGACGGGTTAGCCTATGATCCTCCCGGTGGTGGTAGGGATGACTTTGTCGATATTGTGGTTTTGGACCAAACCAGACCTATCCTGAGGCCAATTTCTGGAACTAGCCTGGCGGCCAGAGCCGGAGGCAGGGTGTCTGAGGATATAATCCTTGAGGCTGAGGACAACAATCCTTTTTCTCTGTATCGATCGCATACCCAAATTGGGGAGACTCCAGTCACCAAAAGTCCAGCTTTGGTACATTTTGCCTATGAAATCGGGGGAGATACCAGAAATCATTTTGGGGTTGGGTTGTATAAAGGTGCTGGTCTTGCCGACCGCAGGGCCTACGGATTTAATCTATCCCATGTTGGGTGGGATGGGGTAAATAATCCAAGTACTACTGATATGGCCAAACAGCCACAATTTGCTATAACCGATGCTTTGGCTGGTAAACCGTTTACGGTATTGGAGCCCGGATACACTTATGGCTTGGGTAACATCGGGGCCGGAGATTTTTATTATCCGGCTGGGGGCAGCGGTTTTCATTTGTTAAGACGAACCATTGCCACCGATAGCGGCACTGTTGGTACCCCTTATGCTGTGGCCCACCACAATAGTAAGGAAAACTATCATCAAAGATTCAATACAGCAGAGACTTTGTACTACGCTCCCGATTTGGTCACTGCGGCCAATCAACAAAATGGCTTAAGAGACAAGGATCTGGGGCTGACTCGCAGTGCCGATTATAGGATGCTCAGTTTTATTCCTAACATTCCTGAGGATCCATATAATTTTACACCGGTGTATAACAGTCCCTCCGGTGCCAGCTATGATCTGATTCGTTTTGTAGAGGCCGATGGTTTTACCCCAGCCAGCACCTACAAACGCTTTGATCCTGCCTGTCTGAAGGACTCCAAAGGCGATCCAATTCGAGTAGAGGATGCCGATCTTGAAGCATGTAAGGTGTTTACGCGCTGGAGAATTCCCAAAGAAACTATCATTGCACCCTATTTTGTCAATCCGGTAGTCAGCCAGACCTATGACATTTACGCCAAAGTCAGGGATATTCGCTATAGTCCCGATATGCCGGATGTCAAACTAGGGTATGGGATTCCCGCTGTAAATGCGGTGGTAGACAAAATAGCCGGTTGGCCAGATTGGAATTTTCAAGCCTTTCAACTCAGAAAAGGTGCTGAAAACGGTGATGAAACATTTGGGGGAACTTTAGCCGCCAGAGTGGCTAATTTTATGGATACTGAATCTATGCGTCATGGGACTAAAGTGGCTGCTATTACTGTAACGGACAATGCCCCGCCCAACTTCAGGGTGATTATTTCTGAAGCCAAATTCAGGACTCAGGTGGAGTACACCGTCATGGACTCTCAAGGGTTTGAGGTAGATAAGGAGCCACATTCCGACAGAGTGTTGTTTTTCAGGACTCAGGATCCACGAGGAATCATGGATAACCCCGAAGCTCCCATTTTTGCCTCTGCCGCCATTCCCGTTAGTGCTAATCCCTTGCTGAACGAAACCAGAAGATCGGATCTTCGGGTCAATCAGTTACTAGGGGCAGGCCAGAATACTCATATCAATCAGGTGTATAGAATCCCGGAGGATGTACGCTTTGAAGTTAGAGTTGTGGCTGGGGATAACCGAAGTCTGGATGAAATGTCCATTCGTATTTCAGGGGGCCATACAGGTCTTTATAGCCCGCATCCTGAAGGCTATCAGTCCATGGAAGAACAGTATAAATTTCCAGCTACGGTCAGCTCGGCGGGACGGGTGTATCAGCAAATGAAGTTTGCTTCGGCATTTCATTTGTATCCCAAGGCCCAGTACTACGATGTGATCAAGGTGGAAGTCTTTGATAATCCAGGCTTCTCTGGCAATTCCACAGTGCTTCACATTCCTATAGAAGTAATCGATCAGCAGGTATTCTTTCGCCAGATTGGAAGTGATCAGAAAGCCAATTAGGCTATAAGTCCAATGCGTATTTCATGGTCCAGGATTACTAACAGATCCTGGATCATGGATCGTTTGCTTGAAATTCCTGCTCTGAAATTGCATAATCCATAGGCTACCTAAGATGGCAACTAGAGAAAGGAGCCTAGATATGAATATACCTTCATTTGTACGCAATGAGGAGTTAATCAATTGGGTTAAAGAGTCAGCCGAGCTGATGCAACCCTCTTCAATTCACTGGTGTGATGGCAGCCAGGAAGAATATGACAGACTGTGTGAGGAACTGGTTCAGGCAGGCACATTTCGCCGCTTAAACCCCAAACTTCGTCCCGGCAGCTTTCTGGCGTTTTCTGATCCTTCCGATGTTGCCCGTGTAGAAGACCGCACCTATATCAACAGTCTTCGCAAAGAAGATGCCGGCCCTACTAACAACTGGATTGAGCCCAAACAAATGAAGGCCACTTTAAGAGAGTTGATGCAGGGTTGTATGAAGGGTCGCACCATGTATGTGATTCCCTTCAGTATGGGTCCCATCGGCTCACCTATTTCGCATATTGGGGTAGAAATTACCGACAGTGCTTATGTCGTGGTAAATATGCGTATCATGACCAGAATTGGTAAGCCTGTATGCGATTCCTTAGGCAATGGGACCTATGTCAAGGCTATGCACACTGTGGGCGCACCACTTCAAGCCGGACAGAAGGATGTGTCTTGGCCTTGTAATCCCACAACCAAGTATATCTGCCACTTCCCCGAAGAAAATCTGATTGTGTCTTATGGTTCTGGCTACGGCGGGAATGCCTTGTTAGGCAAAAAATGTTTTGCTCTCAGAATAGCCTCCACAATGGCCAGAGATCAAGGTTGGCTGGCAGAGCATATGCTGATTTTGGGAGTTAAAGATCCCAAAGGCCGCAAAACCTATGTAGCCGGAGCTTTCCCTTCGGCCTGTGGCAAAACCAATTTTGCCATGATGATTCCGCCTAAGGGTATGGAAGGTTGGGAAGTCTCAACAGTGGGAGATGACATTGCCTGGTTAAAGGCTGATGAAAATGGGCAGTTACGCGCCATCAATCCCGAAGCTGGCTATTTTGGGGTGGCCCCGGGCACGAACTTTGACACCAATCCCAACGCCATGGCCTCATTAAAGGCCAATACTATTTTTACCAATGTGGCATTAACACCGGATGGAGATGTCTGGTGGGAAGATATGACCAAAGAAGTACCGGACGGGTTGATTAACTGGAAAGGTCAGCCACATGATAAAAACGGTAAAGAAAAGGCAGCTCATCCCAATGCCCGATTTACTGCCCCAGCCACACAAAATCCAGCTTTGGATCCCGAATGGGATAATCCAGCCGGGGTCCCCATTCAAGCCATCATTTTTGGGGGTCGCAGAGCCGACACAGTACCATTAGTTTATCAGTCCTTTAACTGGAACTTTGGTGTTTATATGGCGGCAACCATGGGCTCTGAGACTACAGCGGCAGCCTTTGGTCAGCAGGGTGTTGTGCGTCGTGATCCATTTGCCATGCTGCCGTTTATGGGCTACCACGCTGCGGACTACTTTAATCATTGGTTAAATTTTGGTCGCAAGCTACCTAATCCTCCCAGAATTTTTGGAGTCAATTGGTTTCGCCGTGATGAAAATGGGAAATTTCTCTGGCCTGGATTTGGAGATAACCTAAGAATTTTAAGCTGGATTGTAGGCCGGGTTAATGGTGAGACTGCTGCGGTAGAAAGCCCGATTGGCTGGGTTCCTAAATATAAGGGAATTGCCTGGGATGGTCTGGACTATAATGTCGAGGCCTTCAATAAGGTCATGAATGTAGACAGAGAAAAGTGGAAGCAGGAAATCGCCTCTCATGAAGAACTGTTCATGAAACTTTATGATCGCTTGCCCAAAGAATTTATCTGGATGCGTGAAATTATTATGTCCAGCCTGTGGCGTTCCCCAGAACACTGGGAACTGGCACCTGAAAAATATTGATTTTTAAGGTAATTTGAGGGGCTGTATCGGTGGGTATAGCCCCCATCAATTAAGTCGTGTATTTAGGATATAGAAGAGAGATAGGTTTGAACCAGATCATCAAATCCTTTGCCCAAAAAAGCTTGGATTTTGTGCTTAGCTGTTTCTTTATCAAGAATTCCTTCCTTATAAAGTTCAAAAATTGAGACCAGTTTTCCCTTTTGCATGCCGTCAGCCCATGCTTCTTCACGAAGGGTTTGTTGGGTGTCGGCTCGGCTGGCTTCGTCCCTCAAACGGTCTATATAGCGGTTGTAATCCTGGCGGTTTCTGGAAGAGAGTTTTAAAATATCGAGGGCCGTGAGGGCTTCTGATAGGCCTGGAGCTGTAAAGTGAGGCTCCACTTTTTCATTCTTCAAAAAATAAATCCACTCATCCAATGGTACTTTGGCAGTCTCATTAAATCTTTCTACACTGATAAGCCAGTATTCAGGGTAAAGATCGGAAGCGTCCTTAGCTGGAGAAAATTTGGATTGCTGAGTAGGATTTAAACTCAATTTTTCCTGAGTGTGCAGACCACGAAATTCTGTGATGCCACGATAGACATAATCTTTTCCCGTGCCGGGGTCAAAATAGAGGATGTTAATCGAGTAAATCTTTTGGATTTCTCCGTATTTCTGACCGGTGTGCAGATACTCAGTTACTAGGCGGCTCGAGGAAAAAAGCATCCGCTGCAAGTAATCAAGCTGGTACTCCACCTGCACTTCAACAATAATGAGTTCTTTGTCCTCATCTAGGCAAAGAATATCAACACGATTATACTTTTGAAGCTCAAAATCCTGATTGGATTCACTCTCAAGAATCTGTTTGATCCTGATATTGCGATTAAGAATGCTGGAAATGAAGCCTTCTAACACCTTAAAGTTGGCTTTTTGCCTCAAGATCTTTTTGATGGCCCAATCAAAACGAACCAGTTGTTTTTTCTTCATAAAACCCGCCTATGACACAAAAATTATAGCACAAGCTGTCCTTATGGCTTTTGTAGCTCAGTTAGTTTTCTGTGAAAGTTCCCTGGATCTAGTTTGAGCAGTCTGGCGGCCTGGCTTTGGTTATACTGGCAATGTTTTAAGGCCGTTTCGGCAAGTTGTTTCTGAAACTCACGGGTAGCTTCTTTAAAACCCATATCCAGCCATAAGTCCATTTTAATTTCGGGGTTTTCCTGTGGGGGCGACTTGTTTACTGCGGGCAGAGGTTGGTTGGTTTCACTAAGTAGAGTGTCGTGACCTAGAGCTTTGGCCCAGGTGGCCAAAGATTCCAGATAGTGAAACAATTCCCTGACCCCGCCAAGCCAAGAACGCTCTTTAAGATCTGCAATCAAAGGAGGGGATAGGGAAAATCTTTTTCCCAGACGGTCTGCGAGTTTATGTAGAAAGTGACAGGTCAATTCCTCTATGTCCTCTTTTCTTTCTCCCAATGAGGGAACCATTATAGACAGAACGGCTAATCGATGGTACAAATCACGCCGAAACAGGCCATTCTCCATCATTTCTTGTAAGTCACGATTGGTAGCCGAAAGGATTCGCACATCAACCTTTTTAGTGGAGTCCGAACCAACCTTTTGAATTTCGCCTTCTTGAAGCACTCTTAACAGTGATGCCTGAATCTGAAGAGGTAGCTCTCCCACCTCATCAAGAAACAGGGTGGCTCCATCCGCTAGATCAAACTTACCGCGCCTTTCGCCTAAGGCACCAGTATAAGCTCCTTTTACATGCCCAAACAGTTCACTCTCAGCCAGACTTTCGGGAATGGCGGCACAGTTTACATAAATCAGGGGTTTGTCCCTTCGGTTGGATTTTTCGTGGATGCTCCTAGCCACAATTTCTTTGCCACATCCCGTCGGGCCCGTGATTAACACTGGAGCTAAGGATGTTGCAATAACTTCAATGGATTGCCTTAAAAATTTCATTTTCTGGCTGGATCCAATCAGTTCATTGCCATTGCTACGAGTCAGACTGGTTCTAAGATTTTGATTTTGTTCCTCTAACAGTCTGCGACTTTCCTCCAGTGAACCAATCAAGCGGGCATGATGAATGGCTAGAGCTGCAAATGAGCCAAAAAACCACAATAACTCTTCCTGTTCGGCTTGGTATATACCTTCCTTCAGGGAATCTACTGTAATCAATCCAATGGGCTCCTGACCCAAAAGCATGGGAGCAGCCATGCAGGAATGTACTTTGCCTGTCAGAAGATCAGCCCCTTCCACTAAGTCATCAAACGGATCGGGCTCAGAAGGATCCTGAAATCGAATAGGGGCCTTAGCTGCAAAAGCCTTTTTTAATCGAGGATGTCTTTCGATCTCAAATTTCAGTTCCAAATCAACAATGCTTCGTTTAAAGCCCCGTTGAGCTACCACCTTAAGCCAATCCCCGTCCTTGAGCATAATTGTACCCACATCGTAAGAAATCAAAAGGCTCAGGCCATCTAAAACTCGGCGAAAAACCACTTTGGAATCCAAGCTCTGCCCCAATCCCAAGGAGATTTCCAGTAAGGCTGTCCAGGACGAGTTCATGATTAAGACTGCCTTTGGGGGAATGCCAGAAGCACAGACTGGGCCTGCTGATGTAAGGTCACCACAAAATCTCTCAGATAATTAATTTTTTGCTCTTGAGCCATCGGATAAAAGGGATTCATAATTGTACTTCTTAGCACAAAAATTCCCTGATTTTGAATCTCGATTTCGGAAATCCCCAGTTCTTGGGCCAAATGGGGTAGATTGCTGGTTTTAAGGATGGTTTTGGATACAAAAAACTCCTGCATGTAGGCAAGCAGGTGATCCCCTGGAGCGTTTTGAATGCTAAAGCGACGATAGATGGTTTCATTTATCTGGTTTAAGAGCTCAAGACTATTGTTTTGTGGGCCAAGATGTATCAAAAAACAAACCACATTTGTGTCGGGAATGTTTAGTGGGAAGAATGTAAAGAAAGAGGGGCTTTCCAATCCGCACATGGATTCATACCATAAAAAGGCTTTGTGATGCTCTTTAAGATACCAATACAGGCGTTGGGCACTAAGAATAGTACTTAGCACCAGCTTACCGTGGCCTTCTGGAATCAGAGGGATTGTGGTGTGGGTAAGCCAGCATGCAGCAGCAGCGGCCCCAGGTTTTGAGCCTTCAATGATATAAGGCCCCACCTTATTATCAGTGATGTATGGAGGAGATTCTGCTATCAGGGATTTAATTCGGGCATCCTTAAAGGCGCAGATCCCGGCAGGATAGGGGATATAGCCCATTTTATGCGGATCTACCGTAATGGAGTCGGCCTGATGAAGCTTTGTGAAGGCCTGAGTAACTGAGGGATCATTCCAGCCAATATCCTGAGATACAAACTCAATTCCAGGCTGAGTATCCCTAGGTAGAAGCACCCGATCTAAAATAGGCTCCTTTTGCGGAAAAATGGTTCTGAAGTAGCCACCCCAAGCGGCATCTACATGGAGCCAGAAGGATTGGTTGTGAGAATATGCGACCTCCTGTTTTAGATCAAGTATCTGGTGGACAGGGTCAATGGCACCCTCTTCAGTGGTTCCTAGAATTCCCATCACGGCAAGGAGAAATTGTTCGGGGCTAGTAAGGCATTGCCTGACTTTCGCAGATAAAGTCGTCATTTCCAGGCGATATTTCTGATCGACTGGCACAAGTTCAAGTTGATCTCGGCCAAGACCCAATAGATTAACAGCCTTGCGAAAGGAATAATGGGCTGCCTCAGATACAAAAATTCTGGGTTGTAAACTCAATTTACCAAGAACTGAAGTAAGACCACGAGAAGCAATATTAAAGGCCGAGGTCTCTAAAAAATCACTCCAACATTGGTACGCATCCGATTTTGTGTAGTTTTTTGCTCCAACCATGCGATTGAGTATGTGTTCTGGCAGACCACAGGCAATATCGGCAGGTAGCTGTAACAGGGTCTTTGGGGATATCGTTTTGATGTCGCTAGTGGTTTGATTGGCAGTTGGTATGATTAGGGTCAGTTTATTTTGAATACAGAATTCCTGGGCCATCAGGGGAACAAACTGAACACTTCTGGCCACCCATAAGGCCTCAATATTGGCCAAGGTTCCTCCAGAACACAAATGTACCCAGGAGTCTTCTGGCTTGTAGCCGAGCATTTTGGCAATCAGTCTACCCACAGCCAGTTCCATATCAACGGTGACAGGGGCTGCTTCTGAGGTAACATTGTTGGGATTGTAAAGAAGGGCTGCAAAATAGCCCAAAATGGCGGGCATACTTTGCTCTGAGACCATATGGGCTAAATATCGGGGAGAAAATGTGGGGAAGTGGGCTTTAAGTTCTTTTAAAAGATATTCCAGTTGACCGCTTAGATGATCGGTCCAAAGCTGATGCTCCCGTTTTTGTTGACTGTTGATGATAGTTGGGTCGGTGGGAAAATAATTTTGCCTCCAGTGTAGATAGTCCTGGAGGATGTGTTTCACAAAGCCCATAAACACATCGGCGTTTTCAGATCCGGGACCTATAAACCAAGCTGAGTGAGAAGAGTCGGGAACGGGCTCAACTTGAGTGCCGCGAATTTCGTACCCATAGCCAGCTTTTTGGGCCTCGGCCATGGAAACATGCCGTGAAACCACAGTATCTGAGCTGTCCAGAACAGCCCAGCATCCTTCGATTTTAGCAGTAGTAAATCGCGGTCGTTTCAAGCGAGACATAACATCCTTCGTACCCAGCTTACCATGGCGGGTCCTAATTCGTTAACCGAACGGACCAGTTCATATTCACGATGCCCCAAAAGGCTGTCTAATTGGGCCATAGCCTGAGATTGAAGGGTAATTGCGTGAAGATGGATCCCCTGCTGCCTCGCTTCATTCAGAGCACGGGCAACATCGCGCATTCCATGATAGCCCTCATATTGATCAAAATCACTGGGTTTGGCATCTGTTACCAAAAGCATGGCCTTTTTAGGATCTGGGGCACTGCGAAGCCTAAAACAGCCGTGGCGAATTGCGGGCCCGATACGGGTATATACCTCAGGCCTGACGGTGGCCAGTCTCATTTTGGAGTCATTCCAGGACTCATGAAAGGAATGCAAATTCACATAAGTACACTCGTGCCGAGTACGAGAACGAAACCCGGCAATTTCAAAATGGATTNNGTGTCTCCAGCAAGGGCGGCGGCCTCACGGATGATATCCAGAATACGGACATTATTTAGAAAACTATCGGTGGACAGGCTTAAATCCAAAAGAATGAGAATGCTCAATCCAGGATCTAGGCGCAGATTCTTCTGGTAGATTCGTTCTGTAGGAGTTTTCTGGTTGCGGATATCTACAAAGGCATCCAGGACAGAATCCAAATCAAGGTGTTCTCCATCCTCGTGTTTGGGTATGAGTCGCCGCATGGAACGAATTTTCATGAGTTCCTGAGTTAGTTTTTCTTTCTTGCGCCTGCAAACAGGTATTTGAGTATTGCTGTAGGCTGGAGTTGTTTCTACTAGGCGACACCAGTTTTTGCGGTAGACTCGTTTTTTGGCATCCCATTCATCATAAAAAAAGGCCCCAGGAAGATTTGGTGTATCCCTGACTGTATCAAAGGCTTTGGTATGAAAGCTGACAGAAGAAGATGTAATGGCATGTACGGGGGTATCAAGTCTTACCATAGAATCAAAGGTGATTTCATCAAGAGCCTCGTCATGATCCTCAAGTTCGTCTTCTCCATCAGGCATTCTCCAGTTTCCGTTAAATTCTTCGGCAGTTTCTATTTTTTCAAAGTGATGCTGTAAACAGTAGTCTTCGACTTTTTGTTTATCCAGGGGTATTACTTCGGGATTGGCCGTCGACCGAATCTGTTTTTCGGAAACTTTTTTCTCCTCCGGCATTTCCTCCTCGTTAAGGTTATTAAAAGATTCAATCCCTAATTCCGAGGGCAAAACATCCTTTAACCTCTGTCCAATAAGAAGTCCGGCCTGCTCCGGTTTAAGGGTTGAACTCAATACCTTTGCGGTTGCAAACAGGGAAGGCAGTTTTCGTTTTAAGGACAAAAGTATATGTAAAGGTTCATCCTTTCCGGGAAGAAGGCTGGCAAGGGAGGAATAGCCGGTACGGAAGAAGTAATATTGTTCATTCAGGCTCGCACTCTGGAAAAGATCGATACTTTCGGGTAGACAGATTTGAGTGCGATTGTAGCCACCGGCAAACTGAACCGGGATAATTTCCAGGTTTTTACCAGTTATAGCCGCCGCCAGACTCTGCAGTCGGGCACTCAGATCACATAGGTGCACCCGGGTATCCGAATGGTTCTTTTGCCTTTGAAAGCGCCTAAAGGCCCGGTGCATCCTTTGAAATAATGTTTCGCTCAGATCCATAAGATTTAAAATTGCATGGAGATCAGATCGGTTAAGGCAACCCGATCCTCTTCTTCATCAGTCAAAGGTTCAATAATGGCGGTTTTGCAGGCTACCCTTGGCTCAATTCCAGCCCCAATCAATTTTGCGGCATCAATTATTAGTCTAGTGGAAACGGTTTCCATTAGTCCAAGCTCTTTGAGGTTACGGATCTGGGTGGCAATCTGGATCAGATGTTTGACCATTTTTAAATCTAACCCCGATTCATGAGCCACAATTTCGGCTTCAGGGCCGGGCAAAGGGTAAGAGAAGGGAATAGAGACAAATCTTTGCCGGGTAGAAGGTTTTAACTCTTTAAGACCCTTTTGGTATCCGGGATTAAAGGAGGCCGTCACCATAAATGAGTCAGGGGCAACCAGGGTTTCCCCTGTTCTTTCAATAAACAACTGCCTTCTGTAATCGGTGATGGAATGCAAAACCACCAGAACATCTGGCCTGGCTTCGGCAACCTCATCAAGGTATAAAATGGCCCCTTGCCTGACGGCCCGCGTCAGCGGACCGTCCACAAATACGGTTTCAGAACCCATCAATAAATGTCTTCCTACCAAATCTGTAGCCGAAGTTTCCTCGTGGCAGGAAACGGTAATGAGATTCAAACCGAGTTTTTGCGCCACCGATTCTACAAAACGGGTTTTTCCGCAACCAGTAGGTCCCTTTAACAGAACCGACATTTTCAGCTTATGGGCGGCTAAGAATAGTTCCACTTCCCGCCCTTGTGGTTGGTAATAAATTTCAGGCATGTCCTGCCTCCCTCGGAAATCCATAGCGGAAGTAGTCGTAAATAAATAGCGTCACACCGACAGCAAATACGCTGGCGGCTAAAATAAGGCCAATAAAGTGGACTTCGATTTCCTTTTGAACCAGTAAAAAATCCAGTCCAACAATTCTTTCCAGATACACTTGGGTAATTCCCGCAATACCTATGGCTATGGTCATGGCAATCATTCCGGCATTGGAAAGCCAGAAACCCAGATAGGTAGCCATTGTGGGTTTAAGCTTCCGATCGGTAAGCAGAGGCAGGCAATAGGCCATAATTGCCAGATTCACCATGGCATAAGCTCCCCAGAAGGCCATGTGTCCGTGCATGGCAGTAACCAGAGTTCCATGTGTATAAATGTTGACCTGAGGCCAAGTGTGGGCAAAGCCTAAAAACCCGGCTCCTACAAAGGACAGGATCGCGCAGCCCATAGTCCAGAATAGGGCAATTTTGTTTTCATGAATCCGGGTGGACTTTCTGTACATGCTAACGGCATAAATGGTCATGCCTAAAAATGCCAGAGGCTCAAGGGCCGAAAAGAACCCGCCTACCCAAAGCCAGTAACTAGGCACACCAATCCAATAGTAGTGGTGCCCGGTGCCAAGGATTCCTGACAGAAATGTAAGGCCCACAATGATGTAAAGCCACTTCTCAATCACTTCCCGATCCACACCAGTCAGTTTGATCAGGAGGTAACATAAAAGAGAACCCATAATCAGCTCCCATACACCCTCTACCCACAAATGCACTACCCACCAGCGAAAGTAGGAATCCACGGTCTGATGATCAAAAGTGATCATTCCGGGGAGGTATAAAAGGGCGGAAGAAAACAGTCCCATGTAAAGAACCATTACCGTCGTGCTTGTTCGTTCAGAATTCCAGATAGTCATGCCTACATTGTAAAGAAACATCAGAATGTTGATGACAACCAGGTAATCCAGTGGCCTTGGAATTTCCAGAAACTTACGGCCTTCCCACCAGCCAACATGGAATCCCGCCACTGCCACTACACCAACTAAGGCAAAGGAGGCAAGCTGAATCCAGGCCAATTTAGGCGAATGGATCTCCCGGTCACATTCATCAGGAACCAGAAAATAGGTGGCCCCCATAAAACTTGATAGAAGCCAGACTACCAAAAGATTTATATGGGTCGTGCGCACGGCATTAAATGGCACCCATGGATGAAGCCAATCATATCCCACATGAGCAAAGGCCATAACAAAACCATAAACAATCTGTAGTGAAAATAGTACAAGACTGAGGACAAAAAAATACCAGGCGATACTTTGTGATTTGAATTTCATGTTTTACCTCTTAAAGTACGCTCAGGTATTCCACCAGAGCATTGAGATCGTTATCTGACATGGGAAGTTTGGGCATTGTGGTTCCGGGTTTGATTTTTTGAGGATCCGTGAGCCATTCTCGAAGCCATTTGGGATCGCGGGTTTTGGAGGTGCCATCTAGGGCTGGTCCAATGGCCCCACCCTTACCAGCTACGGCGTGACAGGCCAAACAGAGGGTGTCAAATATTTCGGGTTTTTTAATTGTGTGGGCAGGCTCTAGCACATTTGCCTCTGCCTCAGTATCAAATTTAGTGGGATTGATAATAAATTGTTTTCCCAATGGTGGGTCTTTAGGAAACCCATTGGTATCGACATTTCCGATCCATTCAAAAAAGGCCACCATGCTTTGCCGTTCTTCTTTGGTAAACGGATATTTGGGCATGCGTCTTTCCCCAGGAAACAAGGCTTCTGGATCCTGAAGCATCATATCGATAAATACGGCACCTCTTCTTTGATAAACCTTGGTCAGCTCAGGGGCGTAATAGGCTCCCTCACCTAATATGGTATGGCAGCCCATGCAATTGTATTGATCAAAAAGGTGCTTTCCTTTGATGACCTCGGCACTCATGTTCTGTTGTTTGGTCAAATGGGGGATCTGTTTTAATGTATCCACGGTTAAGCCAAGAAAGATGATGGTAAACAGTCCGGTGCCAATGACAAAAAAGGCTCGGGCCTGGGATTTGGTCAACATAGATTCCTCCTTCATGCTGATCAAGTATTCTGCTATTAGGAAACAATAATAGATATATAGATGTCAATATCCATTATGCTATTATACAAATATGATTTCTCAAACGGCAGAATATGCATTGCGAGCCATGGTTTGTTTGGCCTCTCGTGAAACAGAGGCATTGCCTGGCCATGCTATTGCCCAGATAACCCAGGTTCCCGCCAGTTATTTGCATAAAATCATGAAGCAACTGGTTTCCTCTGAACTTGTCAGCTCCCAAAGGGGGCCAAGTGGAGGCTTTCGTCTCACCAGACCATCCTCAGACATATCTGTTCTTGATGTAATCATGGCAGTAGATCCCATCAAAAGGATTTCGCACTGTCCCTTAAATCTGCCAGAGCATGCCCACAGCTTATGTCCTTTACATCGCCGCATTGATGACACCATTGGTCAGACTTGTGAGGCCTTCAGCCAAACCAGTCTACAATCGATGGTAGAAAGCCTTCCTTAAGCTTTTGGTCAAAATCACAAAAATTTGTCACTCTGACAAAGGCATCCGTCTTCATCTTTTGTCAAATTTACAATGACAAATGTGACTATATAGCATAAACCCTCCATTTTTACGCTTGGCACAACACTTGCCTATAAACGGGTACAGAGAAAAAAATTCGATTCAAATATCTGGTTGGAGGTAGTGACATGTGTAAGAAGTGTGAGGCAATTGTTCCTGATGTACATGCTAGTCTTGAGGACTGGACTGTGCACATTTTAACAGCCCATCATGATTGGCTGTATCGTGAATTTCCTCTGCTATTGCATACATTGCAAAAGCTAAGGAACAGACCTGACTGCCCCAACGGAATTGAACGAATTCTGAAAACTCTGGTCGAGCTAAAAGACGATTTGGATATCCACATGGCCAAAGAAGAGAGGGTATTGTTTCCCTTGATTCGGCTGATGGAAGTCACCAATCGACCACCACAGGATCTAAGCGTTATGCCAGGAACTGTGGTTGGGCCCATCCATTGTATGGAGGGTGAACATGAAACCACACTGGAGATCTTGAATCAGTTGGGTGAAGACCTAAAAAATTGTACTCCCGTCTCGGCTAGTCATGCCTGGAGTTCGGTGGTGCGGGCTATTGTCGAATTGGCCCAAAACATCCGGGAGCATATAGATAAAGAGAACACAATTCTCTTTCCAAGAGCCAGACAGCTTGAAGAAAAGCTTTTGGCTGATCCTAGGAGGTTCTCATGAAGTTAGGACACATTGTATTGGCTTTGGCATTATTGCCAATATCTTGGACACAAGACAAGATGCCCATTGAGGAGGCGACCTTAACCTATGCCCCAAATGTTCCACCGGCGGTTAAGCGGGATCACCCGGCCCGGGTACAGGTAAAAATGACAACGATTGAAAAAGTTGGCAGGCTGGCAGACGGGGTGGAATATACCTTCTGGACTTTTGGAGGAGCAGTTCCCGGACCCATGATTCGCGTGAGAGAAGGGGATATTGTTGATTTTATGCTCTCCAATCATCCAGACAGCAAGGTTCCTCACAACATTGATCTTCACGCAGCCACTGGCCCCGGTGGAGGAGCGGCAGCCTCTTTGACGGCCCCAGGCCATACATCCAAGTTTTCCTTTAAGGTAATCAACCCAGGATTATATGTATATCACTGTGCGACGGCCCCCGTGGGCATGCATGTGGCTAATGGCATGTATGGACTGATTCTTGTAGAACCAAAATTTGGACTGCCTCCTGTAGATCGTGAATTCTATATTATGCAGTCGGAGTTCTATACAGTTGGTCGCAATGGAGAAAGGGGGCTTCAACCACTTTCCATGGAAAAAGCCATTGATGAAAGACCAGACTATGTTGTGTTTAACGGATCGGTCGGGGCTTTAATGGGAGAAAACGCGATTGAGGCTAAAACTGGAGAAAAGATCCGTATGTTTTTAGGCAATGGCGGGCCTAACCTGATTTCATCCTTCCATGTCATTGGTGAGATTTTTGATGATGTTTATGGGGAAGGTGGAACCATGATTAGTCAGAAAAATGTCCAGACCACCTTGATTCCTGCTGGCGGTTCGGCCATGGTGACTTTTAGAACTGAGGTTCCTGGAAACTATGTCCTGGTGGATCACTCTATCACCAGAGCATTTAATAAGGGAGCAGTAGGTATTTTAAAGGTCGATGGCGAGCCTGATCTGGAAGTTTATTCCGGAAAAATTTCCGATACCGTGTATCACCCAGAAGGTGGAACCATTCAGTCCATGCCATTGGGGAAAGCTCCTGAAAAGGTGGCTTTGTCTCCAGCCAAGATTCTGGAGCATGGCAAAGAAATTTATGAAACCTCCTGTCAGGCCTGCCATCAGGCTGGTGGCAAAGGAATTCCCGGGGTATTTCCACCGCTGGCAAAATCAGACTATTTGATGGCTGATTTGAATCGCTCCATTCGTACTGTAACCAATGGTTTGTCAGGTGAAATTGTAGTCAACGGAGTCAAATATAACTCAGTAATGCCTGTGCTTCATTTAAGTGATGAGGATGTAGCGGCAGTTATGAGTTATGTGCGGCAAAACTTTGGCAATGATGCCAAGGAGATGGTTACGGTTGAACAGGTAGTAAAGGCAAAATCCGAGTAGGAGGATTTTATGAACTACCCGATGGTGTTTTTTATCTGTCAGGTGCTAACTGTGGCTACTGAGCTTATGCCTGTGGCAGAGGGAGTTTATGTGCCTTTTGCCAAAGAAATGCCAGAACAGAAGGTTGAGTCATTTCAAATGCAAAAGCATGCGGTTACAAATGAGGACTTTTTGAGGTTTGTGCAAAGTGCCCCAAAGTACCGCCGTTCCAAAGTACCGAACCTGATGGCTGATCAAAACTACCTCAGGGACTGGACGGACGATTTGACCCCACCTGATGCTAAGGAACACCATCCTGTAACCAATGTCTCCTGGTATGTGGCTAATGCCTATTGTCGGCATTTAGGAATGGAGCTTCCCACAACGGCTCAGTGGGAGTTAGCCGCCTCAGCCAAAGACTATGAAAAACAAATTTTAGACTGGTATTCAGCACCGGGTGCTAGTGATTCCCTTGTAATGTCCACTTTTGCCAATGTCTTTGGAATCTGGGATTTACATGGTTTGATTTGGGAATGGGTGCTGGATTTTGATTCGGAAGCCCCGGTTCAGGCCGAGGCATTTTGTGGAGCATCGGCTGGAGGAACGGCAGATGTTTCCAATTACACGGCTTTTATCCGCTATGGATTAAGAAGCAGCCTAAAAGCCAATTACACGGTTAGAAATATGGGCTTTCGTTGTGCCCAAAATGAATGAGGAGTGATTATGCGTATTTTATTATTGTTACTCTGTATTACTGCATTTGGTGCAGAAGAAACCAAACCCTGCTGCTCAGCCTCCAATGAAGAAGAATCAGTGCTTCCTACTAGCTCCTTGTATCAGGTTGAGGTAGGAGTTACAGATCAGGAGGGGAAAAAACTTACCCTTGAAAAATTTTATGGTCGCCCAGTGGTCGTTTCGATGTTTTTTACCAGTTGTATCTCGATATGTCCTCAGATCGCCAAGGATATGCTCAATCTAGAGGCAGAGGCCAAAAAACTGGGAGCAGAAGAGTTTGATCTGATTCTGGTTTCTATGGATGTAAAAAATGACAACCCCAAGGCACTTAAAGCCTTTGCTAAAAGAAACCATCTGGAAAATTCTTCAGTGCAGTTGTTTACAGCTCAAAGCCCCGCCGATGCCCAAAGTCTTTCCCAGCTTTTAGAGCTTCCCTACCGTCGCCAAAAGGATGGAAGTTATGGTCATGCCAGCGGTCTGATTTTGATGGACTCAGAGGGACAATTTGTTATGAAGGAAGCAAAATTAGGTGCTGATCCCAAAGAAATGGCCCAGGCCATTGTCAGGCTCTTAAGGAGTAAAAGTGATTCTTGATCCAGAAATTTCCAAGTTCAGACTCAATCTTCACATCGCCAAGAAGATAAAAGAAATGCCCGTACCTTTTGGATTTGGCAATTTCAGTGAGGCCGTATTTTATAGAACCTATTCACGGATGAAATCAGATGGTGCCCTGGAAAACTGGGGAGAGGTAACAGTTCGGGCCATTGAAGGCATATTTTCAATTCGTAAATGGCATTATCGCAGAAATTATCTACCCTGGAATGAAGATCTCATGCAGGACTGGGCCAGTGAAATGGCTCTCATGATGCATCATTTGCGTTGGCTACCACCGGGACGGGGGCTTTGGGCCTTAGGTACAGAACATGTGGCCCGACATGGTGCGGCGGCTCTATGTAACTGTGCGGCAGTCCACGCAGAGCCACTGGAAGAATCCCTGCCCTGGGCCATGGACATGCTAATGCTTGGTGTGGGGGTAGGATTTGATACTTTTATTCGAACCAGACCCCTTGGAG
>DITF01000102.1 GCA_002422125.1 bacterium UBP17_UBA6191
AGCTCGGACTTTGCCGTATCTCTTAGGATCTTGGCATTGAGCCTTCTTTCATCCTGGGTGGCCAGATAATGATAATACTGCTCATCACCCAAATCCGTGCGGGCCAAAAAACGAGGATGAGGCTTTAGGCCTTCCCCGGGAGGAGGAGGAAAAAACCAAACCAATTCCAGAGTAGGAAACTCCTTCTGCCAGAGGTGAATATAGTCATTCCACAGGGATACCACCTTCTTGGCCGCTTCCTCCCTGCTCATCCCACGATGCATCTGCCAAAATGGCATAACGGTGCGAATGTCCTGCTCCCCAATCAGAAATACACACAAGGAACCATCGGGCATGGATTTTAAGGCCTCGCGGACCTGGGTAAGTCGTGGTTCAGAAAAAATATTTAAACAACTGGCTATGGGGACCTGATTAAGAGTCACATTTTCCGCCGTGCTGTGCTGATTGTAAAGCTCATCCGATCGATTCAAGGCGTATACATGGGAACAGCCAAAAACGATACATTGTCTGGCAATGGCCTCAGTAAATTTTTGTAGATTCGGCTTTCTGGCAATTTTTCCGCTGCTGGTTTTTCTTAGCCACAGATAAGGTACACAACGAACAATCCCTGGCACCAAATCAAGCTTTTGTGAAATAGTTTCACGAATCAGAAATTCCAATTCTTGGCGTTTTTGCAAACACCTAGTCTCAGCCAAAACAATCAGCTCTTCTGTCCCCTTCTTGGGATCCGGTCTAGCAAAACAAACATTTCTACCAGCCACCAATTCAGGAATCGTATCTACCAGAGTCTCCACAGACTGGGGGAAAATATTGACCCCGTGGATGATAATCATATCTGTTGCCCGTCCGGTCACAAAAAGCTCACCCTTGTGGAGAAACCCACAGTCTCCGGTATCAAACCAGCCCTCTGGGCTCAAAATATTGGAACTACCCCAATACGATGTCAGCATATATGGTGAACGAATCCAGATTTTATTTTGATTCTTGTGATCAATGCGAATCTCTGTCATAGACAGGGGTTTGCCACAGCTTACATGAGAAGCTTCCTGCCAATCTTCTGTTCTCATATCAATTTCCCTGTGAGTCATGGCAAAGATGTTCTCAGCCATGGCGTAGGTAACAGACAAAGCATCAGGCCTGAGGCCCATAGATTTAAATGTGTGGTAAAAGTCCCTAACTGTATTCACCATCACAGGCTCAGCACAGGAAGAAAGAGAGTAAAACCCACTCAAATCAACGGTCAAATTGGCACATCTTTGTGTCAAAAGTGCGTAAGCAAAGTTAGGCATCCAGGTCACATTAGAACCAAATGTTTGGGCATCCTCAAAAATACTGGCCGGTGAGCTAACCCATTCAAAAGGATCAAGATAATGAACTGACTTGCCTCTAAACAAGGGAAACAAAAGGCAGGCAATCAGACCCATGTCATGATAAAGGGGCAACCAGCTAATAAAGGATGGTTCAAATTCCCAATTTAAGGCTTTCTCAAAATCCACCAGGTGGGACTTTAGCTGATTCAAATTATAAAGCATTGCCTTGGGTATGCCCGTGCTACCACTGGAGAACTGGGCAAAACAAGGATTCTCAATTTCCAGTACATCAAGTTCGATTGCCGGGGGCAGCAAAGGCACGGGAATAACTTTGGTTTTTAGATGGGCAAAATANNAACAGTCTGGCTGTATCAGACCAGTCAGGGCTTCCATCTTATGTACAAAATCCTCAGCCCTGACTTTTTTTGAGGGATGAGCCACAAAAGCCGGAATACGGCCCTGAAAAAGACAGGCCAGAAACAGGGCCGGACCTGATACACCCTGTCTGAGGGCTAACATTACCAGTGAATCAGGGCGAGAGTTTTCACAGATTAGAGCAGAGTAACGACGAGCTAAAGATATGATCTCAGCCAAAGAAAACTTTTTGATTTTGTCTTGATGCCGGTACTGAAACCCACTGACATTAGTCCCTCTGGCATTTTGCAACAATTCACAAATCAATGGATGCATTCAGCTTTTCACTTCCTCACTTCAAAAGCTCCAGGATTTTTTCATGAAATCCTGCAAATCTATGCCGAGTCGTGTGACAGCTCAAGGTTTTTTTCTGTCCGGCTAAAGCAATTTTAGCTCTTTCTAGTGGATTATCCATGAGCCACTGAATTTTGTGTTTGGCCTCTTCTGCACTCGAGTAAGCCACAACTTCTGAATCTTCTTCAAATAGTTCATGCAGGTTTTCTTTTCTATCTGTGACTAAACAGGTACCAACCCCTGTCACCTCATAAAGACGCATGTTATTTGCCAGAGGCCCATTGGCATCCAGATGGGAATTTAAACCCATTTTGGCATTCATGTAAGCTTCCAGCATTCTGAGTCCAGATACTTCCGGTTTCACCAGATGCCCAACTCTTTGAATAAATTTATCCTTGTAAGACGGACCTTCAGGCGGAATTGGTCTAGGCTTTAATGTTCCAGTCCTGATGACAAAGTCACAGGGTAAATCTACCAAATCCCAAAAAATTGACATTCGCAAATGATGTCCACCTTCCATGGCATAAAATGAACCGCAGAACAGAACATCACAAGACTCAGGGAAGGTATCTGGCCGAAGAGCTGGCAGGAGAGTATCTTCAAACCCCTGTTTTACCTCAAAGGACTTCAAACCCATGTCTTGAAGGATTTTTACAAAATGCAGACTGACCCCAATCACATGAGTGTAATAGCGGATCTGGGACTTGGCCCTATCCGTCATGGCGGAACCACATCGACCCAAGGATATCTTAAGGCCTGGAACCGACTTCAGAAGATCCTCTACCCGATCCCCCAAAATGTAACTATCATCCACATATAAAACATCTGGTCGGAAACGCAGTACCTGCTCTTTTAAGACCTCGTAGTCCTCAGTCTTGGGGCAAACAGAATTTTCTTTAGCCCAAGCTTGTTTTAGTGGTTCAATCTGGTAATAAATTTCTTCTGCCTCTGTGCCCAGATTTTGCATATGCCCTACAAAATCAAGCATCAAAATTGAGGCATTACGAATAGCCTCAACCTGCTCCTGATAAGATTTTTCAGAAAGTGTTTTATCCGAGGCATACAAAGCCTCTACAGCACTTCTGTAAGGTACGCTGATCTTAAGAATCCGGTACATGTGACCTTAAAAAGTTTTGAATTTACGAAACAGGGCCGAGACGGAAGTCCCAAGATGGATGGAAAGAATGGCCTTAGCAAATAAGTCCGCTACAGATAAAACCCGAATCCGTTTGGAATCATAATCCTGACGAATCGGAACTGTGTTTGTCACAATCACTTCTTCCAAAAGTGAATTACTTAACCGATCCACGGCATTATCTGAAAAAATGGAATGGGTACAACAAGCCAGTACTCGCTCAGCACCGGCTTCTTTAAGGGCATTTACCGAATTTACAATAGATCCGCCCGTGTCGATTTCATCATCAACAAGAATGGCAGTTTTGCCCTTCACATCTCCAATGATTCCAAAAACCTGGGTTTGATCCTTGTTTCCATCCCGCTTTTTATCCATGATGGCAAGATCGGCATTTAAGGCCCAAGAAAAGCTTCTAGCGCGTTTGGCCCCACCTGCGTCTGGAGCCACAACCACCATATCCTGATACTTTTTTCCCAGAATGTAATTACAGAGCACCGGCAAAGCCAACAACTGATCCATTGGTTTAGAGAAAAATCCCATAATCTGCTCGGAATGAAGATCCATAGTCAGAACCCGATCCACCCCAGCCACCGTCAGTAAATCAGCCACAAGTCTTGAGGTGATGGAAATTCTGGGCTGATCCTTTTTGTCCGAACGAGCATAAAAATAATAGGGCATAATCACCGTGATTCTTCGAGCTGATGCTCGCTTTAAAGCATCAATGGTAATCAGGGTTTCCATCAAATCATCATTGGGGTTATCGCCAACCGTATGGATCGCAAAACAATCCATATCCCGGACATTTTCATCAATCTTGACAAAAGTGTTGCGATTCTTGAAATTCAGAGTGGAACTCTGCCCCAGGTCCACACTAAGGTGATCACAAATTTCCCGAGCTAGTGGTGCTGCCCCCCTGCCTGCAAAAATTCTGAGTTTATCCAGCATTCGAATCCCCCCCGTCCCCATCTTTTTGAACCTCTACCTCATCCTTGGGCGGAGGAGACGGAAGTTCATAAAAACAATTGATCTCACTCTGAATATCACGAATTCTTTTACTTATGTCTTCTAAAACCTGAAGGTGCTGGGCAAATTCCTCCTCACGAAGAACCCCCTTGGAACGAATAATCGAATGTACCTGCCGGCCTATTAGACAATAAGTCTCTTCCCGCTCAGCTTCCATGGACTTCAGGGATTTTCTCAGATCGTGCAGGCGCAACTCCACATTGATCTCACGACGCAAATCACCGGCCTTTTTTTTGGCCAGATTCACGCGCCTTTGCAATCCTTCACGAATTGAATCCCATATTTCCATAACTGATACCTGCGAGCATACCAAAGAATCGCAGTGAATGGAAAAATTTTGTTATGATGCAGAACTGAGGGAGGATGAATGCAAAACGATCTCGATTTTGAGAAGCTAAAGACTGAGGCTGACAAAGAAATTTCCTCGGCTACAAATATGGATACCCTGTTGCCTATCAAGGGAAAATGGCTGGGAAAAGACGGTGTGATTGGCGGTTTGATGGGTCAGATTCGCTCAATTGATGCCGAAAAACGCAAAGATTTTGGTGCCAGCGTTAACACCTTAAAGGTGCATGTCACTGAAAAAATCCAGGAAAAAATTAATGCTATAGAAAACTCTGGATCAGCATCTGAATGGATTGATTTATCCTTGCCCGGCATTAAACCCAGAACCGGAAGCCTCCACCCTATTACCAGAGTTATTCGGCAAGTAAGTGCCATTTTTGAAAAAATGGGTTTCAGTGTCGAAAGTGGACCGGAAATCGAAACCGAATTCTACAATTTTGAGGCTTTAAATGTGCCCGCCCATCACCCAGCCCGTGATACTCAGGACACCTTTTTTGTCACTCAGGATCGGGTTTTAAGGACCCAGACTTCTGGAATTCAGATTCGTACCATGCAGGCATCCCCCCCACCTTTGCGCATGATTGCACCTGGCAAGGTGTTTCGAGTCGATCATGATGCGACACACAGCCCGGTTTTTCATCAGATAGAGGGTCTGATGGTGGATAAAGATGTGCATTTTGGGCATTTGAAATACATTTTAAGACTTATGATGCGAGAACTTTTTGGACAGGATAGAGAAGTTCGTTTCCGCCCCAGTTTTTTCCCCTTTACCGAACCTTCCGCCGAGATGGATGTCTCCTGCTTTCAATGCGGAGGCAAAGGATGCCGTCTGTGCAAGCATACAGGATGGATTGAGGTTTTAGGTTGTGGCATGGTAGATCCTAATGTGTTTAATGCCGTCAATATTGACCCGGATGTCTATTCCGGCTGGGCCTTTGGCATTGGTGTAGAAAGAATCGCTATGATGCAGTACGGTATTTCTGACATTCGTGCTTTTTATGAAAATGATGTGCGGTTTCTTTCACAATTCAGCTCTGTGATCTGAGGTTATGTCATGTACACTTTAGGAATTGATCTTGGCGGCACCAAAACAGCTCTGGGACTGGTTTCCAACCAGGGAAATCTGATTCGAGAAACCCGTTTCCCAACCACAAAAAAGGGTTTTGATACCTACAGTAGAGAACTTGTGAGCGCTATTTGGGACTTTTTGGGTCAGGAAACTGTTTCCGCTATTGGGGTTGGATGTGCTGGCCAAATTGAACTCAAAACTGGAACAATTTTTCACTCCCCCAACCTGGGCTGGGTTAATGCGCCCTTGGGGCAAATACTAAGGCAGGCGTTTGCAGGCATACCCGTTTCGATAGACAATGATGTAAGAGCCTCGACATTAGGCGAATATCTGTTTGGCAACCACAAACGACCCAACAGTTTTGTAAATATTTTTTTAGGTACTGGAATCGGTTCAGGAATCATTCTTAACCAACGATTCCTAAGGGGGGCCTCCAATTCTGCCGGTGAAATCGGACACACGACATTAAATATGCACGGCCCCAAAGCCCCGTCCCAAAACCACGGTGTCTACGAATATTATGCCTCTGGCACGGCCTTGACACGACTGGGACAGGAGTGGTTTCAAAAGGCTTCCAGCAATCATCCCTTGAAGCAAAAATTCTCGGTGAAAGATTTCCGGGAAGTTACTGGTCCTATGATTGGCGAGCTGGCACTTGATGGAAACCAGGAAGCCATTCGTATCATCCGGCAGATTGGTGTGAATGCCGGAGCGGGTATTGTCAATGTCATCAATTTATTAAATCCCGAGGTCATAACCTACGGGGGAGGATTGACGGATTTGGGAGATTTTTTAATCAGACCCATGCTACAAACCATTGCAGAACGAGCTATACCCACAGCCCTAAAAGCCGTAACCATCAAAAAAGCAGCTTTAGGCAACCAGGCCCCCCTAGTCGGTGCCGCCCATCTTTACCGTATTGACTCTCAGGGAAACATTCACGGTTAATGAAAATTATTTTGGACATAGGAACATCTTTTATCAAGTGGGTTTTGATTCAGGAAAACCTTCAGGGGAGTAAAAAACTCACCTACAAGAGCATCCGTCTCGAACTTGATAATGGTGGCTTTTCCAAGCCAGAATTCTACGATCAACTCAGACACAAACTGACAACCATTCGGGAAACCATTCCTGGCCTCATAACAAGCCTTCATTGCCTGCTTCCATCGGCATTTTTTGATTGGAAACTGGAAGCTGGAAGGCTTATTCCAGTGCCTTTTGATTCCCTTTTGACCGACATGAACTCAATACTTGACGATTGTAACCTGGAAGCCAGTTTTCTGGGAGCCTGCCTCAATGCAGAAGTCACAGCAATCCAAAAACTACTGCCTGAATTTGAGGGGGTCCTAATCTCAGGAGGTCAGGCCGAAATCATTTACACATATATTCAAAACAGCCAGATTCAAAATATTGTCAGAACCAATGCCATCATAACCCGGGATTTAGAACAATACTGGCAAACAACATCAAAAAACAGAGCCATAGATTCCCACATGCTGCCAATGGGCTCGGCCCGTCAGTACATGCGGCTGCCTGCCCCACTGCAAAGGCTTTTTGAAACCTTACTGCCTAATCTGGCCTGGCAAAAAAACATCCTCCTCACCGGTGGAACTTTTGATATCTATGGTTTTTGTGAAATGTTAGAGTGGAGAACAAGAAGCCAATGTGCATTTTTAGCCCGTCAGCTTGGTGAAAACGACCCAATGAGCCCATCCCATTCAGTATACACCCCTTTGTATTCACACTTCTTAGTCGCATGAATCATCCAAACTTCAATCAGTCCAGAAACCGCGACAAGGTTATTAAAACTGCCTGCTTTTTAGGTCTGTTGGCCGCCTTGTCTTTTTTGGCGGGATACCTGTGGTTTTAACATGAATGCACATGAATTAAGGGACAGCCTCTTAAGCCGCCTGTCTGGGGCCAAGGAAGATGAGTGTATCGAAATTTTACACTTGTTAAAAGCTAGCAACAATGTACCTAGATTGGCTGAATTAGAGGCACTTTGTGAACGAGAATTGTCCATTAAACTAATGCTTCCCGGTCTGGCAATAGACGCTGAAAACCACTTAAAAGACTTGGTACTACAGAAGCTCTTGCCCATCCCTGAGCCCCTGCTCTTACACCCACTGGCAAAGCTTCTCGAAAAGACTGAAATCAGTACTGTTACCCTCAAAATCGTTTTGGAAATTTGTGCCAGAAATTCGCGAAATTCTGAGTTTTTATCCGTGATTCTACCGGCATTAAATCCGCATGCAGACCGCTTTCCTGCCAGCTTTTTTGAACTGCTTCTAAACCGAAGTGATACCAACATTTTACAGTCCGCTTTAAGGGCCGTCAGAAATCTGCCTCAGCCAGCTTTAACAAAACTGTTACATAAACTTTCACAATCCAGCGATCCCGAAATCGCCAGCCTAGCCTTAGAAAACCTCTGGCTTCAAGGAGAATCCTTGTTGTTAAAACGATTTAGGCAGGAGATTTCTGTTCCTGACTCCCAGCTTTTGGAAAAATTAGCCATCAGCCTTCACAGAATCAATCAAGATCCTCTAGCTACGGAAATTCTGATCAAGCTTTCCGAACACAGTGATGAATCTGTGGTCTTGGCATCGCTTAGATCTCTTTACTCTATTGGCGTTTCCAAACCCTTGGATACAAATACAATTCGGATTATTTTGGAATCAGCTCTCATGGATAAGAGCCTTTATTTTTGCTTGATTAAGGTGCAGTTATGTTTTTTTAGCGATGAGGAACTGAGCCGCAGTATTATGGAAGATTTTATGGAAATTTTCCCAAGCCCACACAAAGCACAGCTTAACCTCTGGCTTCGGTGTAATACAACCCCTGCTGAAATTGCGCTAAGCACCTGCCCCGCGCTGAGTCGTCTTTATTACAACAAGGAAAAATATCATGCGTCCAGTAGCTGATTTACACATGCACCCTCTCCACTCCGATGGAGAATTTTCTGCCACAGAAATTGCTCGTGAAGCTCAGTTCAGAGGTCTGAGAGCCATCTCAGTGACCGATCATGACAGCTTGGACTTTTATGACGAGGAATTTTCTGAATCTTTCGCCGCAATTCTTCTGCCTGGAGTCGAACTAAGTGTCCAGTTGGCTGGCAGAGCAATCCATCTTTTGGTCTATGGATTCCATAAGGATGACAAACACATTAGAAACTGGGTAAAAACCTGTACTTTGGCCCGCGATCTGCGATTTGAAAAAATGGTCGAACATTTGGAGCTCAAGGGTTTTCAAATCCGTGAGGATGCCTACAAACAAAAGGACAGGACTAGCGGAGGGCTGGCGAGGCTCTGTGTAAAAACCGGCCAAATCCAATATGCCCAGACTCTCTTTAATGATATTTTACATCACCCTGATTGTCAGGCCGCCAGCTATGCAGGTTTTCCCGCACTAACAGCAGTTCTGGAAGACTTACGCAACCAGTCGGGGTTTTGCATCCTAGCCCACCCTGGGGTAGAATTCTTCAAGCAGGAATCAAAGTTAATTCAGCTTTTTGCGGCTGGATTAGATGGAATCGAAGTAATACATCCATCTCACAATCGAGTGCAAAGAGTATGGTACAAAAAAATGTGTGGACAACACCATAAAATGGTGACTGGTGGCAGTGATTTTCACAATCCCCGCTACAGTCCAATCGGTATAGGTCGTATGGGGCTTGACGAAAATCAATGGCAGAATTTGAATCGGCAATGGAAAGGAAACCTGAACTAATGTTGAGAATTTTACTTGGGCTCATTTTCCTGGTGCAAGCCGAATGTTCTACTTACACTTTAGGCGTGGAGGCATTTTTGTCGGCTCGTTACAAAGATGCCATGGAGCATTTTCGTAAGGCTATTGCCGCCAATGAAAATTCGGCTAATTCCTACTATTACATTGGTAAGATGTTTCTATTGGCCAAGGACCCAATCAATGCCTACCAGAATTTTCTAATTGCCTTTAAACTGGGATGTAATCTGGATGAATTGGGCCGAGACACGGATAATTCCATCACTCAGCTCTTAAGCTCACTGCCTGCCGAACAGTCCATGGCCCTGCATTCAAAAGCCATTGAAGAGGGTATCTACGCCTCGCCCTCTGTCTATTATGTCATGAACCAGTTAAGACAGCAGGATGCTGGGGAAGAAATTCTTAGTCTCTTAAAAAAAGCCGAGGCCTCGGAGTCCTTCTTGAGGGGACAAAAGTACTTAACCACTTATCTGTCCAATATTTATTACTGGGCCTCAGTGGTCAATGCCAGAAAAAACCAGCAATTTGAAGCTCTGGAACAACTTAGAAAGGCCATTCGTTTTGATTCTGGCTTAAAGATTGCCCAGGATGCCTTTGAGAGACTCAATCAGCAGATGCGTCGCCGTTACCAGACCCATTTTGACGCAGGAGAAAAGGCACTTAGGGAAAAAAAATACGACGCCGCCAGTGAAGCATTCGAGCAAGCCCTACAGGTGTTTCCCGACGATAACACAGCCAAACGAAAAGTCGAGATGGTGAAGCTTTCCAAGGCTTCCAATGAAAACACTGATAAAGCTGAACAACTCCTAAAAACCAGTCAGTATGAAGAAGCTGCCCAACTGCTAAGATTTGCCACCTCCGCTGACCCGGAAAACTTTCGAGCCGTCAATCTCCTTAAGGATGCCGAAGCTGGAATCATGCAGAAGTTAAACCTTCGTGTCAGCCGCGAGCAAAAAATCGAGCAACTGGAGCAAACATTCCTATCCTCTACAGCCTCGGCCCTAAACGCCATGAAAGCCGAACGCTTTGAAGAGGCTATCGCTCTTTATACCCAAGCCCTAGAAATCCGACCTGACCATCAGGACAGTCAGGCCGGGCTTGCCGAAGCTAAAAGACGGGCTATCTTAAAAAAGGATTTGGAAAAAGCCGATGAATTCATGCGTTCATCTCAATTTGCTGAAGCTTACCCCATTCTGATGGCTCTATCCCGAGAAAACCCACCTCCGGCCAATCTTCAGGCAATGTTAGTGCCTTGCCTCTATCATACCCAAAGATGGGATGAGCTCCTGCCAGCCGGTCGCAACATATTAGCCTTCCAGCCGCAGAACAAAGAAGTCCTTTACTACATGGCTATTGCCTTCCAGAAACTGCATGAAGCCAGACAGATGGAAGAAGGAATGGAGCAGTATGAGGCATTTTTGGAAAGGATTGTCCGAATTGATCCCACCTACCTTGATGCCGGAAAAAGACTGGATGGAATCAAGCGGGATCGCTGGATGCCTGTGGTCTTCTTAGTCATGTTCCTAATAGCCATAGGTTCCTTAGCCTTCTGGTGGTACAAAACGCGAGATCAAAGAAAAAAGAGCCAGTATGTTTATGAAATGGATGAATACACCAGAACTGAAAACTGGGAAAAGCTGAAATTGATGTTTCAGGATTTTTACTCCATAGACTTTGATGCCCGCGAGACCATCAAGGTTTTACCAACTTTTATGCAGGCTCAGGTTGAATGTTCCGATTTTGATGAAGCCCTCAAAACGGGTAGCAGAATATTAGCCGTTATGCCAGAACACAGGCAGGCTAAAATCCAGATGGCCAGAGCCCACTATGGAAAAGGCGTATTCCCCCCTAATGCAGTTAAGTTTTTTAAGGAGCTTCTGGATAGCGAATTTATCAGTGATGCCTTAGTGGAATTTATGGGCGAGCAGGTTTTAAGCCAGGATTTGAAAAGTGACGATACTGCTCCTATTCTGAAAAAATTTGTGTCCGCTCACCCAGAAAATGATAAGGCCAGAAAAATGCTTCTGGATATGGTGTACAAGGACAAACGCATCGACAAGCAGGTACTGGAGCTTTTACAGCTTGAGGTCCAGTACAATCAGACAGACACCCGTTACCGTCTCAGACTGGCCGAGTACCACCTGTCCAAAAAAAATCCAGAAGAGTGTATTCGCCTTTGTGAGGAAGTTATCAACATTGATGTAACCGAAAAAAAATTGCACGGAGTATTGTTTGAAGCCTATGAGCAGTTAAATCAGCTCGACCAGTTACAACCTGTATACGATGCCCTGTTGCAAACCTATCCCAACAACATTGTGATTCAGGAAGCTGCGGCAAAAGTCAGAATGCGCAATCAGGCAGCAGGTGCATGAAACCCTGGTTTGTTTTAAGCCTGTTATGGCTCTTTATCCAAGCTCTCAGTTCACAGAATGTGGACCCAGAATCTCTTCTGGCAGAGCAGTGGTTCCAAAAGGGTGAATTTAACAAGGCAACTGAACTATACAAAAAAGTTTTGTCTAAAAACTACGACGAGGTCGAAGCCAACTACGCCCTCGGAAAAATTTATTTCTTACAAAAAAATTGGGAAGAATCCTGGCATTACCTGAGAGAAACCCTATCCATTCAAAGAGACTATCGAGACGCTAGAGCATTATACGATCAGGTGCTTGAGCGTTTAAAAGAGACCTATAAAAGTACAAACGACAATTCAGCGGTAGCTTACCGCATCACAATTCATTTACATCTGTTGGAAAACCAGCTTAGAGAAGCTGGAATACTTTTGGAACGAGCTCTAGCTCAACATCCTAGGGACGGATTTTTGTGGGACCATAAGGCCAATTGGCTTTACAGACAAAAAAAGACCGAGGAGGCGCTTAAGGCCCTCAAGGAGGCCATTAGTCTTGCACCTACCAGCGCAACAATTTTTCGCCACTACGAATCGGCCTGGTATCAGTTCTATCACAACACTGCACCCGCCCAACGAACCACTTCCGAATCAGAAGAACTCAGGATTCAGAACCTGCAAAAGCTAAAAGAAGAGGGAGTGTTAGGTACTGAGGACCTCACGCCATCCGTTGTTGGGACACCCAAGGTAGCAGAAGAAAACTCACCTGAGGACACGACTCCAGTAGTCTCGCCTAAGGGCGATCAGGAGTTTTTTCAAAGACTTCTGACCCAGCAGGCCCAGTTTATTCCTCCCGCTCTTCCTCCCAAACCTGTAGAAAAAGTAGTGGAAGAAACCCCTTATGTCCCGCCACCAACTACCACGGTGATTTCGGAAACTGCCGACCTGGTAGAAAAAGACTTGATTACCCGCGCCAATCAAGCCTATGAAGAAAAAAACTGGAATCTAGCTGTAAACAACTACACCGTTTTGGTTTTTAATAACCCTTCCAATTCTGAATACAAAGAAAAACTGGAAAAGGCCAAGGCCTATGATGACTTTGAAGCCAGACTGTTTAATGCACGAAGGGAATTTGCTCTTGCCAGCCGCAATCCGGCCCTTTTGGATTCTGCCCGTGAACTATTTTTGGCTCTCGAAAAGGATATCTACTTTGAGTTATACCATAAAAAAGGGTTTGAAGATTATTTGGGTAAAATTGCCTTTCAGAAGGGAAATTTCAAACAAGCCTCAGATTTATTTTTGACCTGGTTACAAAGCGAACCTAGGGATGAAGAAATCCTCTGGCTTAACATTTTGTGCCTAGATGCGCTAGGAGAATGGGATTTGGCCCATGATGCTCTCAAACAGGCGGAAGACAGCCTGGGCCAAAAGTTGTCAAAATGGGATGGGATCGGTCGGCTGCGGACCAAATTGATGGTTTGGAGTTTGCGTTATCTATTCATAATTCTGGCAATAATCTGGATCGTTTTGACCTTTGTCTATACTTCCTACAAAAGCATGATCGCCAAACGAAAACTTGATCGTCGGCGTAATTTTGAACTGATTCGCGAGTTAAATGCAGACAAAAGCTACAAACAGATGAACAAGCTGATTGATGAGGTTCTGCTTTTAGAATTAAGTGAATCCGAAATCTACAATTTACAGATATTAAAAACCAACGGACTATATTACCTGCAACAGTTTGATGCCGCAGAAAGACAGGTTCGCTCCATCCTTGGTCGCAACAAAAATGACAATGCCGCCCTGTCCTTGCTGGGAAAAATTCATGTGGCTCTGCAAAAAACTGAGGAAGATTCCCTCCCAGCCTATAGGGTGCTTGTGAGCAAAGAGCCCTCCAATCTTGAGCTTTTGCGCCTGTATTTAGCTACCTTAAAAGCCAACAAAAATGTTGGGGATGAATTTGAAAGAATTGCCTTAAAACTTCTGGAAATTGAAAGCTACAACAAGGGAGTACTTCAGGATCTGGTGGATTTATACTCCAGGATCCAGAAAAAAGGACCCAAGGTTTTGGATGTGTACAAGCAGTATCTGGATGTACATCCTTCCAATCTACTAGCCAAACTGCACTATTTGGATTGTCTAGTGGACGCGGGTTCCTATATTGAAGCCGTTAAAACGGGCAAGGAACTCTTAAATATCAATCCTGATTTAGATAAGGCTCACCGCCTGCTCATTCAGGCATTTGACAAACTCTCAATGCATGATGAGATGAAGTCTTTTTACTCACAATTGAGCCTCGAGTATCCGCAGAGTTCTTTGGTACAAAATATGTATGATCTGATCCAGGAAAACTATCGTAGCAGCTCAGGAGTAATGCATGACGATATAGAAGAGAAACTCATATCCGAAGATACCTCAAGAGAAATTTTTGATAAAGCCAAAAGTCTTGTGCAACAGGGAGACACCAAAGCAGCCATCGTTAAATTGCAGCAGGTCTATCAGGACGAAAGGTTTGCTTATGAAGCTGGGATGCTTCTAACGGAGGCCTTTTTGAATCTTGAGGATGCTACCAGCGCCCAGTTGTATTTTGAGCCTATGTTATCCCAGCCGAGGCAGCTTGACACACACAGCATGGAAGTTGTCTATAGAATGGGCCAGTATTACATGGATAAAAAGCTAAGAAAAAAGGCCCTGCAATGTTTTCAGATGATTGCCAGAAATGATGTAGCCTATAAGGACACATTTCAAAAGATCGAATTGCTGGGACTGGAAAGAAGTCCCTGATTATTTCTCAGTCCCCTGCAAAAGATTTCCGATAAGTTAATCATGCAAAGCCTTTTACGAATTGGAATCTTTTGTCTATTGTTGTCAGTAAGTCATGCTATCCAGGCTGTTCGTGGCAAGGTGCAGATTAAAGAAACTAAAACTCGCGCCCAGCTTTCCATCCTGATTCAAGTGGTTGAAGAAGATTATATCCCCGCTGGTTCAAGTCTGGAGGCTGAAATTCTGGACATTATCAAGGATTCGTTGCGGGTCCACCTAAAGCGAGCCAGCGAACTCAAAAATCACAGACAATTTACCCATGTTTTTGTCAGTATCCTAGATAACAGTCAGGACGAAAAGGTTTTTGCCGTTTTTACAAAAACCCCTTCCAGCCCTAAGCCATTTCTACATATTTTTGAACGGACACAAAGTCTGGCCCAGGGGGAATCTCAAAGCGCCGATGCCAACATGGACTGATGAATCTCGTTTCTGAGCCACTCCCCAAGCGAAGCTATAGGAACTCGAATCTGCTCCATACTGTCTCTGAATCGAATTGTCACCGACTTATCCTCAAGACTGTCAAAATCAAATGTGACACAATATGGGGTTCCAATTTCATCAAACCGGCGATAGCGTTTCCCAATTTGCCCACTCACATCAAACTCAGTTCTGAAGCCCTGTGCATTTAACTCTCTTTCCAGAGCTTCTGCCGGTTCAGACAGTTTTTTCATAAGCGGTAATACTGCAACTTGAACGGGAGCAATGTGAGCTCTAAAACGCAAAACCGTGCGTAAGTCCGGCTCCGCCTCAGTACCAAGGTTTTCAACCGCATAAGCCTGGCATAAAACCGCTAAAGTTACACGATCTGCTCCGATGGATGTCTCAACCACATGGGGCACAAATTTTCGTTTGCTCTCTTCATCAAAATACTCCATGTTCTCGCCAGCAAACTTGGCATGCTGGGTCAAATCAAAATCGCCCCTGTCATGAATTCCTTCCACTTCCTGCCACCCAAATGGAAACTCAAATTCAATATCCATGGCCCGCTTGGCATAATGAGCCAATTCCTGACCGTGATCCTTAAAGCGCAGCTTTTCCATGGGAAAACCTAACTTGGTAAAAAAGGTCTTGCGTAGCTCAGCCCAGCCCGTAAAGTGATCCACGGAATCCTCGGGATCAATGAAGTATTGCATTTCCATTTGCTCAAACTCTCGGGAGCGAAAGGTAAAATTGCGCGGTGTAATTTCATTGCGAAAGGCTTTGCCGATCTGGGCAATTCCAAAAGGCAGTTTCTTTCTAGAAGTCTTCTGAATCGTCTTAAAATTTACAAAAATGGCCTGAGCCGTTTCTGGTCTTAGGTATGCCGTGGTTGAGGACTCGGCATTTGCACCAACTGTGGTACTCAACATCAGGTTAAATTTTCGAACCTCCGTCATGTTTGTGCTGCCGCAACTACCACATTTACCAGGCTCTTCTAACTGATCGGCTCGGAATCTACTCTTGCAATCGCGGCAATCCACCATAGGATCGGTGAATCCATCCTCATGGCCTGAGGCTTTCCAAACTGTAGGATGCATTATGATGGAAGCATCCTGACCAACAACATCGGGTCGCACCTGAACAACCTCACGCCACCAGAATTGTTTGATGGCATTTTTTAGTTCTACCCCGTATGGGCCGTAATCCCAGAATCCATTGATGCCCCCGTATATTTCGCTGGACTGGAAAATAAAACCCCTGCGCTTACACAATGCTGTTAGTTCCTTCATATCAACGGCCATGACGATTCCTTCCTGTTTCACAAATGGGGCTGATTATAACACAGGAGTACAAAAGGTATAAATGAGAGAGATGTTTTGTCCGAACACTCTATATATGCGACTGCCGATTGCTTTAAATGGATGGAATCTTGTTTTACTGATTCTGATTATGGCTGCCCCTTGGTTGGGGAAATTTGCCAGAATTCAGTATCGGGATCTGGAAGAGAGACATAAAATTAGGGAAATGTCCCTTTTATCCAGTGTTTCGGCCCAGGAAGCCCAAAAGGTCGACAAACCACTACCCTCTCTTAGTCCATCCCGATCTCAGTGGTTGAAAAATCGCGCCGAAAAACAAGAGGATGAGACCAAAGACCACAGTTCAAATCCATTGCCCGATCTGAAGGCCCGTCCCATAACTCAGGAGGCTAGAGCCGCACAAGTTCCTGTACAGGATCCGGCTGAATTTCTGACAACCATCCGTAGACTAGCTATGGAAGATCGGTACCAAGAGGCAGAAGCTGAGTTTTTGAAAAGAATTCAGGACAAAAATATGTCTGTTTTGGAAAGTCTGGAGAAAGTGGAGGAATTCAAAAACCACTATTCAAAGCTTAGAGATCACTTTTCGTCATCTGCCAGTAAATCCATGTAGGACTGAATCAAACCCTTGACTTCTCCCTTGAATTTTCGCTTCAGGTTTTTATAGCCCCGAATCTCATCAGTAAGGGTTTTTAGTTCGGCCCGCGCATCATCAAGCATCTTCTCTGCTCGAATCTCAGATTCCTTCAGAATCAATAGTGATTCTTTCTCGGCATTTTTTTTGATCATCCCAGTTGTTTTCTGAGCCGATGCCAAAGCGTCCTTTAAAGCTGTTTCAAGATTTGAACCTTCCGTGACCCGCTCCCTGAGCTGGTTGAGTTCCTCACGAACCTCTCTTAATTCCCGATTCACCTCTTCCATATCTCTGGCTACTCGCACCTGAAACTCGCGCACCTGTGCCTCATCAAGCCCGCCCAAGGTCTTGCGGGAAAAACTCATATTCTGAATCTCTATTGGGGTTAATCTCATCAGCTCAGTATGGACAAAACCGTTCCACGAAACAAGTCTAAACATAAAAAAACCAAAATGATGGAAAAATCAATCCCACCAATGGGAGGAAGAATTGCCCGAAAAGGCGCACACAGTGGCTCGGTAATCTCCACCAACATATCTTTGAGTCCGGCCAGCGCATCCCCTGGACTTACAGGAATCCAAGAAAAAATTACCCTAGCCAACAGGGTCCATTGCAATATCTGGAACAACAGAACAATAAGATATTTTAATTCAGAACCCACAACTACCCCCTGTCTCCAAAAAAAGCTCGTCCCAACCTTATCATGTTGCTGCCATATTCAAGAGCAATCCGATAGTCCATAGACATACCCATAGACAGATAACGCATTAAAACCAATTCCCCATCCCGGTTTTTCGCTTCGGAATAGAGCTTTTGCATCTGCGAAAACTCATCTCTCACAACCGTTTCGCCGGCCACAGAAATATCTGATCCGATGCACATAAGGCCCCAGATCGGACAAGATGCCTTTTTAGACTCCCTGATATAATTTAGCACAGCCGGAACCTCTTCAGGAATAATTCCCGACTTACCGTCCTCTTTGGATATATTCACCTGTAAAAGACAGGGCTGGGAAACCGAAAATTTTATACAAGCCTCAGATATTTTTTCATATAGTTCTATGGAATCCAAAGCATGAAAAAGATAGACCCGGCCTACAACCTTATTGACCTTATTTTTTTGCAGGGGACCAATAAGATGCCAGCGAATCTCAAGATGTTTTAACTCATCCTGCTTTTGAAGTAGTTCCTGTACCCTATTCTCTGCGAAATCTCTCTGGTTTAAGGCATATTTTTGTTCAACTGCGTAGGAAGGGAAGGTTTTGCTAACTGCAATCAATGTGGTATTATCTGGTAGTCCTTGGGACAGAGAAGCCATGCTCATATTAAAATTTATACTAAATCATAATCGGTTAAACTGTCAAAACTGAGGCCCAAAATTCATGGTAAGTAAGTCAGTTATGCGATTCCGCCTTTCAGGCCTCATTTTGGCATTCCTGATTTTGCTGACCCCCTTGCTTCAAGGATGTTTTGGCTCCGGGGATCAAAAACCAGAAATTGCCTACCTAGTAGCCTATTCAATTCTGGATGACAGATTTCAGACCTCCACCCGCTTAGATCTAACCGCTGACATTTTTAATCCTGGTAGTGTTCCCATGGAAAACACTCAGTTAGTTTTTACCGATCTGAGTGGCACTGACTACATTTTAGATTATCAGACTGTGGGAGCTTATGCCCAGGAAGGTCGTTACAATGCCTTCCCATTACCCAGCCCCATCAAAAATCTGGAAGTCCTTGGTCAAAAAGGTGAGGAATTCCACGCCCCATCTGGTCTGCACTTTCTCTTTGGAACCAGCTTCAAAAAAGTTATGCTCAAATACCGCAATAAAGATGGTATCCATGAGGTAGAACTACCTAATATTGAAGTCATTATGGCAAAGTCTCGCCAAGAGACAATCGCTTGGATGCGTCAAGAGCATGAGGAAAAAGCCAAAATCATGGCTGAGCTTGAGCAAATGGCCAAAGAAAAAATCGCGGCCAAAAACAAAGCTAATTAGACCCAGGGGGTCTTAATGAGTCAGGAATCTATAGACCATTCGAAGATTGATGAAAGCCCTGAGATCCCTCTAGAAAATGAATCTGGATTGAGGCCCAATGTCGGTGAAGTGTATCCCGATGCCAAAATCAAAATCAGTCGGGATCAGTACAGTGTGTTTGAACTTAAAAAAATGGCCGAACACCACAAGGAGCTCATCATTGCCCCTCCGTATCAAAGAGGCAATGTGTGGAAGACCCCTCAAAAAGTGGAGCTGATAGAAAGTGTCTTAATGGGAATTCCTCTTCCGGTAATATACCTGTTCGAGGAGCAATCTGGTCTCAAACAATTGGTAGATGGTCGTCAAAGAGTCACGGCACTGTTTGATTTTATGGACAATAAATTTGCCTTAAATGATTTAAAAATCTTACCGATTGCCTTTAATAAAAAAAAGTATCAGGATTTAGACCCCATTTATCAGAGTAAGATTGATAGATTTCAATTGGCTGTATACATTATTGAGCCACCTACTCCAGAAAGGGTCAAATACGATATTTTTGATCGCGTGAACCGTGGTGGAACTCAACTCAATAATCAAGAGATGAGAAATGCACTTTATCAGGGGAAATCTACCAAGCTACTAGATAAACTCAGCGCGTCTCCTGAGTTTTTATTGGCGACCGGCAACGGCATCCAAACTACAAGAATGAGAGACAAATACATCATACTAAGATTCTTGGCCTTTTACATGTGGAAGGAAGATTTCATTCAGTTTGACTACAAAAGTAATCTCCAAGAGTTTCTTGCCGAGGTGATGAGAAAAATCAATACCTCCGATGATCGACTGGTTCACAAACTGGAGGAGACATTTCTTTCTGTTATGCACCAGTCATATCAAGTTATAGGAGAAGATGCCTTTCGATTTGCCGCTTCTCAAAACAAACGACCCATTAATATGGCCTTGTTTGAAACAATTGCCTACTTTTTTGCCAAGTACCCCGCAAATGAGAACTCTGCTGACACTATCAAATTCCATATTGAGAAACTAAAAATAGAACTCGACGAGACCCAGGAGTTTTCAAAAAATGCTGATACTGCAAAGGGAGTCGAATTCAGATTTCAGGAAACGATTGCTATACTACAGGACAGGTTAAAATTATGATCGATTCCATAACCATCAAAAACTTCAAATGTATAGACAATGAGACCTTGAATTTTTCCCCACTAACCATACTTACAGGGGCCAATTCTTCCGGAAAATCAACCGTGATTCAAGGTCTGCTTCTGGGGTTGAAATACTTACAGTATCAATCACAGGATATGTCTCGGATTGCTCAATACAGGAATTTAATTGATAATTTTATGAGTTACGATGACATCTACAATAGAAGAGTTGGACGCAAAAATGTGTCGATTGATGTTAAGTTCAAGATGCCGGATCCCCTTGGCCTCAAATACTCCCGATTTGACTATGACAATAATTCTGATCCTACAATATCTGGGGATTCCATAGACAAGAACAATACAAATACCCTTCTTCTGCTCGGTAACTCGTTTTATTATGTTTCGGCAAACCGACAGGGGCCAGCATCCATCGAGCAAGTAGGCTTTGAGCGCTTGTTTAAGCCCGACTTGAGTAATATGTATTCAGTCTTTGAACAAAATAAGAGTGAACCCATTCATGAGTCCATTAGTAACGAACGCGCACACTCCCCAATGCTAAAGCATCAAGTGTCTTATTGGCTTTCCCAAATTCTAAATATGAATAACGGTATTGACGCAAAGGTCGAAAGAATTGACTCAAATTTTGTCAGACTTGAGTATGAATTTGAGGATATTGGAAGTGTGTCGCCATTTAATACTGGTACAGGAACAAGCTTCTTGGTACGACTAATAATTTTGTGCCTTAGAGCTAAACCAACGGATACAATTGTGATTGAAAATCCGGAAATCCATTTACATCCTTATTCTCAGTCAAAACTGGGAGAATTTTTTGCCTATCTAGCGCAAAGAGGAATCCAAATCGTAATCGAAACCCACTGTGAGCACTTGATACACCGTGTTCGATATGAAATATACAAACAAAGACTCAATCATGAATTTGCAACAATTCATTACAAAAGCAGTGCCACCACTGCATTTGAAACTATCCATATCAACCAAGGTGGACATTTCACAGATCCAGACGGGGTCGAGCGAGGCTTTCCTAGCGGATTTTTCGACAAAAGTTTAATGGAACTTCTGGAAATAGGGTAAGAAAGTGAGCCAATTCGCCATTCTTTTAGACGATAAACTCTATAAGTTATGGCATGATTTTAAGCACAATCGGCAAACTTCAGACATCAGTACCTTAGAGTGTCTACTTAGCTATTGCAAATATCCAATTGGAACAAATCTTGGTCAATTAGAAAGGGTCGGAATTACTGATGCTACACTAATTGATACAATTGCGAGATCTGGTGTCAAACTACGAGCATCTCTCGAAGAACTGGTTTCATCTACCCGATTTAAAATTATCCTCAGTCAGGACAACAGTGACTTTCCGTATATCAATATTCATCAAGATTGTTTATTCAATCTCTACTGTATCCAGCATACAGCCGGACAAAACCGGGATAAGTCTAAACAGTATTTAAAGGCACTACTCTTAGAGGCAAAGGAAATCTATATCCGCGACACTTATTTTTTCCAAAACTGGAAAGACACCAAACACTTTTTTGATTTGTTGCCAAAACGGAAGTTAAACATTTGGTTCATTGAAGACCGTGAGCCACCTCCTCAAAGCCGAATCAAAGAAATCAAACAACAGTACGCTGATTGTTGGACAGTTCGCCCAACACAGAGTGGCACATATGGCTCTACAAAACGGCATGACCGTTACCTGATTGTTACAGACACACAGAATCATAAAACAGAAATAGTCATAACCTCTGGTTTTAGTTATCTATTCGACAATACAAAGGAATGTACCTTGATGATTCGCCCTATCTCTACCTAGCTCCCCTTCGTAGTATCAAAGCTGGAATTGTCATGGCCAGAATCCAGGCATCCATCAAAAAACTCTGATGTCTGAGATAATAAAAATCATATTTTAAGTGATCGTGGATGGGCTGTTTGCGGCCGTAGATCTGCCAGAGTCCTGTGATTCCAGGGCGAGCCAGCATACGGCGAAAGGAAATGCCTCGGTAATGGGAATGGACCACACTTAACATCTCGGGACGGGGCCCTACCAGAGACATATCTCCCAATAATACATTCACAAACTGTGGGAACTCATCAAGGCTCATCCGTCTTAGAAACCAACCCATCGGGGTAAGACGCATATCATGAGACGCTTCCGGTTTCCCTTGAATTTCTGTTGCTGGTTTCATAGTACGAAACTTATAAATCATAAACAGCCGACCAAGCTCACCAGCTCTGACCTGCTTAAATAGAATTGGTCTTTGATTGCTAATCAGAAGTAAGCAGGCCACGATTAGACATACCGTACCCCAAATCGGCAAAAAAATCAGGATAAGACCCAAATCCAATACGCGCTTTTGCCGTCGGTACATGGATTGGTCATCTTCCTGTCCCAGAACCTGCCAAAGCCAAGAATGCATTCTCTCCAGCCGCTTTCCCTCAGAACTAGCCTCAATAAGCCAGGCTATCTGCAACACCTTAGCAGTTAATCCAGAGTCGGAAACCGCACTTAAGACCGAGCCATAAAGGGTTTCCCCACCTCTTCCTAAAAGCACATAGTCCGGTTCGTATCGAAGTATCTTCTGGCATACTGCTTCTGAATCATCCTCTGAAACTGGCTCCAGTAACAAACAATTGTGTTCCTTCGCTTGCAAATATACATTTACCCGCTGCGCAAAATCTCCACAACCCACAAACATAATTTTTAATTTGGGGACTGAGCCAGGAATTAGAAAATAATCCACGCCTAGCTGCAAAATTACCCACAAAAGCATCCATAAAAGAAGCCAGGTTCGGGACATTAAATGCTGACTGGACAAAAAAGCTACCAAACCCACCAGTAAAAACACGAGCAAGGCAGCCTTAATATGTGACATGGCTCGAAAGTAGCGATTTTTTTGGAAGAATGAAATTCTGGTGGATCCTTCTATATAAATAAAAGTACCCATCAAAAAAACTCCCAAAATGGTGAACTCCAAATAGGCGCCATAGTCAGAAGGTGTCTGAAAAATGGATAACAGCCAATCCTGTCGGCATTTATAGGCAATCCAGGCACAAAACAAAGCTGTACCTAATCGCAAAACACCTGTGAATCCCTCTCGATTACCCATACATTGTCCCAAAAATGCTCTACGGCAAGTTTTGGAAATTCCTCCTCTAATAGTGCAAACAAATCCCGTTCAGGACTAAATCCCTCTGGCAAATACACAAGCTGCTTCAGGATGTCGGATGAGGACAAGCATACCAGCCTAAGCCCCTTCAATACAGCAAAAGTACTCAAGAGTGTCCCAAGAAATACAGGTTGGGAAACTCCCAGCCAATTTCTTGAGGTATATGGAGCAACCAGCCACCCCTCATGATTAGTAAGTACTTCAACCCCATCTGTTTGAAATCTTTTTACCAAACAAGGATCTTCGCTTAGGAGTTTCCAGAATATCTGTTTGGAAACATATACCAAATCAGCATCCAAAACACTCATACAATCCTGCCCAGGCCATAGGTCAAATCTGTAATTCGCTGCAAAACCAACCCGTGCTGTTTACAGATTCTCTCTAAGGAACGACTGCCGGAATCTTCTGAGAACAATTCTAAGCCCAAGGGTTTGGAAACCGTCTCCTTATCTACATCCAATTTGAGGTTAAATCGCAGTTTTCTTTGAATATATGCCAATCCATCCAATAAACTCGCCGACTCCTCAACTCCCCATATTCTGGGAAACCATAACCACTTCATGTCTGTGATTTCCTGCTTCAAAACCAGTACCTGCTGATGAATCCGATGCCAAGCAATTCCCCTTTGAGTCGCCTCATGGAAAAGCCATTCGCTATCATAAAGATAGCCTGGTGATACGGTAATTTTTGAATCCAGTTGGTTCTTATCCAGATGAATCAAAAGGGTAACTCCCTGAACTACAGCCCAATCTTCAAGACAGGTAAAGTAGGATCGTGTTTGTGGTGCTAAAAGGCGACTGGGACTAGGTGAAATTAACTGTTGCATGATTGCCTCCTGTAAAGGTTTAAGATGCAATCATCCTGCCAGATGGGACTAAATTCAGGCAGACCAGAATTTTCTTATTGGGGAGTATCGGAAAAATTTGCCCCTGCATATGCTTTGAGGGCATCCAGTCTTTCACTTAGTGGGGGGTGAGTGGAAAACCAACTCAAAAAACCGGACGAAGACGGGTTGTCTATACACATTTGGGCCACTTCATCCGGCATACTCTCTATCCGGGAATTACCAGAAATTTTCAGAAGTGCAGAACTCAATGCCTCTGGGTTTTTGGTCAGCTCTACGGATCCTGCATCGGCCACAAACTCGCGGCTTCTGGAAATGGCAAACCGAAGCACTAAGGCAAACAAATATCCAATCACCAAAACCAGGGTGGCTATCAGCAAAAATCTGGGATCCTGTTTAGAATTATTACGATTGCGAGAGCTTCTGGAATTAGAGCCTCTCATCATAGACCGACCAGCTACCTCTGCAAAAAAACCAATCATTCCCACAAAAATCACACAGATTACCAACAATCGAGCATCGCGGTTCATGACATGAATCAGTTCATGAGCCAAAACTGCCTCAAGTTCGGAATCATTTAACTTTTCCATCAGACCACGGGTTACGGAAATGGTGTAGTTTCGTTCACTGATTCCACTTGCAAAGGCGTTCAGGACATCGGTTTCAATTACAGCCAAGGATGGCATTGTAATCCCACGAGAAATACACAAATTTTCTAATAGATTATAAAGCCTGGGCTCGGCCTGTCTATCTACTAGACGAGAACCGGAGGCCATAAAAATCATGTTCTGATGAAAAAAATAGGCAATCAGGAACCAAATCAGACAAAAGCCTGTAACATAGTGCCAAGTTTGTAAAAAATAGGTTCCAGCCAGAGTTCCGGCTGATTCATTGCCTGCAAAATACAGGTAAAAAAATGTGTATAACATACCCAGCAGCAGGAGTGGAAAACTCAGCAACAAAAGACTGGACTTAAGATTGTTGTTCCAGATGAATGTCTGTAAACCTACCGCTTCAAAGGCCATATTCGGTCAAATCAGAATTTTACGGAGGCTGGAGCAGACACCTGAGCTTTTTCTTGCTCGGAAATCTCAAAATACTGGGCTGACTGAAATCCAAAAGATCGGGCAAACAATACACCTGGAAACTGTTCAATCACGGTATTGTATTCAGAGGTTGCATTGTTTAAAAACCTGCGAGCCGCAGCAATCTTGTTTTCGATGTCTGTCAGCTCCTTCTGAAGACTCATAAAGTTCTGATTAGCCTTTAAGTCAGGGTAGCTTTCTGATACTGCCAAAAGCTGTGTCACTGCCATCCCAAGCTGACCTTCAGCCGCTGCTCTTTGTCCCATATCTTTGGTGTTCATTGCCTGGGACCGGGCCAAGGACACGGCCTCAAAGATAGATTTTTCATGACCAGCATAACCTTTAACCGTTTCCACCAGATTTGGAATCAAGTCATAGCGGAGCCGTAACTGAACATCAATGTCGGCAAATGCCTGAGAGCATCTTTGTCTTAGTGCCACAATTCGATTGTACGCCGAGCCCACAAACACCAGAATGCCAAAGCCTAACCCAGCAAAAAGTAGTGCAATTGTCATAATTTCCCTCCCCCAAATATTCTCACCTTAACTTTAAGAGAATTTAGAAAAGGATGCAACCGCCAATTAGATTTACTTGCTGTTGGGATTTAAAAGATTCTGGCGGAGAGACCGGGATTCGAACCCGGGGTAAGCTTTCACCTACACACGCTTTCCAAGCGTGCTCCTTAAACCACTCGGACACCTCTCCACTTTTATCTTTTTACAATTCGCTCAGATGTATAAAAGAGCGAACCGTCAGAGTCGGTAACCGTGATAAAAATCAAAGAACCAGACTGGACGGATACACTATCAGAATATTCATACAGGTTCAAAGAATTTTTCCGTGGAAAGAGACTTTTTTTGCTATTTTTGGTAAGTACAACAACCTCGTGTTGCTCCTGCATGCGAATTTTTACAGAAGTATTAGTAACCTCCAGCTCAAATCCCTTTGGATAGAACCAGTTTCCCAATTGTTTGTTTAAGCTTTGCTCCTCGTCGTTAGGCATTCGACAATGTAATACCTGAGATTTCAGACCACGGGCATTTAGAGCCATAATTTCAAAGTGTCCATCGTTTAAACGAGAGCGAAGCTCACTACTTATGGGAATTAGAGTACTGAATTTTTGATCTGAGGAAATTTCATCTCCCGAAAACTGGGCCTGAGGCCAATCAGGATTGATATCCATGAGTGAGCCATCATCATGAAGTGCCTGGGAATACACTTCGGTTCCTTCCTTATAAAAATGAGCCGATACTGATGTAATCTGAGAACCACCTGCGGCATGAATCTTAGGTGAGAGCAATAGAAGCGACCCCACTGGGGGCAGTTTCTGCATACAGGTTTTTTTGGGCGACCATGACTCTTTAAGATCGGAACCCATTTCCTTAAAATCCATGGCCGTAACAAATGGCCTCTGAACCACACCCAGCAACAAGTCCTTGCCTGTTGGTTTTATGACATTTTTTTGTCTGGGATCAAGGGAGTCTTCCAGTAAATCATCATCCCTATCCAGTAAAAATATATGCGCTCCATCAGGTTTGATTTCTAAAGCCTGACCATCTGTAAAGAATCTTCTGGTTCCGTCTGCCATCTCCCAGTAATTCCAGTCCGGTAAAAAATAAGTGTTGGTACCCTCACGACGACCCCCACCAGAAGAAAGCACTGCATCAAAGAGGCTATGTGAACTTCTGTGCGACTTTCCTGCCACAAAAACATGGGCCTTTTTGGTCTTGCCTCTCTCTATGTGGATTTGGCCTTGAAAATAGGTTAAATCATCCTGAGATAACAAGGACAGTTCGTAATTGCCTTCTGGAAGTCCTGCCAAAACCAAGGAGTCTGAATCCAGTTTTTGGTGTCGCTTTTGAAAGCGGCCCAAAAGCCTGATATACACTCCATTATCCAGAAGATTTAACTCATTATCGCTAAAACTGAACTCAAGATCGCCTAGATTGGATGCCCTTAAGTGTTTTGGTGTTCTATCCTCTTTAGATATAGTATCGCCAGAAAAGAACAATAATAAACTAATCCAGATTATCCAAATCAATTTGAATGTCATCAATGTCCAGAGTTTCGGTGGGCAACGGTTCAGGATGTTTCACACTCACGGTTGGTTCAGCATTCAGATCTATATCCAAATCCGTTACTTCCAACTCCTGCATTAACACGGGCTCCTCACCAATCTGTATAGAATCTGATATATCCAGAGACAGTGCATCAACATCAAGACTCACGGAATCCTCAAGAGAAACTTCCTCTGATATTTCATCGGACAAAGCCACCTCATCCAGAGTTAATCCATCAGCCTCGATTACATCTTCCACCTGAATGGTTTCTTCCACTGGGTAATCCATGTCAGTTGTAAACTCAGATTCGGCAGCATATTCCATGTCCTCAGGGTATGCTAATTCCTCTGTGTAGACATCTTCTGCTACATACGCTTCCTCCGAGCTGTATTCAGCCTCAGCCACATATTCTGCCTCCGCTGCATACTCTGAATCAGCCACATATTCCTCTGCTTCGGGATATTCCGCTGACTCGTAATCCTGGGTGGCTACTTCCTGATATGCCGATTCCTCAGAATAAGCATCCTCTGCATAGACTTCTTCTGAATAAGCTTCTTCTGTATAGGCCTCTTGTGCGTATCCTGCCTCTGAATAAGCGTCTGGTGCATAAGAAGCTTCCTCCGCATAGGCATCTTCAGGGTACGCCTCAACAGCATAAGCGTCTTCGGGGTATGCCTCCTGGGAATATTCTTCCTCAGCATAGGCCGCATCAGCCTCAGCATACTCCTGGGTGGTCTCGTCTGCTGCATACTCCTCTTCGGCATAGGCCGCATCAGAATATTCTTCTTCAGCAGCATATGTGGTCTCTGCCACAACTTCCATACTATCCTGCTGTATCTCTGACTGAAGATCCTGCTGCAGCTCCTCTTCCGTCATCTCAGGATGAGCTTCAACCTCTCTCTGATAAGCTATGACATCTTCCGAGGTGATCGCTTCAGGCTCAGAAAAGGCTATATCGGATATTTCTTCTGGCTCGTCCTCAGTCTGAGCCAAAATTGTAGCGGTCTCAGAATCCGTGAGAACAGGGATATCATTTTGTCTTCCAAACTCACTAAGATCTTCTACCCCATGATCAAAAGGAACATCTTCAATTTCCTCTTCTACCTCTTCGGCTACAGATTCCTGGGTTTCTTCCTTCTCAAGAACACACAAACCACTTAAGCCGACACCGGCTACAACGGCTAGAGGCTGGCTCCAATCGGACTCGGAAAAGGGAATCGCTTGCACCTGTTCCGACTTCTTGACAGATTCCGTATATGCCTCAAATTCTTCTTTTCGAGAAGGAAAATAAATCGCCTCATATTGCATCAAGGCCATGAGTTCCGAAGAACTGAATTTATCAAAGTCAAATTCGAAATTTTTTCCGTCTTCCTCTCGAAACATCTTCAGTAAAACCGACATCTGAGAGTTTAAATCCTTATTTAGAATTTCCTGAAGACCATCCAGAGTTCGGATTTCTTTGCCTAATGACTCAAGCAAAATTTCCAAATCAACCCTGATATCTTCCACACGGGATGCTACTCTGGCGGTTTCCTTAAATGGCTTTTCCAGAATCTCTAAAGAAGATAAACTTCCCATTACTTTCTGGATGTCTTCCATTACAGCCATGCTGGCCTGGAAATCGTCGCGGGAGTAGGCTTCATCAAACTGCTTTTTTAAGTTAAGCTTTCGCTCCTGCAGTTTTCTGTAGATCACATCGTATTTTGTTTCATACAGTGAAGACATAGGCGTTCCTATCCGCGAATCACGGTTTCTTTTTACTATCGACAAAGAAACCTCTTTTTTAACCGCCTCGGCCACTAGAGTAAATCCATTCTAATAATTCCTTTGCTCCGCCGAAACAATAGTCTGGCTTTTGAACTACATCCTTCAAGTCTTCAGCCTGCGTTTCGCCGCTCAACAAAAGCACGGTGATCAATCCATGATCAAATCCCATTCTCATATCAGTATACAGCCGATCTCCTACGATTGCCATGCTTTGGGGCAGGGCTCCAAGAAGCACTGAGGCCATATCCACCATGTTACGACTTGGTTTACCAATAATCTCGGGTTCGCGGCCCGTACTAGCCTTCAATAGTGCGATCATAGCCCCGCAATCAGGAATACTACCGGTGCTTGTGGGACAGACTAAATCGGGATGAGTAGCAATATAGGGCACACCATCCAGCAAAAATTGATGGGCCCGTTTTAATTTTTCGTAATCCAGGCTCTGATCAAAAGCCAGCACAACCACTTCAGGATTAACGCTATCAAGAATCAGGCCAGCATCAGAAAATTCCTGACAAACTGAAGGCACCGCCATTAAGTACACTCTTTGAATGTTTCTTTTCAAAAGCCAAAGAATCGTAGCCCAAGCAGAGGTAAGAATCCTGGAGGGCTCACAATCCAATCCCAGGTTCTCAAGCTTTACTACATAGTCCTTTCTGGACAGAGATGAATTGTTGGTAAACAAACAGTAGGGGATAGAATTCTGATTAAAATGGTCTATAAGCTCTTTGGCACCAGGCAGGACACAATGGCTCAGGTACAATGTCCCATCCATATCAAGAAGCCAGGCTTCAGGCAACTTTTGCACTATCTCTTCGCTTGCGGATGGCATCCGATAAAAGCACATAAAAACACATAAACATAAATCCAGCCATAGTGGCGACAATCACAATAACCGATCTGCGGGGTTTGTCCTTGCGCTGGGGCGGGGTTGCTAATTCTACTACCTGAATGACTTCCTGTTCTTTGGAAGACTCTATTTTACTGATTTCGTATTCCTTGGTAAGTACCGTAAAAACTTCCTGGGCCACTAGTTTTTTACGAATCAGCCTCTCCATTTCCAATTCAATCCTTGGAATTTCGGCCAATGGGATATAAGTTAAAGCTACTTTTTTGTTCCCCTCTTCCTGATTCAGATTCCTGGAATTTAAGATTGGATCAAGCTGCAAACGACCTTCTTCCATATCACGAAGCTGCTTTTCCATGGCTTGTATTTCCAGATTCAGAATCTTCACTTCAGGATGGTTGTCACTAGAGCCTAACTCTAATCTCACCTTGAGTTTACCTCGACTCAGAAGAATCTCAGACTGAATCCGAAAGGCCGCTTCCACAGTCGCTTTAGCCTGCCCTTCCACGGTTAATAAGCGGTTGTCGCGTTTATACTTTTGAATTTCCTCTTCAGCCTTGGTTAAATCTTCACTAGCTTCAGCCAATCTTTCTTCCAAAAACAAGCGTTTTTTACGATTCTCCGACACCACTTTTTCGCGACTAATCTGATCCAGCATATCCACATTCATGTTCACAATACGAGCGGCTAACTCAGGATCTGTATCCGAGTAGCTTATTCTGATAATTCCAGACTTTTTATCGGATTCTATGCTTAAGGCCTTTGTATAAGCCTGCTCCATATCTTCACGAAACTTAGATTTAACCTTCAGATGTTCTTTTAGTTTAAAGGTCTCTATCACTTTCCATAGATTTTCCCTAGTGTGTAGATGGGCCTTTAAAATATCAAAAGAATTGGCATTATCTCCCCCCATTCCTCCGAAACCTAAAAGCGGGAGTGCTGAGAGCTGCCCTAGCATTCCGGAAAGCTTCCCTTTGTCTCCAGAACTTGGAGGCAACAGAGTGGCTTCAGCCTTATAAACATTAGGCTGCTCAATGGCATACCAGATGGATAACCCAGAGATTAGAGCCGTTAAGCCCAGAATAAATAATTTGCGTTTATATAGAATTGCGAACAGCTCAAATAAATCAATCTCATCCTCAACCTGAGGCTCTACAACCTGGCTCATCACTCCTCCAAAATTTAGATTGAGAATATATCAGAAACAGGGTATTTTTTCGTTCATCATGTATTCAGAAGTACGCCCTTGGGGCAAATTTACTAATTTGTACGACAAAAGTTACACCAAGGTCAAAACAATCCTTGTCTCACCTGGGCAAAGGTTAAGCCTGCAATCGCATACTAAAAGATCCGAAAACTGGATTGTAGTAAGGGGTGTGGCCAAGGTTCAACTAAATGAAGATTTTTTTACTCTGGAGCCAGGACAATCCATCTTTATTCCTGTGGGTTCCAAGCATAGACTAGAAAATCAAGAAGACACTGAGCTTGAGATTATTGAAGTTCAGACCGGCTCCTATTTTGGGGAAGATGATATCACCCGCTACTCCGATGACTACAATCGCGGCTAATTCAGATCTTAGCTCGATACTCCTGCCACACGGACTGCAATAGCAGTGGATCTTTTAATTGTTTGGCCGTTCTGTGTGCCGCCAGATAAAATTTTTCCGCATCCACCATATCTCCGTGTTTAATCGCGCTTCTGGCCTGGTCGAGATAGGACTGACACAAGTTGCGTCGTCTGGTGTCTTCTTCAAGTTTTTCATTGCTGATGTTATCCAATACCCGTGAACGGCGCAGAAGGATTTCCACACACAAAAGAAATATGGCCAGAGCCAGTGGGTAGCTGGCATAGGAATAGCTTTTCACAGACTGCATCTGGGTTTCCTCCACAAAAATTGAATCCAGAGAAGTATCTTTTTGCAGCACTGAATTCGGATTATCCTTCCTTAAGGCCTGAAACAAAGCCACATTTTCCCCCTGAAACGATAACTCCGTATCTACCGGAACCTCAACTTTGGTGAAATGTTCCCAGTTTATGCCTGAACCGCTTACTTGCAGTCTAACTGTATAAGCCCCAGACTGAGGCAAACTTAAAGACGAGGCATATTCCCCATCCCCAGAAAATCCCAGATCCAACTGTCGGATCACTTGATTCGGTTCCTGATCGGAGCGAATTTCAGCCTGAACAGAAAGACTGTCCATATAATTGCCTTCTTCATCAATAGCTCGAAGACGCATCTGCAACTGATTTCCATCAATACTGGTCCGAAAATCTAAGGGATCATGATCCTTTCTAAGAATTTTTGCAATCAGCCGTGAAAACACTTTGGCAAAAGCATCGGTTCCCATCCATTCAGAAGACCACTCCCCCGAAACATCCGAAGTCCAAACAAAACTTTGCCCCAAGCCAAACTGCCATATAGCTAATAAAGGCTCACCCATATCGGCCTGAATGACAATTTCGGACCTCTCCTTTGGAGAAGTAGAGACAATGCCTTTGAGGATGGGAAGCTTTATTGAATCAGCATCTTCAATCAGATTCTGTAGTCCATGCACTTGAGACTGAATTTCTCCGGTGCGAACTGGCGGTCCAAACACCCTCTCCACAGCCTGCTCAAAAACACCTTTCATACCTACCATGGAATCAGAGGCATAAAACTTCCCTCCTGCTTCCTCGGCCATACTTCTTAGAAGACTAACTGCTGCACCCTTTCCAAATGCAATTGTAGAAAGGCTGACTTTCTCCTGTCTTAATCTTTCCAGAATATCCGGCAGATAAGCTCGGTCTGAGGGAACCCCATCAGAGAACAGGATCATATGTACTTCCTGATACCCTCGCCCCGACACCATACTCAATCCACCAGTCAAAGCTGGATGAAACCTCGTGCCACCACCAGCCTGAATGGAATCAATACCTGAGACAAGATAAGGTAAATTGCCCTCGGTAACCCTCATCAAGGGGACCGCAACCGATACATTATCACTAAAATTTAACACCCCAACTTCGATACCCATCAACTCAGATAAAACCTGTTTAGCTGCTTGTTTGGCCACATAAATAGGCTTCTCACTCTCGCTGGCCGTAGCTAAAAAACGCATCAGTTTCTGAGGATCAGACCAGATCGCAGCATCTTCAGCCAACATTGATCCTGAAGAATCAATAATCAGTAAAATGGCTACCGAACGACGATAGCTTCGGGGGGGACAAAACACGGGCATTACTTCTTCCAGAGTGGAGCGAAACCAACCACCCAGTCCAAAACTTCGCTTGCCTCCCAAAACCCCAAAACCGCCCCCATTTAATACATAATCCCTGAGTTTATCCTCAAGGTCTTGATTTAAGGCCGACTTCTCCGTATCGATAAGCATGATAGCGGAGTACCCTTCTAAAGCCATATCCTTGATTTCTTCCGTGGAAACTACCCTTACTCCAATATTCATCCCTTCTATCAACAGTTGAAGATTTTGAGCATCGGCAATATCCTGGGCCACCAAAAGAATGGAATTCTGATCAAATATTCTTAAGCTGGCTCTAGCTGAATTGTTTCCAGGAATTGGATCTGTTTCTTCTGGATCGACCTTAACTGTAAGCATATATCTGTCTGGGCTGGCATTTTCATAAACAAAGTCAAAGAGATTTAGCCCCTCTTGCAAAACAATGGGCTGAACCTGAATTTCCTTCTCATTTTCATAGAGACGGATGGTTCCCTTTCCCGCTGTTTTGGATTCCACCAAAGCTTCAATGGACACTTCCTGATTGGTCAAGGCACTTTTAGGAATCTGTAACGCTCGCACAAACAACAAATCCTGAGTCCGGCTTTTTAAGGGAACCCACCAGACAGGTTGTAGGGCAAAACTCCTCAAATCATCCAAGGTGCGTTCGGTATCGTTGCCATCTGTCAATATGATGTAACGATGAGACTGCTCCGAGGTCCTGAGTGCTAAAGCCTCCTGCAAGGAACGATATATAGGCGAAGACAAGCCCTTTTCTTGTAGCAACTGCTCCTGACTTTTGTCCAGAGTCTGAAAAACCGGTAACTTGCCATTTAATAAAAAATAGTTGGGCACAATCTGCGATTTTTCAAGATATGGGGCCAATCTAAGGTGCAACTCCTCGATCTGCTGATCTCTTGATTTCGGCTCAACTGAGGCTGAAGGATCAATCCCAATATGTAGGGTAACCGGCTTTCTAGGTGGATCAGAAAACTGGGTTGGTCCCATAAATGCGACCACTAAAAGACAAACAGCTAATATTCTAAGCAACAGAAAAAATAGCTTTGGGCGTTCGGAAGAATTCACAAACCAACGCATAGACAAAAGTACAATGAGAATGAGCTGTAAAAACAGCCAGATTCCCCAAGGCCTTTCCCAGGCAAAGTACATCATGCCTTCCTCACAAAGAAAAACCACTCCACTAAAAGGATTATAAATCCTAAAATCAGTACCCAACCTGCCATCGGCTCCCTCAAACCATCCTCAGAATCACCCATGCTCCCCTGCATTTGCAGCCATACCGGACTAAGCGATTCATCTCCAGACCTAAGCATGGACTCACGAGCAGGTAACCTAACATAAGAATAGGTGCCCTCTTTTTGCCACACCCCAACTCGATCCAAAACGCTGGAACTCTCAAAAACTCGATTCATATTCAGAAGTGGAGTATGTACATATTCCCTCTGTTCAGAATTCTCATACCCAGTATTCAGAGCATCATCACCAATTTTAGCCATCAATCGTTGCTGCAAAATATTTTCTAACAGGATGGAAAACTCTAAGTCATGGATTATACGACGATCATCGGACACATTCAGAATACAGCGACCGCCAGATGAAGATTCACATAACACCACGGCTGCTGCAACCTGGGGCGGGGGGCTAACACCAAGAGCTAAAACTGTAAATCCATCTCTGCCCGTCAAGCTCCAGTCGGCTGGCTCCAATTCATGACCTTGTAGATACCGAGTCACTGGGGAAGTTGGATCCGTCAGAAAACTTCTTCGAAACTCCTTTTTTGCCCGGCCTTGTGACATAAATACAATATCCGCATCAAATGTGGAGTTGGAACGAGAAATTTTAAGATCTGCCTTATTCGAAGCTGATACCGGCTCAAAGCGATCGTCCATCTGCATAAATCTGTTCACAAACTGGGACAGTGGTGAGTCCGTGTCAGAAAATCCAAGAATTTCAACCGCCAATTTCTTTCGTCTGGGCCAAAAAACCATACTGCTATCTTCTTTCAGACTGTCAGCTCCAGGCGAGCTAACTTCAACAAGAATCTCATCAGGCATTGACGACAATGGTAGCCACACGCTCGCTCTATCATTTCTTGATGAATCTAAAAACCTTACTTGGGCCCTAACAAGCTCCTTGCCAGCGCTTGAGCGAATTTGTACCAATGCTTCCCTCACCGCTCCACTGCGTCCTACATGTACCCTGATTCCACTCTGATCGGATTTTTCCTCTTGAGAAATCTGATCAAGAAACACATTCATACGATTCTGACCCACCAGTATAAACGCCACCCCAAGCCGATTTAACTCCGAAATCTCACTCTGTTCCAATCCATCACTCACAAAAATAACCTGTCTTTTCTGAGCTAACAGACTCATCATAAGTCTTTGTAATTCCATAAAGGATCCGTTTGGAAGATGAGAAGGCTGAATCTGAGACAGGGTTTGAGATAGTCCCGGTAGTGTCGCAGAATAGCTGGCTTTGGAATTCCATGTCATTAATTCTATCTGGGCCTGGCCCCAATACGGCGCCAATGCCTTTTCAGCGGCCCTGTAAGCCAGTTGTAAACGCGAGGAGTTTCTTTCCATGGCCAACATGGAAGCCGAGTTATCCACAATCAACACAATCTGATTCTCTACCCCTCCGCCCAAAAGATAAGGACGAGACAAGGCTAGAAACAAAAGAATAAAGAAAAAAAGCTGCAACCAGTAAAACAGATTGGATTGAAATTTCTCAAACAGGGAATCACGATTTCTCTTCTCAAGTACAGCCTTCCACAAAAAATGAGAAGACACCTGTTTTCGTCGCGGTTTAACATTTAAAAAATATAGGGCCGTCAAAATAGGTAACCAGAGAAAAAATACCAGACCAGACCAATTCTCAAGCCCAAACATTCTTACTGTACCAAGGTCTTAATAATCGATTGAATGGATTGAAACTCTGGATTCCATCCCAATATTTCACGAGCCTTGGCACTAGAAGCTACCAAAATAGCCGGATCTCCTGCACGGCGGGGAGCAAATTCAAAGGGTACGGATTTACCACAAACCTCTTCCACAGCCCGAATCACGGACAATACGCTATATCCCTGACCATTACCAAGGTTAAAGGCCGAGAAAGAACCAGTTTTTTGGTTCAGAACCTTCAAAGCCAGTTCATGGGCCTGAGCCAAATCCAGCACATGGACATAATCACGAATACAGGTACCATCTGCTGTCGCATAGTCATTTCCAAATACCTTCAATGGTGGCCGCCTACCTTCCATAGCATCCATAATAAGTGGGATCAAGTGAGTTTCGGGATCATGTTTTTCGCCAAGATGTGTACCTGAGGCTTTACCACAGGCATTAAAATACCTTAAAGCCACAAAATTCATGCCATAAGCCTGAGCACAATCCCTTAAAACTTGCTCCCCCAAAGCCTTACTGTGCCCATAAGGATTTACCGGTGCAATCAACGACTCCTCGGAAATTGGATTTGCCTTTGGTTCCCCGTAAACCGCAGCCGTAGAAGAAAAAACCAGATTCTTAACCCCCGCCCCGCGCATGGATTCCAATAGGTTTAAGAGACTTCCAGAGTTATTGCGGTAATACTGTAAGGGTTCCTTTACTGATTCCCCAACGGCAATGTTAGCCGCAAAATGAATCACAGCATCAATTGGCTCAAAAGCAAAAACCTTCTTTAAGTCCCAAGGATTCTGAAGATCGCCTACTACATTGACATCTCCTAGCATATCCTGACGAAAACCCGTACTAAGATTGTCAAATACGATGGTTCTATAACCCAACTGTCGCAAATACCAAACCGTATGGGAGCCAATGTAACCTGCGCCCCCAGACACCAAAATTGTAGCTGAATTTTTCATAAAATCATTGTAGCTCAAGGCAAAATAAAAAAGCCACCCACATCTCTGTGAATGGCTTTTGGATGTATTTAAAAGTCAGTTAGATTAATATCCCTTTACCAACTCATCAAAATATAACATGCCCTCGACTAATCTAATTTTTCCTGGCTCGGTAGCATGGACCCCAAGTTCGGCAATCACCTTGATATTTCCATATCTTTGGATCATGGCAACCTGCTGATTCTGATCAATGGTGTTACCAACCGCTAATCCAATCACAGCGCCACCACCAACAATTCCTGCCGCTACCCAACCAACTGGATTCCAGAAGTTAGATACAGCCAGAAGCGTAAGACCAGTAGCTCCTGCACCAAGACCGGTGCCCAACAAGGTACCTGTAATTCCGCGGTCCATTTTTTCAGATAGTTCCTCAAAAAACTTTCTGGCATCGCGAGTCGCGGTACTTAATCTGTCCTGATCTGCAAAGGATGCACTCAAAGCTGCCACACTGCTTAATCCGGCCAGCCATTGCGTCCTTAGACCTGTGGCCTGAGAAATTTTAGCTGAATTTCCTTCCATCAGATCTTCAAACTGAGGTTTAGCCCCTGTACCTCGATCCATAAACATCTTCTTATCTGGATCAATTCCTAACCTTCTTAATGCAGCCGTGGAATTCAAATCTCGAAATTTACCATCCCCAGATCTCCACCAGGAGGGCTGAACGGCTTTAACTGCCATGGCCATACCCACCAGGGAAATCATGCTTTTTCTCAAAGTTGCAAACTCGGAATCCGAATACAAATCCACTGAATAGCGATCCACATTTGAGTAGACCAACTTCAAACGATTGATTACCTGACTAACCCTGGATGTCTCTACATCCACATTAGTCAATTCAAACAATTTGCGAGTAGCTTCCTTTTTATTGGACTCAGTAAGGTTTTCCCACCATGTACCTTCAGCCGTCCAACCAGCACCAAGGATATCAACTGTATCCTGAACGATCTGTAGTAACACGCGGTTCATCTCACGAACCTCGCGAGTCATACCAACTCGGGCATTCGCTGAAGAACGGGTTCCGGTTACATCTTCCTCAATGCGGAAACGATCTGTAGCAACAGCTCCCCCATTCCTGCGGTAATTCTCTACGGCCTCATAGGCTACATTCACCGAAGTTTCGAACTCTCGAATCGCAGTGGCTGAAGCAGTCGAAGCTGAACCACTGGCTGTTCTGGATGTAGCAATGGCATCTTTTGCTGCTCTATACTTTCGTGCAGCGTCTCTAACCTTTTCGGCCACATCTCTTGGCAACATATCTAGTTGCAACGAGGCATTGGAAACCACTACCACCTTATCTCGTAACTCTCGAGACATAGGAAAGGAGCTGTCAGTGACTAGCATCTGGGTTGCTCCACCACGAGTGGCAACCTCATGCACTCTATGGTAATTGGTCAGTGCTGTTTTAAATTCAGTACTATTTTCACCATGCATCTTCAAAGCAATCAAAACTTCGGTAAAGGCCTTACGAGCCTCCTTGGATTCCTCGGCATCAGCCGCATAACGAATCATTTTCCTTCTAAGATCTGCATCCTTAATCTCGCTGACCAAGGCCATAGTCACATCAAGAAGTTGCTTTTCCTGAATACCCATGACAGTCAACATAGCGATCTTGTGAGGAAGGAAAACAATGTCCCCGGCCATCAAATTTTGAGGATTTATCGAATGATTAAAGTTGTGAGACAACAACTCAACATAAATTTCCTGGTTGAACTCTCCATAAATCTTCCTGGAAAGAACTTCTGCAAGCTCTTTCATATTTTTTTCTTTTTCGACACGAATAAACGGTTTAGCTTGAGATGTCTCTTGTCTTCTCCAGTTAGGAGTATCCACACCAGTGCCACCGGTTGGACTACCGTCCAGTGTAAACCCTTGACCCCCGGCCTGAAGTCCAGCTTGAACACCACTCTGGGTTAAGTCACGAGTCATTCTGGTTTGCNNCCAGATATTCCTTACGCTTTTGAAACAACTTGCGACGCTCTGCCAATAAAATATTTCTGGCTTCTGGAGCGGTGTAGCGAGCTAGGTCAGCGTCAATTTCATGTATCTTGGCATCGATTTCAGCAATGTGACCCAAGACTCTGGCAGTATTGGAAGCCAGATTTTCTTTTTGATCCAATACTCTCTGATCTCTGGCCTGATTCACAGGGTCCATTTGATAATAGTCTGATTCTACAATCAGACCATCATAATTGGCCGATACTGTACTCACAGCCAAAAGCCCAATTGCCAATACCGCTTTAATTTTAAAAATATCCTTCATGGAATATCCTCCAGGAATACTACAGATGTCCGCAAATATCTTCATGCGATCCTATCTACGAGGAATTGCCCAAAAGGTTTCAAAAGTGAGGGCTTCAAAATGGTTCAATACCATATACAGCAAAAAACCCCCTAATTATATATGTATGTATATAGTTTAGGGGG
>DITF01000013.1 GCA_002422125.1 bacterium UBP17_UBA6191
GATTTTTAGATGTAGTGATTGCATAAATTTATGCTACCACGGAGTTTTTGGGCTCCTTCAGAGGCACTAAAAACTTGGAAACTCAGCAATTGGATCATTTTTAATCGAGACTATAGATATTTGGCAACCAAAGCCATAATTAGAGTATTTAGCGAGGGATTTTTCCGGCCATCACGACTTAGCTAAAAAGGAGCTCCAAAAACCTGTCAAGTAATTTTTGAAAAAAACTGGTCGTGACAGATTGATCTCAAAATAACAACCCTACAGCCCGTTGGATATTTTAACTGTTTCGCCAACCTATGATGGCTACCATTCCCTCGGCCAATGTGACAAACATAATTCAGGTTCAGTCTACCCAACTTGAAAAATATGGGCGGAATGTGAGATAGATCATGAACAGGCTCCAGGACTTTTTAATGCTGGTTCAGTACCCATCTTTATTTTCTTACTGCGTCAAGGAAATAGGGCTGACTGAGGCAATCAAATCCGGGGAAGTTTCGGTTAGTAAGTTAAGGCATGTCTGCTCGGTCATAAATAAAGACAATCAAGAACATTGGATTCAAAAGGCCAATACCGAAACCAAACAAAAGCTGACCGACGAGGTGGCCATAAGTGACACTTTAGAAAAACGCGATCCGGTTAAAAGGGCTGATCGGGGGCAGTGTTTTAGGAGGTATGACAGTTAGGAAAAGCGAGGGACATAAAATCTATAGTTTCAGGATTTAGACGCTAGGGGTGCTCTATGCATAAGAACAAAACCACCTAGGCAGACAATGGCTAGAAACAGGGGAATGAGAAACATCGGGGGAGTGGTCGAATCAGTAGAAATGCTTTGAGCTACTTTTTGGTATACCGGTATCATCAAAAGCCACAACACGGCCCCTAAGAGAAATCCTCTTTTTAGCGCATCTCTGGCATCTTTGGAGCGAAAAAGTAAACTTAGGGTAGATAGTGTCCAAGGACCGATAAAAATCAGGGTATTATAATCTCTAAACCAGTTTAAAATACTGGGTTCAGCAGGCAGATGCACTGCCGCCATGATATAAATCATCAAGCCAGAGAAAAAACCAAGGACAATAGCCATCAAATACTTCACTTTAAGATTATAACAAACAGCATCATGAAAATATCTGTCAAAGTCACACCAAACGCCAAAAAAACCGAGCTTTTGGGGATTGAGGCTGGGGTTTACCGCGTTAAGTTAAAAAGTCCCCCGGTGGACGGAAAGGCCAATCAATGTTTGATTGAGTTTTTGGCAGGTCATTTTAAGGTGAGAAAGTCGGCGGTTCGTATTGTGTCTGGTGACACTTCGCGACAAAAAATAGTGGAAATTGTCGATTGACCTTCAGAATACTGGGCCTGTAAGCTGGGCCCTATGAAAATACTACTGACAAATGATGATGGATATCGCTCTGAACCTTATCAGAGTCTGGGCAAGGCATTACATAACGCTGGACATGAGGTCTGGATGATTTCCCCTGAGGACAACTGTAGTGGGATTTCGCATGCCTTTACGCTTGTAAAACCGGTGTCGTTACGGGCCATTCCACCCCATGAGAATTTTTTGGCAAATGATCGCTTTTTTGCCTTTATGGGGACTCCTGTGGACTGTGTGAAGTTTTCTTTAGTGGAGTACTTCAAGGATTCTTTGCCTGATTTGGTGGTATCGGGAATCAACTTTGGGGCTAATCTGGGCATTGATGTTTTGTATTCTGGAACCGTTGCAGCAGCTATTGAGGGCTATGTGAATGGGGTAAGCTCGATTGCACTCTCACACTATGCGCATAAAATTGCCCCGGAACGGTTGCAGGATAATATTCACTGGCTGATTGATTTTGTGGCTCAGGCCGAGCCTTATCTGAGGTCGGGAAAACGCCTGCTCAATGTGAATTTTCCTGATATCAATCCAGAATTAAGAAAAGGTATGCGCGTCACTCGTACCGGAAATCATGGTTTTACCAACAGTTACGATCGCAGAGTCAGTCCGGTAGGACGGGAATATTATTGGTTGCATGGGGAAATGCAGCTTGAGGGCGAGGCTAGTGATAGCGACAAAGTGGCGGTTCATGAAGGGTATGTTTCTGTTACTCCCTTAAAGATTGACTACACTGCGGATAAGGAACGCAAGGTATTGGAAACATTTTTTAACTCGCTCTCGTAGAAGATGCGAAAGGGAGTGTTTATGCGAATGCGCCACCGTTTTACTCATACAGCAGTTTTTACCTTGGGAATGTTTGTTCTTTCCCTGATTAGCCCTATGATTCAGGTTTATGCTGCAGGATCGAATTTTTATGATGGTCCCGGTGGATACCAGGATTCCCAGAGGCAGCGCGAGCAGATTCAATACAGGGAGCGCTCTATGGAGCACCGTATTGGTCTGCACAACCAGAAAATGAATGACACTAACAAGGTCATTGGAATGGCTCTTGGTGGGGCCGTTGGTGGTGGATTGGTTCTGGCTTTAGGGTTAGCAGCTTCTCCCGTTTTGGCAATTACCGCTGTAGTAGGCTCTATTATTGCTGGTGGGTTTATTGGAGACAAATTTGGTACTTCGGCCAGAAATACAGCCAATCGAGCTGGTTCCAATAACAATTTTATGAGCTGGGCTGGTGGTCTGGCTGGTGGAGCCCTTGGTTTTATGCTTCCTGGTGGTTCTGTGGTCGGGGCTGCCTTAGGCGCAGGTCTGGGCGGAGCGGCTGGCAACTATTTTGCAGACAATCAGGGAAGGTTTTCCGACAGGTCCTCACAGATGTTTATGGGTGGCATGGAAAGAATGGGCGGAATGGGCATGGGACCTATGGGTTCTATGGCTGGGGTTCCTAATGTGCAGATGGGACTTATGAATGCTCATGGAATGGGAAATATGAATATGGGCTGGTATGGTCAGGATGGCGGCTTTATGACCAATGGTCGTTCAGATGGTCTGGCCTATGATCCATACACTGGTTTGTCTGATTATGTCTGGCACGATAATAATGGAGACTTGGCTTATCCCGGTCTGCAAAACGATTTGTACAGGCTTGATAACAACAGCAGATTGACCAGGACAGCTCCTCAGTGGACTATGGGTGGCGAAAGCAATTATGCAGATCGTGGGTTTACCTACAGTTCTTCTTATAGCTCTGGCGGCAGTATTGAAAATCCAGGTTGGGGTGGCGGTTCCTCTTCGGGCTACTCCCGTGATGGAGATGTGTACAGCACCTATGTCACTACAGATGGAGAAACCTTTAATCCTAACTTTGAAGAAGGTTCCAACTATTCTGTGCTTGATCTGCAAAGACGCTATCAGGCAGCAGTTCAGGAATTGTCTGATTTGACAAGAATGAATGCACCTGAAAGACAACGCCGTGAGGCACATCAGGAAGTTCAAAGACTAGAAAGATTGTTAGCTCAGAAATTAGGCAGATGATTTATGCGTCGTTTGATCGCGTATCTGTTAATTGTACAGCTTAGCTTACAGCCTTTCCTATATTATTTGGGAAGGGCTGAGGCCAACAGTGCGGTTTTGGCTGGGGCACTGGCTCCAGTGGCTCCTGTACCTGTTTCTGCTCCGTTGCCATCAACACCAGTAGCAGTAAGCGCTCCCAATGTTGGTACTCCAACTGTGGGCACGCCTTCCGCTGTAGCTACAGTTCAGCAGGGACTTTCCTGGCTCAACCAGTCCCTTCAGAATTCAGCCGGAATGAGTGGCGGGGTCATGAGTGCCGAAGCTGCGGCGACCCATCTCGGACAGGCTGGGGCAACTCAGGCTCAGGCCCAGACAATTATTCAGAATCAGATTGCCAGTGGCAATGTAGCTCCCCCAGCTCAGCCTCAGGGCTTTTGGGCTAGAATCACCTCCTTTGGCAAGCAGACTGGTGCTAATGCACAAATGAGCATGAATCGGGTTGGTCAGGCTCTCGATTTTAAGCCTTACACTGAAGTGCAGCTTACTTCTGGCTCCACACTGCGCTGGAATCAATCGGCTACCAATAGTTATCAGGTGGTAGGTGAGCAGGGTCAGGTTTTAAACCGAAGTGCCGTGGATGGTTCGGCCAATGCCAAGGCAATTCGTATTCAAGGGCCGGTGGATGTTGAGGCTTTTGCCCAGTATCAGGGGCAGTTGGCTCAAGCCAGAGCAAAAATTGACATCGCCAGTTCGGAATTAAGCGGATTAAAACTTAAGGCTCAGGCTAATCAGGCGTCTAGTAGTGATTTGGCAAGAATCAAAGATCTACAGTCGAATTTACCAAAATATGAAAAAGCCTATCAGTCTTTAGAAGAACAAACCAAATTGGCCAGCTCTTCTTCTAAAAGCTCAGTTCGAGAGTTCACGGGTAACGCGGCCAAGTTTGCTTTGACCTCGGTGGGAATTCGAGCCGGAATTAATGTCTTGTCTCAGGCTGTCTCTGGGGAAGGCGTAGATATTGGTAAAGCTTTTGGATTTATGGGGGAACCATCCTTCTGGACCGGTACGGCTGGTTCGTTTTTGGGAGCAACCCTGTTTACGGCTATCGGCAATGCTGTTCTGCCTGGATCTGGGGCCATCATGAGTGTTTTACCTGGATTTTTGGGAGCCGCTGTAGGTTATGAGGTAGGTTCTGGTAATGCGGATCGAACCAACTGGACACAATTGATTGCCTCAACGGCTGTCTCGGCTGCCGCTTTTGCTTTAATTGGTGGTCCGCTTGGTATTGGGGCCTCAATTCTGGCCGGAATGTTAGTGAACAAGTTTTTTGATAAAGATGAGGGGGTTGCGCCTCCCGGTCTTGAAGAATATACCCCCGATTGGGCCCAGTTTAACCCCATGCCTCCCGCTCCGGCTCAGATTCCTGTGGCTGAATTTGTACCTCCCCCCGCACCGGTTGCCCAACCTGTTCCTGCAGAAGTAGTAAATCCTGTGCCTAAAACTCCTGAAATGCCTAAGGCAGATCCTAAAGAGATTGTGAAGTATCAGGAAGAAATGCAAGTGCACTATCAGAGGTACATCAAAGCTGTCAAAGACAGAAATTCTACTTTGGCTGATAGCGAATACGCATCTTACAAAGAGGCTAAAAATAAACTGGATTCCTTAAGGGGATATTACGGTCAGTAGCCAAGAATTGGGTTGACGGTGGATTTATTTTTCTTGTTGGCCTGGCGTGATTTTGTCGTTCGTTACCGTACCCTGGTTTTTGGTATTGCCTGGGCCGTATTGCGCCCACTAGGGATGTCCTTGGTATTACTCTTGGTCTTTGGCCATTCATTAGGTCTGGCCGATAATCTTTTGGCCTATTTTCTTTTAATATTTGCTGGCTGGATGGTGTGGCAGTTTTTTTCTGCCTCTGTTTCAGAGATGTCCCAGAGTCTTTTAGGTAATGCTCATCTTGTAGGCCGAGCCAGATTTCCTTTGATCGTATTGCCATTGGCCACAAGCGTTTTAAATGTTTTGGATTATCTGATTGCTTTGTCTATAGGACTGGTTTTAAGCCTTGGGGCTCACGGGTCCTCTGGTCTTAAGATTTTGTGGGTAGTTCCAAGTTTTTTGATGATGTATTGTATTACGGTGNNACCACTTTGGATGCAGGCTCTGTTTTGTCTGGCTCCCATCGGCTACTCCCTAAAGATTATCCCCCAGAACATGCAGCTTCTTTTGTGGTTTCATCCTTTAGCTTCGGTGATGGAAGGGATTCGTTATGCTCTTATTCCCAACCATCCCTATTCATGGGATTTATTTCTGATGGGCATATTCTGGAGTTTATTCAGTTCCATTTTTGGGTATTTTGTATTTCAGGCATATGCAAAAATCAATCGTGAGCGACTGCTATGATTCGTGTGAAAAATCTGCTTCGCGACTTTTCTGATCCCGTCAGTGATGCTCGCTCGCGATTGGCTTCCCTGATTGGAGTAAGGCAGATCAAAAGCTCTCACAGGGCAATTCAGGGTGTAAGCTTTGATTTGCCAGTTGGTTCTGTTTTAGGCATAGTTGGACGAAATGGTGCCGGAAAATCCACCATGTTAAAAATTTTGGGAGGGTTGATTACTCCCACGGCTGGGGAGGTTCATGTACCCCAAAAAACTCAGTCGCTTTTGAACCTTTCCCTGGGGCTGCACCATGAATTAACTGGGAATGAGAATCTTTTATTTCAGGCCGTTTTGTTGGGTATGAGCCGAAGCGATGCCAAAGATTTACTGCCTAAGATGCAACAAATTAGTGGACTTGAAGAAGCGGATTTAATTCGTCCTCTGAAGCATTATTCTGATGGGATGCGCCTAAGGGTTGCATTTGCCTCCAGTATTATTCAGAAGGCTGATCTGTGGTTGGTAGATGAGGTTTTGGGGGTTGGAGACGCCTCTTTTTTTCAGTTTAGCTTAAATTGCCTTTTGGATAAAGTACGGCAGGGAATGACCCTTATCACGGCTAGCCATGACCTGAGTCTTCTTTCTCGGGTTTGCACTCATATTTTGTGGCTAGAGCGCGGGGAACAGGTGGCTTATGGGGATTGTACCGTACAAATTCTAGAGCAGTATGCAAATTTTGTCCGAAGTGAACTTGACATAAAATTTGAGACTCTGCTAAGTTAGTAGTTGGAGGCTTTTGCAACTAACCGGCCCAGCTGTATCAGGAGTACCTGTTTGCCACACTGTGGCTCTACAAAGGGCGTTCGCTTGGGAAGCCTCCATTTTTTTATGAAAATTCCCAAGCTCAGCATCTGTACCATCTTTCGCGACGAGGCTGATTATCTTACTGAATTTCTCGATTGTGTAACTCCCTACTGCGATGACTTAGTGCTAGTAGATACAGGCTCAGTCGATTCTTCCCAAAGCATGATTCAGAGTTACGGCTTGAGCTGCCACTCCTTTCCTTGGGTGGATGATTTTTCTCTGGCCAGAAATTATTCCCTGTCTCATGCCAAAGGAGACTGGATTTTGCAGTTAGATTGTGACGAGCGAGTCAGGCCTGAGGATTTTTTGAAACTTCGGCATTTTATAACCCATGAATCCTGTGATGCGGCCTTTGTAAAAATTATCAATACTGCGGATAAAAACTGGAAAAGCGATCCGGTAGTTTTTTCAAAACAGCAGGGTTTGAGGCTATTTCGCAACCACAAGGGATACCAATATCAGAATCCCATCCACGAAAATCTAGCCCCGTCCATTGAGGCGGCCCATGGTGTTATACTTGTCTCAGATATTGTGATATGGCATCTAGGCTATGCTGATGGACTATCTCAGAAAAAACTTAAGCGAAACCAGGAGCTCATTCATAAGCACTGGAATCAGGGTTTAAGAACTCCAAGTCTTGTTTTCTATAAGGCCATGCTGGACTTTGACAGTAGTGAGAAAGCTCCGGCACTCCTGCTTGAATGTATGGAGATGGAGGGTTCCTTAGGTAGTTTAAGAGCTAGGGCGGCGGCACGGCTTCTTTGCTGGTGCCTTATATATTCCGGATCTGGATACAAAAATTATTCCTGCCAAAGATTACAGGAAATGGCTATGGAACATGCACCGGATCGGGGATTGGTTTATTTGTCTATGGCCAGAGACAGTTTTGATAAAAGACAATTGCAACAGGCTCAGAAGCTGTTTTTATTGGCTGAGGCCAATATGGGAAATCCCGATCGCAAATTGTTTCTTAAAGAGATTTTGGATAGTCTGGGAACAATTGCTGCCCTTTTAGGCAACACCAAAGAGGCAACAGCGTGGTTTGAGAGATATGCCCGCGACATTGGCAGGGACTGGATCTGTGTTTTAAATCTGATGCGTTTACGGGTTGCTGATCGGGATTTTTTTGGTGCAGTATGGTTGCTGCGTCAGGACCCGGCTCAGATTGCGGGGATGCCTAAATCTGCGAGAGCTTCCATTCGCCAGCTTTTGAATGCCCTTGGGGATACCGTAAAATTTGAGGATGGGGTCACGGCCAGGAGTTTGGAAACTCAATGGCTTGAGTACTGGGATTCCTGAAAGATTTTGGCTGGTGAGCTTCGAAGAACCCGGTTGGATGCCAGCACGGCCAATGCCATACAGGTGGGGGGCAGTAGAATCACAAACAGAAATACTCCCATAAATTGAGGGGAATAAGGCTGTGAAAAGATGGTAAGGGCCAAAAGCCAGGCCAGACCAAGCCCGGATATTCCTCCAGCCAGAGCGGCCATAAGGGCCAGTATTCCGAATTCATAGGCAATACTTTTACGAATCAGGGCAAAGTGTCCCCCAAGGACTTTTAAGAGATTGGTCTGGTTTTTTCGGGTGCTGGCCTCATGGGAGGCAATGGACACCAGAACTAATAATCCAACGATTAGGGCCAACCAGGCTAAGGCTTCCATGGATACAGACATTTTATCGGTTATATCGCGAATTCGCAAAGCTAGTCTACCAACATCCACAGAGGAGATATTATCAAATCGGGATTGCAGTTTAGACTGAAATTTAGGTGTTTCTTCCCTGTTTAAGCCTCGAATGGCAGCAAGGTAGGTCTGGGGGGCGTCTTCCAGAACTCCGGGCTGCAACAATGCAAAAAAATTGGGCTCAAAACTATTCCAGCGCACCTGTCTGAAATTGGCGATGCGGCATTTTTGCGTCACTCCATGGATTTCAAACTCCAGTTCATCCCCAATTTTTAGTTTTAGTCTTTCGGCAAATTTTTCCTCTAAAGAAGCCAAAGGCATATCCTGAGTGGAAGGGTCATAAATGGAATTCCAGGCTACTCCCTCTGTAATCTGCTCGGACTCAGAAAGATGCAGTCGATAGGAGAGATTAAAGCTGCGGCGACGAAAAAACCGTTCTCTTTCGGCTTCACGGGTATTGGATGTGTTGTTGGACTCCCTAATAAACTCGGCACCATTGACTCGGCGTAATCTGGCTCTCACCATCCCGGAAAGACCACTGACAGAAACATTTTGCGAATCGGCCCACTGTAGAATTTCATCTCTTTGTTCAGGCTGAATATCAAAAAGGAACAGACTAGGAACATCGCCTCGGTATTGTGGATCAATTTCTGTTTGAAGTACGCGTTTTACCTCTGGCATTGAGACTAAGAGCAGAACAGCTAGAGATAAGGCCGCAAAACAGGACAGAGAGGCCCAGGGCCTGCGGCTTAGGGATAAGAGAGCCAATCGGATTTCCACCTGTTTGGAAAACATATTCATGAGGCGAATCATAAAAAATCCAACTGTTATCAGAAGGGTCAGAGCCAGGGCCAGACCACCCACAAACCAGGCCGCACTGACATATGAATTCGATTGCCAGACACAGAGCATGTAAAACCACAGGATAATCAGGATGTAACTCAAACACTTGAGGAATAGATTTTTTTTAGGGCTTACATGCAGGGAAAGCAGGATTTCACCAGGTTTTAAATCAAATATAGCTATCAGGGAGGGAAGACAAAGAAGCACACTGCCAGAAACCCCGCAGCCCAGAATCATAAGTGCACTTTTCACCTCAGCTTTGGGAAAAAATGTGGCGGGTAAAAAGTCCTGCATTAGATGGGTCAGGCTTGGCAGCAGAAAGGGAGTGATCAGGATGGCACAAAGAGATGCGGCCATACCCAAAATGGCAATCTGGATGAGGGCTAATAAAAAGTCCTGCCTAGGAGTTGCCCCCAGTGTCATAAAAATGGCACTGTCTTTTAGGCGCATTCTGAGGCGACTTTGGTACAGATATCCCAGTCCACAAGCAGACAGAAACAGTACGGCGGCTGCCATCAGGCCCAAAAAATCTGAAATCATTTTGGTTAATCTGGACAACTGGCGATTGGAATCAAGATGTGTCACAACCCTGTAATCAGTATTTTTCAAAAAGGCTTTTAACTGCTTCTCAAGGCTCAAAAGATTTTGGGAACTAGGGATAGCTAATTTGATCTGATAACGAGCTCTGCTCCCAAAGCCTAAAAGTTCCTGAAGCAGCGGGTCCTGTCTAGAAATCATTACCCGGGGGGCAATACCAAAGGAGGAAAAACTGGCGGTGGGATCGGATTTGATTTCGGCGGCATAATCAAAGGGCTTCCCCGATAAAGTAGGCTCTGAATCTGTTGCGGCATCCAAAATGGATACGGCTTCGCTACTCAAATAGATCTGGTTTGGCAGAGGTAAGGCACAAGGAGGCAATTTACAATCCAAAACCAAATTCCCATAGAGAGGAAAATTTTCATCAACAGCCAGAACCTGTACCATTCTCAAGCCCTGATTACTGCCAAGCATGGAAAAAAATTCTGTCTGGATTTGAACCCTGGTTCCAGCCGGAAGTTCAGCCTTTAGTTTCTGAATCATTTCGGGCTCAATGTAGGTTTCGGAGTCGATCATGAGATCGGCTCCCAGCATTTGTTGCGAGTTTTGCGACAGCCAGGAATTTAAGGAAGTTCCCAGACTTTGCACCAGGGAAAGGCCCACTAGCCCCAGTCCCATATTGGCAATAAAAAACAGGGTGAAGGAGCGGTGAAGCCAGATCTCCTTAAATATCAGTCTACAATAAAGTTGAATCCACGGCATCAAGGAGCTTTCCATGGGCAAGTTGCAGTTTTTTATCACAGCGATTGGCTAAAGAAATACTATGAGTCACAATCACCAGACTAATTTTTTTATCACGGCTAAGATTGAGGAGCAGATCAGATACTGCTTTGGCGTTTTCTGGATCAAGATTTCCCGTCGGTTCGTCAGCCAGAATCAAGGAAGGATTAGTAACAATTGCTCTGGCAATAGCCACTCTTTGACATTCTCCACCACTAAGCTGCCAGGGATGATGGGATATTCTATGGCTCATGCCTACGGCATCAAGCGCAGCATGGGCTAACTGTTCGGCCTCCGGGTGCTTTTGTAGCCAGAGGGGGAGACAAACATTTTCGTGAGCATTCAGATGGGGCATCAAGTGAAATTGTTGAAAGACTATCCCGATTCTCAAAGAGCGGAATTGAGCCAATTTTTTCTCAGATAAAAGCTGAAGATCCTGAGAATCTACGATTACTTGTCCTGAGGTTGGTCTTTCTAATCCGGCAATCAGGGATAAAAGTGTGGTTTTTCCTGAGCCTGATGGCCCAATGATGGCAATACTTTCTCCATCCGCACTACTTAAATTCAGTTCTGAAAGTATTTTTAGCTCGGTTCCATCTTTAAGTTTGAAACTTCGTGACAGATTATTAAGGCTGAGCATGTTTTAAGGCCTCTAAAAAAGTTGGCATCAGGTGATCGACGATAATTTGATGGCCCAAAGCATTGGGGTGGATTCCATCGGATAGATTCAGGTCTGCATTTCCGGCTACTCCTTCCAAAAGAAAGGGGACAAACAATACCTGATGTTTGTTGGCAAGTTTCAAATAGACATCCTCAAAATGTTTGGAATATTCCATACCATAATTAGGTGGTAACTTCATACCAGCTAAAATCACCTTGTCACTTCCTCCCAGAAACTTGACGGCTTCCTCAAGTATGGAATCAAGGTTTCGCTCCAGTTGGGCTGTAGATAATCCCCGTAATCCATCATTGGCACCCAGGGCAATGAATATCAAATCGGGCTTAGCCTTCAGGCTCCAGCGCAAACGGGAAAGACCGCTAGCAGATACGGCCCCAGACACTCCAGCATTCACGATCTCGATTTTGGAATATCCGCTGTCTTTAAGTTTCACTTCTAAAAGGGTTGGCCATGCCTCTTGGGTTTCCAGCCCATAACCTTCCGTGAGTGAATCGCCTAAACATAAAATTTTGGGGGCAGACCAACTTACATGGGCCAGCAGTAAAAACAGGAATACAAACATGGGCGGCATTCTAACACAGCCCGAGTCGAGGCAAACTTATTGTTCCAGGCCAGTCATATTTGGGGAACTGACAGTCGCGGAGCTACTTGTGGATGGAGTGGTTCTGACAGAGTGCCACATGGTGTTACGGCAGGTTTTGAGCTTTTCCATAGCTGGGTGATTGCTTTGCAGGTGGGCCACAAATTCCTTGGTATCCAAGGGTGGCTTATAGAATTTGGCAAAGTGATCCCAGATGGCATAATACCATTGTTTCTTAAACGCTGATTTGGCAGGTTTTAGAAAGTCTACCTCTCCACCCTGAATCCAGATTTGGTTCACAATAACTCTGTCCCTGAAGGGAGTGCGAGCCTTGTCGGTATCAGGAACCAAAAGCTTTTGGAAGTCTTCCAGTTCCATAGTCAGCGCCATTGCCTCAAGTTTTTTATGCCGTTTGAAACAACTATCATTGTAGCGGTTATAGCCGTTGTACAAAAAAATGTCGTCCATATCCTCAAAATATCGCTCAATTATATCGGTGCGGTAGTAGCCATAAAGCTCACTTAGGGCAATGGACACCTTGTTAGGGAAAAAACCGCGCTTGAGATGGGGGTAATTTTCCTTAAGCCAGGGGCGAATTTCATTCTCCATTACGGCATGCAGGGTTTTATCTGCATCCGTTGCCCCCTCTTCAATCAGGGTATCGTATTCAGCATGACCCAATTCATGAAAAATTGTCGACACCATGGAAGGGTAGGCATGCCCAGAATTTTCTTTCAGCTCTTCCAGAGTCCGTAAGCGATTTTTCTCACCGTCTTTAATGGTAGCGGCCTTTTCAAGTTCAATGGTATTGATAACACCGTTATAAGTTGCCGCTGCGGAATTATTTATAATTCCCCATTGTCTTAAAAGGCTTGGATGAGCAAAAAGGGTAGACTCAGAGGTTCTCATCATTCGGGCTGTATCAAAACCTAGTGCCTTATTCAGCGAATCTGCAAAGGGTCTGACAAACTCGCTTCTTGCAAATACGCGGGATTGTGGAACACACAAAACAATGATCAGGCACAGGGTTAGTTTGATGTATCCAAATATATTTGACATATCGTAGACTACGCTTAACTAGCATAAAAAGTTTCAAATCGGAACAATTGTAGGATGGATAAACTATGGCATTGATTCTGACAGTGTTGGCTGCATTTTTTACTTCGGCCTTATCAGCGATACTAGGTGTGGCCGGAGGGGTTACCCTGATGGCGGTAATGCTGACGACTCTGCCAGCAGCAGCCGTGATTCCAATTCATGGTGTGGCCCAGCTTGTCAGTAACACTTCAAGGTTTCTTCTGATGATAAAATCGGTGGAGTGGCCTATTTTTTTCCGATTTCTGGTTGGTTTGATTCCGGCTAGCTTTATTGGAGTCAGTTTATCCGGCCTCTTGTCTGAAGTGGGACTTAAGACAGTCATGGCGACATTTATTCTGGTTAGTACCTGGTTTCCTGTAGGGGGACTGGCCAAACTTCTGGGCAGTCGTCAGTCTTTTATAGGGGCGGGTATGCTCACCGGGGTTGTCTCCATGTTAGTTGGGGCCGCTGGCCCTATGCTGGCCCCGTTTTTTTTACAGACAGGCTTAAATCGCGAGGCCATGATAGCCACTCAAGCAGCCTGCCAGTTTTTTCAGCATTTGATCAAAATTGTGCTTTTTGGCCTGATCCTTGATTTTAACTACCTGGAGTACTCTGCCCTTTTAATGTTTCTGGCCATAGCCGCCATAGTCGGTACAATAGCCGGTAGAAAGTTTTTGCAATCCAAGTTGAATGAAGAGCAGTTTCGCAAGGCCCTAAAGGTGGTTCTGACCCTAATCGCCATCAAAATCTTGGTGGTTGACATATTCTTAAAGGGAATCTAGAGCCGATTTGACTTTGTTTAAAATATCCTGCCCTATTTTTTTCAGATCTGATTGCAGTTTGTCCGTAATTGCACTTACCTCAGTTTTTAAAATATAGGACTGAACATTACTGGGTAGATCGGAAAATTCCTTAGAAAAACCTTCTTTGGTTGTGTCAATAAATGTCATATTAAGGTATCTGCCGTCCTTGGGAATTCGGTGCCATCCGGTAGACAAGCGAATAAAGTGATAAGAGCTCATGTAAAAAGTTGTGCCAAACACCAAAAAGACACCTAAAAAGATTCCCAAAACCAGATTTTTCATGTGCAGATACTATCACAATTATATGTTTTTGGCCCGATGATGTTTGTACTTGTCCTAACAGGGTGTTTCAGAGGAGATCAAACATGAGAAAGTATGTATGTGTTTTAATTGGATTGGGTTTGGGACTCTCAACCTTAAAGGCCCAGACTGATGTGCTGCATCTTGAAGAAACTCCGTTGTCCTCCACTAGTTCCACACCGTCAGAAATTCGGGAGCTGGAACTGTCTTTATATGCCTTTGTTGGCAGTGATATCAACACCCAGGGTTTTGACAAAGCCGAACTGATGTACTACAAAAAAATATTTTCCCCAAAGCTCAGGCTCACTGTGCGCGAAGGGATAGTAGAAAAGTCGGTGGCCGAAGTACAAGATGCCGATGCCAGATTAGGATTTACCCTGAATACAAAACTGTTGCCAGCCAGCCCCGTGCAAAAAAGCCGCGATATGGAAGTGGATCTGAATTTTGACTTTAGCTCAGAGCATAAAAACATCAATTTGGGCCGGAAATTTGTGGTGGCACTAGAAGGCCATCAAATTCAGGAATTCAGTCCTGATCTGCAATTTATTTTAGAAGTGCGATCAGCGGCAGGTAAACCAAAAACTTTAACCGATCCAAGGCCAGTCGCTAAAAAGCCATCTGAGGAGCCAGCCTTTCCGATGCTTCTAAGTTCGGAAGAATTTAAGGCCGCTAAGGCCTCAGATTAAATAGAGTACTGGCACGAAAATCACCTTTTTCCGTAAACTCTACCCTGGCGGCATCAAAATAGGGGTCATGTTCAAAAAACAGAATCCAGTTCTCACGCACGGCCTGCTCCAAAATAATTTCCTTTTCGCCTAGGGTCTGTAGAGCATTTAAATCATAGCCCATGATCCAGGGCAGAGGAATGTGCGCGGACATTGGGATCAGGTCGGCACAATACAAAAGTGTTTCCTTTTGGTCGCTGATTTTTAAAAGACTTTGATGGGGTGTGTGCCCATGCACTTTTATAACCTGGGTCTGGGGCCAGAGACTGCAATCCTTGCCATCAAAAAAATGCAGTACACCCTTTTCTTCCAGAAACTGAAAATTTTCCCCTAAAAACGAGGCTCTATCTCTTTTACTTGGCTGCATGGCCCATTCATAGTGAAAGCGGTCAATATGATAGGCCGCATTGGGAAAAGTAAGTTTCAACTCTGTATTTTCACGGTAAGTTGTGCCCCCAGCATGATCAAAATGCAGATGAGTCAGAAATACATCGGTAATATCTGAACGGGTCAGCCCAATTTTATGCAGCTCAACATCGATTTGAAAACGGGCATGGTCAATACCATAAATAGCGGCTTCTTTTTCGTTGAACTTGGTTCCTATACCAGTGTCCACAATGATTTTTTGTTTTCCATTGTCCAAAAGCAGGGTTCTTAAAGCCATCTCAATGCGGTTTTTGTCATCGGCCGGGTTGGTTTTGTTCCACAATGTTTTAGGAATGACCCCAAACATTGCACCACCGTCAAGCCTGAATCTGCCTGTATCAATAGAGTGAAGTGTCCATTGGCCTATTTGCATTGTGATTCTTTCGGTTACAAAAATTTATTTTCATAGCTTAACCCTGAATTTAATAATGGTAAATATATTCTTAGATTAAATTGCGCTCAGCTTTTCTTTCACCGGGAACCTTGGTATGTTTAAGCAGTGTATCCTCAGACTCCGGGAGGAAGGATTGATACCAGTATATTTAGCCAAAACCAGTAGCATTAGTGGTTTAGGTCATGACACAAAAACAATCCTTGATAGTCTTTGTGAGGGTAAGGAAGTTTTTGAGTATAAGGACTCCGTAGTGGCTTGCGCCATGAAAAACCAGATCCCCGGTAGA
>DITF01000153.1 GCA_002422125.1 bacterium UBP17_UBA6191
CTTGTGATGGTCATGACAAAGTGTAGGAGTTTGTCAGTTTTTCCAAGAGGGCCTCGGCAATTTTTAGGGAAACTCCCAGATTACAGATTTCCTCTGGGCTCATCATTGACATGGCCTCTATGTCTGGGCAGGCTTTGAGGAGTTTTTTTCTGGTGGCTGGGCCAATGCCTGGTACCTCTTCCAGGATTGAGTGAAGTGTGCGTTTGGAGCGCAGAAGCTTGTGGTAGGTGATGGCAAAACGGTGAGCCTCATCGCGGATTTTTTGAAACAAGAGACGCACCGAAGAAAACTTGCCTAACTGAATTGGCTTATCCTCATGACCTAGAATGTAAATCAACTCCTCGCGTTTGGCCAGGGATGAGACTTCTATTTGAATGTCTAAGGCCTTGAGGGCATCGGCGGCAGCATGTAATTGTCCAAGTCCACCATCAATCAGAAGTAAATCAGGCATTGGTTTTTCTTCTTTCATTAACCGAGAATAACGACGAGTTACAGCCTCAAACATCATGGCAAAATCATCGGGTGTGTTTTTGCCCTTGATGGCAAAACGACGGTACTGGGACTTTTCCATGCGCCCATCAATACAAACCACCATGGAGGCCACCGGGTTGGTTCCCTGGATATTGGAGATATCAAAACATTCAATCCGATAAGGAATGGATTTTAAACCCAGCAAATCCTTGGCCTCCAAAAGGAGTGAAGCTGACTTGGCTTCTTTCATAAGCTCAAGGCGCAAAGATTCAAAGGCGTTTTTCTGAGTCATGTCTAAAAGCCGGCGCATCCGTCCAATTTTGGGAGCAACCACCTCGATTTTTAAGTGTTTCTCACGGGAAATAGCCTGGATTAAGGACAAAAAAGCCTCCTTAGCAGCAAACTCCTCACTTAAGCAAATACGGGACGGGGGGTCTGAAATGAGCATCAATCTTTGCGTGATACACTCTAAAAGAAGCTCGGAAGCACTAAAATCCTCCATCTCTCCCATTTGCTTCTTCTGTTCTACAATTCTGCCTTCACGAACCAAAAGGTGTTGGATTAAAAAATGATCTAAAGACACAGAAATAGCAAAATAGTCCTCATTTCTTGAGGATACTTCCTCGGCATTCTGATCCTGGGTTAACATCTGAAGCGACCGGATTTGATCCCGGTACTCCAAAGCCTTTTCAAATCGAAGTTCACTGGAAGCTTCTTTCATAAGGCCTTCGAGCTTCTGCCTTACCTTATGTACCCGGCCCTCCAGAATCTGCCTCACCTCTGCCACCTGCTCCTGATACACATCCTCAGCTACTGGCAATTCACAAGGGGCAGGACAACGGCCAATCTGGTATTCAAGGCAGGATTTCCGGGGGAACTTAGAAACATCTGCGGCGCATTTAATCAGAGTATAGTTTCTGTCCAGAAACTGGAGCAATCGATATACATATGTGCCATTGGTGAAGGGTCCAAAGTACAAACTTCCGTCTTCTTTTTTGATTCTGGTTTTTTCAACCCAGGGCCATTTGGATTGGATAGTCATGCGTACATAGGGATAGGATTTATCATCCTTAAACAAGATGTTATAGCGCGGTGATATGGTCTTGATCAGATTTGCTTCCAGAATCAATGCTTCGGTTTCTGATTCTGTGACAAAAAATTCAAGTCTGAAGATCAAACTAACCAATTTTTTAACCCTGGGATACTCCGGTTCTCTATCAAAATAGCTGTTGACCCGTTTTCTCAAAGACTTGGATTTACCCACATACAAAATTTGGTCTTCTGAGTCAAAAAACTGATACACCCCAGGTAAATCTGGCAAATTGTTAAGTGTGATTTTCAAGAGTCTGTTCATGACCTCAACGAGCCTTAAAACTGTCTCCCTGGCTTCTGCTTGTGCCCTTGCAGCTTAAAAATCTGATCTCTGAGTCTTACGGCTAATTCAAAATCCAAAGCCTCTGAGGCCTTATGCATCAATCGGCTTAAATCCTTAATTTCCTTCTGAAGCTCTTCGGCCAGAAGCTCTTTGGGTTGCACCCCGACCAAAGAATTCAGCTTGTCCTCAGCTTCTTCTTCCAAGGGGATTTCGTCCCTTAAGGAATCATGAATGCGCTTTTTTATGGAAGCTGGTTCAATCCCATGCTCCTGATTATATTTGATCTGAAGATGTCTTCTATATTCAGCCTCAGCAATAGCCTGTTTCATGGAATCGGTTAATCTATCTGCATAAAAGATAACCTCCCCATTAAGATGCCGAGCTGCCCGGCCAGAAATCTGAATCAGAGAGGTGGCTGAACGCAAAAAACCTTCTTTGTCGGCATCCAGAACACAAACCAGAGACACCTCTGGGACATCCAGACCTTCTCTTAGAAGATTGATTCCAATCAAGGCATCAAATTCGCCTAATCGTAACTGACGAATCAAGTCCAATCTCTCCATGGTATCTACATCTGAATGTAAATAACGACAGGCGACCCCGTTCTCGCTCAGGTACTCAGAAAGATCCTCAGCCATTTTTTTGGTCAGTGTAGTCACAAACACCCGTTCGTTACGGGCCCGTCTCTGTGAGATTTGTTTCAAAACATCATCAACCTGATATTTTAATGGCTTGATGGTAACCTTGGGATCCAATAGTCCAGTTGGCCTTACAATCAAGGGCACAATGGCATGCCTAGCCAAATCCATCTCCACTGGTCCAGGTGTAGCCGAAACATAAATGGTCTGGCGGTTAATGGCCGAATATTCTTCATATTTTAAGGGCCGATTATCCAGAGCCGATGGTAGCCGAAAACCATAATCCACCAGATTTTGTTTTCTGGCTTGATCCCCATTATACATACCTTTTAACTGAGGTATGGTGACATGGGATTCGTCCAGAAGAATCAGGGCATTATGCGGAAGGTAATTTAAAAGCGTATCCGGGGGACTACCTGCCTCCCGGCCTTCCAAAAGCCTGGAATAGTTCTCAATGCCCTTGCAAAAGCCCAGCTCGGCCAGCATCTCAAGATCAAAACGCGTGCGCTGCTCAANNGCCCTTGCAAAAACCGATTTCGCGAATCATTTCCAGATCAAAATTGGTTCTCTCACGAATCCTTTGGGCCTCAATCAGCTTTTCATGCTCCAAAAAATAGCGTTCGCGAACCTCAAGTTCTGCCTCAATTCTTTCAATAGCGGCTTCGCGCTTGGATTCGGGGGTTACATAGTGCTGGGCCGGAAATATGTTTACAGCTTCCATTTCCTTAATCGTTACCCCGGTGAGCGGATCAAACTCGGAAATCCTTTCCACCTCATCCCCAAAAAATTCAATGCGGATGGCAGAATTTGCCGACTTAGGATAGATCTCCAAAACATCGCCTCGGGCTTGAAATGATCCTCTGGTTAGAACCATGGCTCTTTGATACTGGATACGAACCAGATTTCTTAAAACCTCGTCTCGATCCACCAAATCGCCCACTTTAATACTGACCTTCATGGCCATGTAGTTCTCAGGCGAACCCAGACCATAAATACAGGAAACAGAGGCCACAATAATTATGTCCTCCCTCTCAAAAAGCGAGGCAGTGGCCCTATGCCGCAAATAATCAATTTCCTCATTGATTTGGGAGTCTTTTTCAATGTATGTGTCCGTAGTGGGAACATAAGCTTCTGGCTGGTAATAGTCATAATAGGAAACAAAATGTTCCACGGCATTGTCAGGGAAAAAGTCCTTAAACTCCTGATACAATTGACCCACCAAAGTCTTGTTGTGAGTAATGATAAGCGTTGGTCTTTGCACAGTCTCAATGACCTTGGCCATCACAAAGGTCTTGCCTGAACCCGTGACTCCTTTTAATATCTGTCGTTTTTCCCCAGAAACAAGGCCCTTCACAATAGCCTCTATGGCTTGTGGCTGATCCCCTTTTGGTTCAAAATCCGATGCGACACAAAACTTCATGGAATGGGTAATTTATCTACCAGATACACCCGATCGCGTTTGGAAATGATCTTGGTTTCCAATATCTCATCCCCAACCTCTAAAAGTTCCACAATTGGCATACCATCAATAACTTTTCCAAAAACGGTATAGCGCCCGTCCAAATGTGGGGCATCGTTTAAGAGAATGTAAAACTGGGACCCTGCCGTATCGATACCATTGTCGGCCATACCCAGTGTGCCCTTGGTATTCTTAAGTCCGGCCTGCACTTCAGAGGCTATAAAATAGCCAGGATTCCCCTCACCAGTACCATCAGGATCCCCACCCTGAACCAGAAATCCTGGATCTTTACGGTGAAAATTTAAACCCTCATAAAAACCCCGATCTACTAGGGTAATATAGTTGGCTACAGTGTTTGGTGCATCGTCCTCAAACAACTCCAGCCGTATAACACCTTTTCGAGTCGTGATTTCAACCACTGGATTAGCCTGTTTTTCCTGTGTGTAAGAACGGGTAAGTGATTTTTCCTGAATCCAGCCTTTTTTTCCATAGGCTCTCACATGGCGAAACCCATCTTTGGCCCCTGAAATTTCGCTTACAGTGGTTGCAGGATACAATCGGATCAAAACCTTGGAATCAAGCTTTGGTTCCTCTCTTAACTCAATCAAGTCCCCAGTACAAATCCATTCACGATTCCAGGACTTGATGGACTTTAAGCGGGCTAAACGATACTGGTATGTTCCCTTCTCCGAGTCCACGGAAATCATGCCATCTTTTTGCATGACATTTCCACGAACGACTTCCCCATCATGAAATTCCACTCGTCCGGAATCCACCAAAGAATTCAAAATC
>DITF01000345.1 GCA_002422125.1 bacterium UBP17_UBA6191
CGATCAGCGGGAAACAAATCCTCTAAACGGGTCGCTTCAATGTAGGCAGCTTCCATTCGTGAGGATGCTGAAGAATCTTCAGTACTAAGAGGTCTTGCCACCAAAGCTGTAGATGGAAGTTTTAATCTTTGTCCAACCTGTAAAACATTGGAAGTAAGACCATTCAAGTCGCGAATCATAGTCCATTTAGACGGATCCTGATATAAATTTCTGGCAATCAAAAGCAAGGAATCCCCAGGTCTTACTACATATTCCCCTGATGGTACATTTGGCTGCTGCCTTGCTGCCGTCGAGACATCTGAAACGGCTGACTTAACTGGTTCTGAAGCCTTGGGGCTGACCCTGACTACAGAAGGGCTAGGAATCAGTGTCTCTGATTCCATAAATCCGTCTTCAAATCCTGCTTCCATTTGAACTTTTTGCATGACCTGAGTGTTGGCTGTTCGCAAAGAAGACTTGATGGTTTTTGTGCTTTCAGTACCCGCAGAGGCTCTCGATAAGGGAACCACTTTGGGAACCGGTTTGTATTCCTCGGCTGGTTTTGTCTCTTCCCTGTTTCCCGAAGAGCGGCGGCCAAACAATCGTCCAAACAGGCCCTTCACCCTTTGCACTCGATCGCCTTCTGTGGATTTCACAGCACTATTATTGGTTTTCTCATTCAAGTCATCATCTATTGGTGATGGCTTATTAGCACTGTGTGTTAACCACAAAAAACTCAACACACAGATGGCATAACGAGTATAAATCTTCATTTTTATCTCCATTTCACTCATTCAACACAGGAATGCGAATCTTTTGACCAACAAATAACTTGTCAGGATGCAATCCGGCATTAGCTGCAAGAATACTGGAGTAACGAACCCCATGTCTAATGGCAAGGGTTCCTAATGTATCTCCAGACTTCACAGTATATACTGCATAAACAGGTTCTACAGCACCTGCTTGATTTCCTGACGATTTTTTTACAGTTGCAGGTTCTTTCAAGGTCTTTTTGGGGTGGTTCGCCTGTTCCTTCAAATAGCTGTAAATGCCCTTGGCTAAAGCCGAACTCACTTTTTTTGTTCCCTCTGGGCTGACAAAAAACGCTTCATCATCCTTGTTGGTGATGTAACCCATTTCTATTAAAACTGAGGGAGTATCTATGGTTTTAAGCACAACAAAGGCAGCTCTTCTTACTCCACGGCTGCGCCTTCCGGTTTCTTTAAGATGGTCGGCCAAAACATTGGCCAATACAGCCGAGGAATTTAAGGTTTCCACCTGCTGCATATCAAAAATAATCTGCTGGAGAATCGAATCTGATGAACTCACTGCCCCCATGCTGGATGTCTCAGAGTTCGAAGAATCTATTGATTCCGAGGCTTGGGAGTGAGCTTCTCCTAATCGAGCCTCCAAGGTCTGAGTGGCTCCTTTTTCAGATAGATAAAATACCTCATATCCCCTAACCTGGGGTAACGAAGAATTCATATGCAAGGATATAAACAGACTGGCCCCAACCCTATCACTGATTTTTGGACGATCTTCCAATTTAAGTTTGTAATCAGCATCTCTGGTCAAAACGGCCTTTAACCCTGGTAACTGGTTGATTTCATCACGCAATTGTCGCGACAAAGCCAAAACAATCTGCTTTTCTACACTTTTTGATCCAGGGGCCCCAGGGTCATGCCCTCCGTGCCCAGGATCTATACATACTACCTGAAACTTTCCATCTGGATTGATTTGCTCGCGAGTGGGATAGCCATTTTTGGCATGAATTCTTATGGTTTGAGAATCAAGCTGGGGTAAAAGACTAACCCCAAAAAATCCCCTGGGATAAAACCAGAATTCCAAGGCACCTTTAACCGCTTTAATATGAAACGAAATGGCCAGTAAGTGGTCTAATTCCTGTCTCCCTTTGAAAACGGGACTGATTGCACCAGGGACCCGAATGATATGAACATTCCCATTGGCTTGGTAACTTATACCGGCCTTCACGGGAGCATCAAAAATTAACTCCAGAGTCAGGCCCTGGGTATCTTCGGAAGTGGAAAAGCTCTGAAGTTTTGCTGACTCCAGAGTACCACAACAAAAGATTAATATAATGAACTGAATGACAACTGACATACACAGACACTATCGTACAAAATCAGACAAATTTTGAGGATTTTTGTCAAAAAAATCAAGCTTGCCTTTTTTAATTAAGAGGATTACAATATGCGACTCGAAATTGACTATATTATAAGAGGGAGTTCCATCGTGGCTAGTAAGTGTTTTATCAGCGGCAAAAAATCGGTGGTCCTGAAGACAGTATCACACTCTCATCGCAGGACCAACCGCAGAGTTTTTCCAAACCTGCAAACTGTTACCATTATGGTTGGCAACAACAAGAAAAAAGTGAAAGTTTGCACCAAGATGATCAAAGTCGGCAAAACCGTTGGTTTGCGCTTGACCCACCAGCAGTACAAAGCTGCAAAGCGGGCTGGCAGCATGGCTCTGGCTTAAAATTCTGCTACTAGACTCAAGAGCCTGTTCGTGATCGGTGTGTTTCACAAATTCTGGGAGACACAGATCATAGACAGGCTCTTGTGCTTTTATGCATTATTGTTGATCCCGTTGGGAAGGTTTATTTCCTGCCCTTAAATCTGGGTCTTCAAAAAGCTCATCCACCAAAGCGATGATCTCTGGCTGCTTTAAGCGGCGCAGTTTTCCCAACACCACTGCGATAGACCTGATGAAAAATGTATAGGCCAATGAGGGTATCAGGAACCAAAAATGCCAGGTTATACTGAAGGGAAAACAGTAAGGCTACATCCCAGGACTTGCCCTGTGAGAAGTACAAAACCCCAGACAGCACATAAAAAAATAGTCTGAAAAGCTGGGCCAAAACAACCGCAAGCATCTGCTTTTGGGGAAAAAATCCGGCTACAGCCAAAGACATTCCGGCAAAAACATAATCACAAAAAAACGGACCGATTCCAACCACAGCTCCACTCATCAAAAAATTTACCAAGCCGTAATTTAGGCCAGCCAAGACTCCGATTTTTGGACCCCAGCGCAAAGCCACAAAACAGATTGGGATACTACCGCCTAAGGTGACGGAACCTCCTAGTGGGGCACGAAACAGAACTATATTGGAGAGAACCGCCGCTAAGGCCACTAAAACAGCGGCCTCCACATAGGGTCTGATTTGAGATGTCCTAGTTTCAAGCATAAAAAAAATCCCTGCACAGGTCAAACCTGTACAGGGATTAATACCACAAACCTAGTTAAAGGAACTAGAAATCATTCTCAGGAACATCGGTGGCACTCAGGTTATACCTTCCCTGCCTGTCGATTTCCAAGAGCTTCAGGTTGATAAAATCACCTTCGGCTAAAATGTCTGAAGCTGCTTTTAAGCGCTCCTTTTTGGAGATTTTGGAGACATGGACCAAGCCCTCACGGCCAGGCATAAACTCACAAAAAGCCCCATAAGATTCTACGCGTTTCACCTTACTGTTGTAATAGATTTTCCCAACCTCAGGTTCGGTTACTATACCCTTTAAGGCAGCCAGTGCATTTTCACCAGATGGGCCGTCAGAGCTTAAAACTTTGACAATCCCACGGTTTCCTTCTTCAGTCACTTCAATTTTGACTCCATACTCCTCAGAAAGTCTGCGAATCACTTTGCCGCCTGGCCCAATGACCTCGCCAATTTTTTCTTTAGGAATATCCAGAATCAGAATTCTTGGAGCAAAAGGATTAATTTCAACACGAGGAGCTTTAATCGCCTCATCCATTTTACCCAGAATATGCAAGCGGCTCTTTTTAGCATCAGCTAAAGCCGTGCGCATAATCTCTATGGAAATACCCTCAACCTTGATATCCATTTGTAAAGCAGTGATTCCCTCAAGAGTTCCCGCTACTTTAAAATCCATATCTCCGTAATGATCTTCGGCTCCCTGAATGTCTGTCAAAACTGTGAATTTGTCTCCCAGTAAAAACAGCCCCATTGCCACACCAGCCACAGGAGCCTTGATTGGGACCCCCCCAGCCATCATAGCCATTGCGCAGGAACATACGGTTGCCATAGAAGACGAGCCATTGGACTCAAGAATCTCAGAGACCAGCCTCATTGTGTATGGAAACTCATGCTGAGAAGGCAAAACAGCCCTCAAAGCCTTGCTCGCCAACTCCCCATGACCAACTTCTCTTCTGCCTGTAAAGCCAAATCTTCCGGCCTCACCGACTGAAAATGGGGGAAAATTATAATGCAACAGAAATCTGTCTTTAACAGTTTCATCCAGACCGTCAATGAATTGCTCATCATCTCCGCCACCAAGGGTCAAGATTGCCAAAGCTTGAGTTTCACCACGAGTAAACAAAGAGCTTCCGTGTACTCGCTTAATCACATCAACTTCGGCTTGAATCTGGCGAATTTCATCAACTTTTCGTTTGTCGATACGGGCCTTTTCATCCACGATCATACGACGAATTACATCATATTCAATATCATGCAAATACTCTTTGCATTTAGCTTGAAGACCTGGAGTTGCCTCATATCGAGCCGCCATATCTGCATGAATCTGAGACTTCAAATCAGATGCCTTGCCTTCTCTATCGAGCTTGGTAGGTAAATCAAAAGAAGCCCGAAAAGCACTGGCATATTTCTCTGACAGTTCAGCCATCAAAGCAGTATCCACTTCTGGTGCTGTATAGGCAATTTTAGGCTTACCAGCCTTGGCCCTTAACTCCTCAATCAGTTCACAAACCTTCACAATGTGAGCATGAGCCAATGCCAAAGCATCAAGGTATTGCTCCTCAGTCAGAATTGCGGCCTCAGATTCAACCATTGTGATGGCTTTTTTAGTACCGGCCACAACCAGATCAAGCTTTGATACCTTCTGCTGCTCTACAGTAGGGTTAATTACTAAGGCATTATCAATCATGCCAATACGCACTGCCCCGACTGGTCCCAAAAAGGGAGCCTCGGAAATGCTCAGGGCCGCTGATGTACCGATAATCGCCATAACATCAGGTGAGTTCACCTGATCATAAGCCAACGCTTGAACAATGATTTGAGTTTCGTAGCGATATTTATCGGGAAACAGAGGACGAATAGGGCGATCAATCAAGCGGGAAACCAGAGTTTCCTTCGTTGTAGGTCTAGCCTCTCGTTTAAAAAAGCCCCCAGGAATTTTCCCGGCAGCGTACATTTTCTCCCTGTAATCAACAGTCAGAGGGAAAAAATCCAGCCCTGGCTTTGCTTCCCTTGCAGTACAGGCCGTTGCCAGAACTACTGTATCTCCACTCTCAACCACCACAGCACCACCAGCCTGTCTAGCCAGTTTGCCTGTGGATAGTTTCAATTTCAAATCGTCTCTTTGTACAATAATTTCTTGAAACACTGATATGCCTTACTTTCTTAATTCAAGTTTTTTTAACAGATCCGCATGACCCTGTGGGTTGATGCCTTTGAGATAACGCAACAGAGAACGGCGCTTGCCAACCATGGTCAACAGGCCACGGCGGGAGTGGTGATCCTTCTTGTGCATTTTAAAGTGCTCTGTCAGAGACTTAATCTTGTGAGTCAGCAGGGCAATCTGCACTTCAGCAGAACCTGTGTCTTTTTCATGAGTTCGATAAGCACTAATAACCTGTGCTTTTTCATCCATCGCAGTTGTCATTTCAAAATTCTCCTTAACATATTATTGGGGCCATTCTAAACCAGATTTCCTCAGGAAGCAAAAAATGTCGTAATACGAGAAGCAATCTCTACCGATACCTAAGGAAACAAAAACAAACAAACTATGTCAAAACCATACATTTTTCAGCACAAACAACAAAAACTGGAGCTCAAATTCAGAGTGAGCCATACCGGTTTTGAATGCCCGTTTGCAGCTCCCGTTGTCATGGTACACACCTGTAAAGAAGAATCTGATTTCACCAGAAGTCCCTACTGGGTGCAGTGTCCCAAGCTATTAAGAGAAATTCATCAAATTGAAAGTGCTGGCTGGATCGGCATTTTACAAGATTGGATCGATGGACCAGCCAAACATCTATGGGAAACATTTGTTCTCAAAGTCCCTAGGCTTTTGAAAACAATTTTGGATCCAGTTTATGCTCAGGCCCTCGAAAGAGAAAACAGGCTGAATATTGGTGGGGTGCTTGATCCCTGGCGTATCAAATGTCTGCATGCCCATCACAGCTTCTGGCTTATTCACAAAGAAGGTCTGGTGGGACAATTTGTGGACGGATTGCTGGATTGGCGGGCCAAAAGAAATAGTTTTTCAAATTATTGGTGTCAGAATAGTAGTGCACTTGAGTGTGGTTTTGGAGGATCGGTATGATTAAAGGTTTATATACATCGGCTATGGGTATGCTGATTCAAGAGGCAGAACAGAACATCACCACCAATAATTTGGCCAATGTCAACACAACTGGTTACAAAAAGGACAGAATTACCTTTGAGGAATTCCCTACCATGTTGGAACTTCGCTTAAACGACACCAAACTGGCTCCAGGGCAAAAATTTTACATGCCCCCTGAAATTGGAAAGTTAGGTACTGGCGTAATTCTTGATCAAGTAACCACCAATCACGAGGCCGGAAGTTTAAGAGAAACATTTAACCCAACCGATTTAGCCTTGGATAACAAAGCCTATTTTGCCGTGCAAACACCGGATGGAATTCGCTACACCAAAGATGGGCAGTTCCGGGTTACTCAGGATGGATTTTTAGTTACTCGTCAAGGCTATCGCGTCTTAGGAACTCAAGAAGAGCCCCAGCATTTGCAATCCATGATTGACCCCGATGGAAATCTGGCCAATAACATTGCTCCCGTGGTCATTGAAGATGATATTGCCTTCACCATTGATGAAGATGGACGAGTTTTAAACAACAATGTCGATTCAGGCCAGGCGGTTTTGAAGGTGGCTTTTAGAAACACCAACCATCTGGATAAAGAAGGCGGCAATTATTACAAACTTACAGATGGGGCCGCCCTGTATGACGGAAATTCGGTCATGAAACAGGGATTTTTGGAAAACTCCAATGTAAATGTGGTTCAGGAGATGGTGAATATGATCCGCCTTTCCAGAGCCTATGAAGCCAATTCAAAAATATTAACCGGAATAGATGAAAGAATCGGCCAGGCCGCCCGTGAAGTCGGCGCAATCCGTGGCTAACATATTATTTAATTAAGGAGAACCAACTTATGATGCGCTCACTTTACATTTCAGCTACAGGCATGCAGGCCCAGGACAAACACATATCCACCATCACGCAGAACCTTGCCAATGTGAACACCAATGGCTACAAAAAACGCGTAGCCAACTTTGAAGACCTTTTGTATCAAAACATCCGCGAACCGGGAACCGAGCTTCAGGATGGCATTGTGACCCCAACTGGAATCCAGATGGGTAACGGGGTAAGAGTCACTGGCATTTCCAAGGTTTTCACTCAAGGAAACGGTTTTCAGATCACTGATAACCCCTTCGATTTAGCCATTGAAGGCGAAGGTTTTTTTCAGGTTCAGCTTCCTGGTGGCGGCATTGGATACACTAGAGATGGGTCCTTTCGTCCTGATGCCAACGGCCAGATTGTGAATGCCTCTGGCTTAATTCTTGATCCACCAATTGTAATTCCACCAGACGCCAAAAATGTAACCATTGGTACTAACGGTGTGGTTTCTGTGACTCAGGGTGGAGAGCAGCAAGCCGCTCAGATTGGACAAATCCAGTTGGCTCGTTTTGTAAACCCCGGTGGTCTTAACAATCAGGGTCGCAACATCTTCACCGAAACCATTGCCTCCGGCGCACCACTTCTGGGCTTTCCCGGACAGGCTGAGTATGGAACTATCGCTCAAGGCACTCTGGAAAACTCCAATGTGGCCATCGTAGATGAAATGGTAAACCTAATCATCGCTCAAAGAGCTTATGAATCCAATTCCAAAGGCATTACCACCGCAGATACCATGCTGCAAACCGCCGTTGGACTAAAGCGATAATTTGATTTCCTCATCAGCCCGGTGATTTCATCGGGCTGATGAGACATTCATTGCTCTAAAGCGACCCCTCTACTGCTTCGCCTCACGAATCCCTATAAAGAGGGAGACCCGCCCATCCTCAGATCCATCGTGATCGACCCCAAACAAATAATTCTGATTCTGGGTCATAAAAAACCTGAGTCGATGTCTTTGTTCGTTGATAGCCTGAATCTGCTCAAACTGCATAAGGTGGCCAAAAGTGTCCACTTTGGAGAACTGATAATTATTATTGACCGTGTCCAACACACTTTGAAAAACAGAAGTGTTATTGGCAAAATTAATTGTGCCCACCCTCACCACATCTACATTAGGTAGTGTGCTAGCAGTAGTGCCTGTAACTGCCGTTGAACTTGCCATAGCTGTCCACTGGAATACATGGAATAAGCCACGATTAACCGGCAGGGTTTCACTTGGCTTGACTATAAAAGTCAGGGCATTGCCTAGACCTGCCGCCGTGCTACGGCCTGTCATATTGATGCTGAAATTTTCAGTATGAAACCAGGGCCAATCTGAATTTAAGAGACGAAAATTACCACTGACAATACTAAATTGTTCATCAACAAAGGCCTGGGCACTGGTTTGAAACGCCACCCCTGAGGTAGACACAAACCCTCTTCCTACCGCCGTACCTGTGGTTTGGCCCGAGGCATTTGAGAAAGTAAATTCACCTACCTGCACTTCCCCATTAAGACTTAGAGAAACCATACCAAATGGCCCTGTAAGAAGTGGCATATGCTCAATACCAAGACTGGCCTGATTGTATCCCCTCTTAATATGCACACCAAAAACTTCCTCGGCCGTAGAGTTCACTCCAGGAAAAGCATAGGCGGCTACAAGACCATCTACAGCAGTGGCAACCTGAACCCCAGAAATTGTGTTTGCAGAACTACTGGCATTTGCCGTACCAATCGACTTTCCATCCACAAATGAATAAGCCGACAAATTCAATTCACTACCACTGAAAAAATTCTCGGAACCTGAATTAAAATCTGCTTCGGTGTAAACAACATCATTGCCAAATACTTGATTGGCTACGGTGTTGGTTTGACTGTAACGAACACTCAAAGCGTTATAAGTCCCGATCAATGTACCATTGGTAACTACCGAGGTTGCCGGCACTGCTGCTGCCGGAATTGGGGCTGGTACACTTGAGCCGCTGGATGTTCCACCGCCGCCTCCACCGCCACAGCCTGACAACAAAACTGATATTAAAATGCAAGTAATTCTGAACATGAACTTATCCTTCGTGATATAACCTTGGGGCATCATAAACATAGAATCGGGCAATTTCAATGCGAATCAAAGATCTTAATGGTTTTGCTCAGGGTGTGGGCAGATTTGAAGAGGGTGAACATCAGGGCATGGTGGGCTTTGTGCCGCACACTCTCCCCGGGGATGTTATTAAGCCCCAGGCCGTAGAATTCCAAAAAAGAATCGGACTGGTGAAAAATTTTGCCCTCATAACCCCATCAACCCTTAGGGGGCAGGCCCATTGTCAACATTGCGGACTATGCCCTGGCTGTAGCCTACACTCCATGCGCACTGAGGAATACAAATCTCTTAAAGAAACGGTTTTGAAAAACCTCTTACGCGGCCCCTTAAAAGAAGAAAATGTACCCTTGGTCTGTTTAAATCAAAGCGGATTTCGTAACAAGCTTATATTGCACTGGAATCAAAAAAAGAATTCTCTGGCCTATGCGGATGATGAATTGTTATCCGACATTTTGCAATGCCCTGTGGCCGAACCAGCCATTGAGGAAATGATAAGGCAAATTCCCCAAGCATTCACAGGTATTCCGGGAATCCATAAAATCTACTTAAAAAGTCTTCCCCAAAATCAGACGGTCTTGGGAATAATCTGTAAACAGAAACCTTCTGTTTCTGAACTCCAAAATCAACTCGGGAACCTCTTTGAAAATATCTTTTGGCAATGGGACTGTAACCCCTTCACCATAAAAAACTATCAATGGGTGCAAAAGCAGAGTGAACCACTATTTGAGCAGGTTCACAATCATCGACTGCACTGGCTGCCAGAAGCTTTTTTTCAAACCAACCGCTTCATTTTACATGAGATTGTTCAAACCTTAAGAGAATGGATCCCCAAGCAAGTTGTAGTATGGGATTTGTATTGCGGGATCGGTACGCTTTTATTCGCAGTCCGTGATCTGGTTTCATCGGGATACGGAATTGAATTCAGCTCAATTGCAATTTCCTGTGCCCAAAAAAGTGCCCAAGACCTGCCAAACCTGAGTTTTGAATGCCTGGATTTAAGTAAAGATATTCACAAAATCCCCAAAGATTGGAAATCGCCAGAGGTGATTCTGTTAAACCCACCCCGTCAGGGCATTAGCCAAGAGCTCATGAAACACATCCTTAAAATGAATTGCCCAGAGATAATCTATATGTCCTGCAACCCAATCACTCTGGAAAGAGATTTAACGGTACTTATCAAATCAGGATACTGCCTTAAGAAGACCCTGGCTTTTGACATGTTCCCCAACACGGCCCACTTTGAAATTCTGGTCCAGCTCAAGAAATGACTTTGAACCAGTACCCCCCATATTTTGCATAATGTTTAAAATCTCCATCTGCTGCTCACGATCCTGACGAAAGTTCTCATCCATTCGCATCACGGCCTGCTGTAACAAGCGAAATTCTTTATCATTAAATCCGCTGTGAGCTGTCTTAAACATAAGTGCTTCCTGAGAATCATGGCCGTGGTTAAAGGCCAAAAATGCCGTTTGTTTCAGCTTAATCCATTGGGCCCGTTTTTCTGTAGTCTCGGCCTGGGATTTTACGGTACGAATTCCGTTCATGGTGACCTGCACAGCTCTTTGAGTATGAGTGGATGCTTCCAAAACCTCAGACATAACCTCTTGAATGTTGTCAATTTCAGAAAGCATAATTTTTGCGCTGCCTTCTACAAGTTCACCTTGTTTAGCCAGTCGATTCAAATTCTGCATAGTCTTTTCACTCAGTCTATGGACCTCATCCGATAATTCGCGAATCGCATTGGCAACTACGGCAAAACTACGACCATGTTTTCCGGCCCGAGCTGCTTCAATATGCGCATTTAAGGCTAAGAGATTTGTCTGTTCAGCGATACTTTGAATTCCTTTGGCATGAGACAAAATTTCCGAGGATAGTTCCTGAAGCTCAGATATGGCCTTATTGGATGCCGCCCCCTGCTCCTGGACTTCATGAATCCGTACTTTTGAAAATTCCACTTTTTCACGATTTGAGGACACAACCGCACCCATCTTCTCAGTCTCATGCACAATTTCCTGCACACACTGCAAAATTGCCTGTGAATCTGAAACTGTATCTTCCAGATCTCCCTGCATGGCTTCAGAGTTCATCCCAGCCAAGGCTGTCAAAAATTCATTTCTGAGCATAAATTCATTGCTGGTTGCCATAGAGTTTAAGGACTGGTTCAAATGCTCAAGACCATCCTTGAAATTTCCATGCATTCCCTGCGTAATACAAAAGCGATAGTATTTTCTTTGACTACAGGCTTCAAAGGCGGCCCTGCTCTCACGAAAGAATGTCTCCATCTGATCAAGGGCACGATTAAAGTTATCTGAGACCCGACTTAATTCTGAGTTGGGGCGAATTCTGGTAATTCTGCCACTGCAATCCCCGTCTCCGACCTTAGCGCACAGATCATCCAGAACATGAATTTCATGGCATAAATTCAGGATTCGACTGTACAAAACGCCTGCAACCAATAACCCAGCCACAGCTAACACGACTTTTAGGGCCAATACATTGGTAAGGGCCAAGCCCAAAACCAGAACCGCCAGAACAAGCACAAGAATTTTATTGATTCTGCAACCTAAGCACAAATTCGTCATATTCCATACCTGCCTCAGATAAAGTTCTGTCCAGTAGTTCGGAGCCTAACTGCATGCCACGACTTCGACCATGTTCTTTCTCAAGCTTGAGAAGTTGCGAGTAAATGGGAACAACAGCCGACACGGCTCCATCTTTGGGCTTTCTACGAACAGAATAGTACCCAGACAACCTGCCATCCAACGAATAGGAAGGTGTCACATGGGCAAACACCCAGTAAAACGAACCATCTTTACTCAGATTCTTCACAAATGCAAATATTTCACGGCCCTGTTTGATGGTATCCCACAGAAGCTTAAACACCAAAGCCGGCATATCCGGGTGGCGCAGAATATTATGAGGCGCACCTAAAAGCTCTGATTCTGAATAACCTGAATACTCAATAAAAATCTGATTTCCGTAAGTAATGATTCCTTTGGGGTCTGTCTTACTGACAATAAAATCTGATTCTCTTAAAATTTTTTCCTGATTATTTGGTTCTGGTCTAATCATAGTATTTAGAATACCATACATGACTTGGGCCCGCCTAAAAGAATTGAAACCTCTTATTCCGCCCATAATTTTCAAGTTGGCAAAGTTAAAATATCCAACGGGCTGTAGGGTTATGATTTTGACCCGAATCTGTCACGGCGTTTGCTCATTACATAAATACCCATCTGTCACGGATGCGGTTACAGAAAAACAAGTAAGCAAGCCAAAGGTAGCAACAAATCAATCTGTCACAGCTCATAACAGAGAAGACATTCCTCAACCTATCTNNGTAGTTTCCAAAAAAACGGCAAGCGATGTAACCACAGACGGTATTTACATATTCACCATATAAAGCCCGTCAAGGATGGGGGCAAAGATACAGTCGAGAATTTGACCACCCTTCGCTCAGTTCATCACACCTATCTGCATCACAGGGAGGAAATTGAAAGATCCTTGGCTTTATTAGAGCAGTTTAGGCGGGAGCTGGGGATCAAAAATTGATTTCTGGTCGTGTATTGTTGGTATTTGTACTGGGGCGTTATGTGCGGAATGTGAGTTAAACCTGCTCAATCCCATCATAATAACCCACATATTCTTTGGCGATTGGTTCCGATCATGCCTCATGGTTGCATTTATTCTACTGTATATTTTTTGACATTTGAGTCAAACACATATATCATTGCGCCTTCCATATATTACGAATATGATTGCCAATAACTGTAACTTTCTGATTACCATTGATGGCCCTGCTGGCGCGGGGAAAAGCACTATTGCCAAAAATCTTGGCAACAATCTGGGATTTAATTACCTGGACTCCGGTGCTTATTATCGCTGTTACGCTCTCTCGGCCCTTCAAAGAGATATTGAAGCCAGTGACGAAACGGCCTTAAGACACATGGTGTTGGAAACCTCGGTTGTTGTAGAGTACCCAAGTGGTAAGGCCCCGGTTTACACAGTAAACAAGCGGGATGTATCCTTGGATATTCGTACCCAAAGAGTCAGTCTTTGTGTATCTCCAATCTCCCAAAGTCCAACCATTCGTGATGCCGTGAATCTAACCCTCAGACGGATGGCTTCCTCAGGGAAGTTTATCATTGATGGTCGTGACATCGGCACCGTGGTGTTTCCCGATGCAAATCTCAAGTTCTTTCTGACTGCATCCAGCCAGGTAAGAGCGGAAAGACGATATAAGGAGCTTTTGGCGCGGGGCGAAGAGGTGTCACTCTCCCAACTGAAATCTGAAATTGAGACAAGAGACAAAATGGATTCGGAAAGAGCAATTGCTCCCTTACGAAGGCCTGAGGATGCCATATTGGTAGACTCTACCAGTCTTTCTCTGAATGAAGTGGTGGCGGTCATGTCGGAATATGTGGAAAAGGCCCATCAGCGAGGGTTAATTCGCTGATATTTGTGTTTAGGAGTTGATGTTTGTGTCATTAGAAACAAAAAAAGAAGAGGAATTCGGCATGGAAGAGTCCATGGCTGATTTCGAGAATCTGTGGTCCGTAGATTTGGTAACTGCAGAAGAAGGAAAAATTTATCGGGGAACAATTGTTAGAATTGACTCCCGTGATGTCTATCTGGATATCAATGCCAAAAATGAAGGCATGGTACCACTAGGGGAATTCTCCAACGATTCACTACCTCCCGCCTTAGGTCAGGAAGTAGAAGTTATGGTTGTGGAAAACCGCGAAGACAGCACTATTGTGCTTTCCAAGACCAAGGCTCAGGCAGCTAGGGCTTGGGAAGTTGCAGCCACTGCCTACGATGCTGGCAAAACAGTCAAGGCCCGGGTTGTTGGTAAGGTCAAGGGTGGACTGAACGCTGAATGTCATGGGTTAAAGGCATTTGTACCCGGTTCTTTGATGAGCTTACATCAGGAATACGATCTGGAAAAATACATTGGGCTTGACTATGAGTTCAAAATCATTGAATTTAACCGCCGCCGCCGTAACATGGTATTGTCCCGCAAAGAACTTCTTCAGGAAGAACGACGCAAAAATATCGAGCATATTTTTGAAACCTTGCAGGAAGGTTATATCTGTGAGGGTATTGTAAAAAATATTACCGATTATGGTGCTTTTGTATCCATTGTCGATGGACAGATTGACGGACTTTTGCACAAGGCCGATATGAGCTGGGCTCATGTGCGTTCTGTAAACAGCCTGCTTAAATTAGGCGATCGTATCCAGGTGAAAATTCTGGGCATTGACCGCGAGAAAGAAAAAATCTCTTTAGGCGTGAAGCAATTGACTTCTGATCCATGGGTTGATATTGAAGAGCGCTTCCAGGTTGGTTCCGTACACGAGGGTTTTGTGAAAAACATCACACACTTTGGTGTATTCGTGGAACTAGCTGATGGTGTTGAGGGTCTGGTACATGTTTCTGATATTTCTTGGACCCAAAGGGTTAAACATCCTGAGGAAGTCTTAAAAATCAGTGACCCTGTAAAATGTAAAATCTTAAGCTTTGAAAAAGACAGTCGCAAGATTGCCCTAGGCATCAAGCAAACTGAAGAAGATCCATGGGAAAAAGTTTTTGATCGCTACACCGTAGGCGATATCGTCAAGGGATTTGTAAGAAACATTACAGACTTTGGGGTATTTGTTGAGGTAGAAAGCGGTATTCAAGGTCTGATTCACATCTCCGATTTGAGCTGGTCCAATAAGGTGACTCATCCTAAACAGGTAGTGACCATTGATCAGGAATTGACTGTTAAAGTTATTGGAATGGATGCGGAAAATAAAAAAATCGCACTGAGCCTCAAAGAAGTAACTACAGATCCATGGACAGGTGTTGAGCAGGCTTTCCCTGCTGGATCGACTGTCGAAGGAACCGTAACTGGTCTGACTAACTTTGGTGCCTTTATCGAAATCGCTGAAAATGTCGAAGGCATGGTACATATTTCTGATTTTTCTTGGACCGAGCATTTTGAAAACGCTTCTGATCTTTTAAAGGTTGGACAGAAAATTCAGTGTAAGGTTATGGAAATTGATGCCAATGTGCGCAAGATCTCTTTGGGTCAGAAGCAACTGACTGAAGAACCATTTGTTCAGGTTGCCAAAGTATTTCCAGTGGGCAGTGTATTGCAAGGTAAAATCTCCAATATCACCAATTTTGGGGCCTTTGTGGAAATTAAAGACGGGGTAGATGGACTTTTACATGTTTCGGATATTTCTTGGACCGAAAGGGTTGAACATCCTTCTGACAAGTTTAAGGTAGCCGAAATGGTTAAGGTAAAAGTTCTGGCCATTGACTTTGATGCTCGCAAGATCTCCTTGGGATTAAAGCAGCTCTCTGATGATCCTATTGAAAGATTCTTCTCAAAACATCCTGCAAAATCTATCGTTAAAGCCCTAATCAAAGAGGTTTTATCTGATGGCAGTGCTACTGTTTCTTTACCAGAAGGCGTAGAGGGTGTAATTCCTTCTAAGCAGATGGTAAAAGAAATCACAGCCGGTCAGGAAGTGGATTTGAAGGTTCTGGAATTTCATCCAAGAGAACTGAAAGTTCATTTGTCTGCTCGTCAGGCGCAAAGGGATCTGGAGCGAACCGATGTGGAAGAATATAATCGGTCCGTAGAGAAAAAGGCTACTGAAGCTGAAGCTCGTCCAGTCGCTGACCAATTAGCCAATTTGAAGGCTGAACTGGAACGCGAAGAAAAGGAAAAGGCTAAGAAGAAGTAATTTCTGATAAGTCTTAAAGCTTAGGCTTTAAAATCTGGCCCCCAGTTTTCTGGGGGTCATTTTTTTTGCTTTAAATTATAATTGCAGTAATCAGCCACCGCACAGGCAAAACATTTTGGGCGATTGGCAATACAGGTTTTTCTGCCATGTTCGATCAGAAGATGAGAAAACTTGGTGCGGTCTGGTTTTGGAACCAAAACCAGCAAATCCTGTTCAATTTTTACGGGAGATTCCTCAGATGTCAGCCCTAACAGTCGCACAATTCTGCCTACATGAGTATCTACTACCACACCCTCATTAATGCCAAAGATAGTTCCTAGAACGACATTAGCCGTCTTGCGACCGACGCCAAAAAGGGCCACTAAAGCCTCCATGGAAGCTGGAACCTGACCTCCATGTTGATTTACCAGGGCCTGACAGGTGAGACGAATATTTTTGGCCTTGGCTCGGTACAATCCGATACTGCGAATATCCTGACTCAATTCCTCAAGATCTGAATCTGCATAATCCTTAGCTGTCTGATATTTCTGAAATAATTCCCTGGTAACTCTGTTTACATTTTTGTCAGTGCATTGGGCTGACAAAATTGTGGCAATCAAAAGCTCCAGTGGATTTTTATAGTTTAAAGCACAATGAGCGTCAGGAAACTCCAACAGCAGTTTTTCAAAAACTACTTTTGTTCTTTGTATGCGTTTCCTTTTACTCTCTTTTTGCATCCTGATTCCCATCCGAGGTATAATCGTGAGGTGGACTGGCTTATAACTGTTATCGAGCATACTTGGCTTCTCATTTCTGAGGCAAGTCCTTATCTATTGTTTGGCCTTTTTATCGCCGGCCTCTTAAAAGCTCTGGTTTCTGAGGATAGGGTAAAAGCCTGGCTCGGTACACCGGGATTCAGTAGTATTTTTAAGGCCTCTGTCATAGGAACCCCATTGCCCTTGTGCTCCTGTGGGGTTCTTCCCGTGGCACAGGGAATGTTAAAGCAGGGTGCAAGCCGCTCTGCCACAATGACCTTTTTGGTATCCACCCCGGAAAACGGGATTGACTCAATTCTTATGAGTGTGGGATTACTGGGACTTCCCTATGCTCTTTTGCGACTTTTTTGTGGCTGGCTTATCTCGGTAATTACCGGAACGGTAGATTACCTTTTAGAACCNNTCAAATTTCAGATAACCAACACTCCTGCTGTGAAAAGCATTGTCATGACGAGCCACACCATCAGACAGACAGACCATCCATTATCCAGGGAATCCACTTTGCATTCACCGATTTACTTAAAGATCTCGCTCCCTCGCTTTGGCTTGGATTTGTTTTGGGAGGCATCATCAGTGCCCTGATTCCCCAAAGTCTCTTTGAAACCTGGTTTTCCGGTGGCTGGACGGGCATGGTTTTAGTACTGGCTGTCGCCATTCCCCTTTATGTTTGTGCCACTAGTTCCACACCACTGGCCCTCAGTTTTATATCCCAAGGGATGAGTCCGGGAACCGCTTTAGTATTTCTTTTGGCCGGACCAGCGGTAAATACAGCCTCATTAGTGGTAATGAAAAAGATGTTTGGCACCAGGGCGGTGATTCGTTATTCTCTCTCCATTGCCGGCTCGGCTCTGGCTTTAGGAATCATCACAGATATCTATTTTCGAGACATCCTGCTTAGCAATTTACCAAGACTAGCTCAGGCCACCGACACTACACTATGGGAAAATATGGAAACCCTGAGTGCTGTTCTCTTATTCTTTTTCAGCATTCTGGCTTGTAAACCAAAGCCCCAGAAAATATATTGATCCTATGGCAAAACTGGATCAATTCCTCGTACAGATGATCGAACTCGGTGCATCTGATCTGCACCTGCATGCTGATTACCCTCTGACATACCGCGTTGATGGGATGTTGCGAGGCGTTGGCAAAGCACTCAATAGTAAACAGCTAGTGTTTCTCTTAAGTGAAATCCTCTCGGATGATCAAAAGGCCCAACTCAATCGGGGACAGGAATTGGACTTCGCCTACGAAATTCCAGGACATGGTCGCTTTCGCGGCAATATTTTTCTTCAGGATAGTAAGTTTGGAGGCGTGTTTCGTTTGATCCCAAGCCGCATAGTCAAGCTTGAAGATTTGAACTGTCCTGTGGGAATCACTAAACTCTGCCAGAAACGCAGCGGCTTAATCTTAGTCACTGGCCCAACCGGAAGTGGTAAATCCACTACCATGGCAGCCATGATTGATCATTTAAATCACAATCGGCGCTGTCATATCATCACCATCGAAGATCCGGTGGAATTTGTGCATGAGGATAAACTCTGTATTCTTTCGCAAAAGGAAGTCGGCAAGGATGTGCCCTGTTTTACGACCGGGCTAAAAATTGCATCCAAAGAAAATCCCGATATTGTTCTAGTCGGTGAGATTCGCGATCGGAACAGTATGCAGGGTGCTCTCGACCTTGCTGAAGCTGGGGTTTTGGTCCTGGCTACCCTGCATACTGTAGATGTTGCCAATACCGTAAAACGCGTAATGTCTTTTTTTGAAGAAGATATGCAAGACATGATTCGCTCTCGATTTGCCTTTAATATTCAAGGAATTGTTTCCATGAAATTATTACCAAAAGCTGAATCTGGCCGGGTGGCTGCTTATGAAATAGTCTTGGCGAATCAAGGCATCCGTAGCCTGATTATGGAAGGCAAGGACCACCAGATAGCATCAGCAATGGAACAGGGTAAGGCTGAAGGAATGCGCACATTTAACATGCATATCAAGGAACTGGTCGCTACTCGGATGATTACCAAGGAGATTGCCGATCGATATATGGCTTTGGAGCAAAAAGCATGATTACTGATCTCTTTGAATTCCTTACAAAAAGTTTTGAGAAAGGCGCCACCGATGTACATATCAAACACAATCGTCATGCCCGAGTTCGTTTTGGTGGAGAACTTAAAGAAACCAGAGAATTCGATATTGCATCCTGCAATGTCACCCAAATAGCAAAAAGGCTTTTATCCGATAAGGAAAAGGAAACCCTCAGAACAGAACGATGCGCCCAGGGGGTAGTGGACATTAACGATAAGGTTAAGCTCCGTTATACCTTCTCATTTGATAGTACAAAGCTGTATTTCTGTGCCAGACTTCTGCCAGCCAAACAAAGAAGCTGGGAAAATCTGGGTATTCCCAAACTGGCCGTAAACTTTATCCATAAGGGCCAGGGCATGATTTTGATATCTGGCCCTATCTGTAGTGGAAAGACTTCTACCATGACCAGTTTTGTGGCCTACATGAACCAAATCCGCAAGGACCACATTATCGTGATGGATGAACTTTTGGAGTACAAGTTAAAAAGTGCCAACTCCATTATCAATCTCAGACAGATTGGTAAAGACACCCATGATTATGTAAGTGGCCTGAAATATGCTTTAAGAGAAGACCCAGACACCCTGTTTGTGGGAGAAATCAAAGACTACCGCAGTGCTGAAATTGCTTTGTCAATAGCAGAAACCGGTCATATGATTGTGGCCGGAATCGCAACTATTGGCTGTTTAAATTCTATTTCCAGAATCCTAAATTCGTTTCCTTCGCATCAAACGGAAATGGCTCGCTTAAAGTTATCATCCTATCTGATTGGCTGTATTTCACAAGTTCTTGTACCTGATGCCCAAAATATTCAATCGGTTCCCCTGTTTGAGGTAATGGGCATGACCCCATCCATCGCAAACAGTATCCGGCTTGATAAATCCATGCAGCTTAAAGCCGAGATGTCCAGAAGTATAAAGGGTGTGTCTATCACCTTTGAAGACTACGCCAAGGAGCTTAAGGCCAAAGGAACAATCAGTCCTACTCTGGATATCTCCTATCTCAGTAACTAGGAAACGGTGGTTTCTGCTTTTTCTCTGTAAACTCCAGATCCTGGGATTCCAGCCACTTTCTAACCTTCCAGATATCACAACGGATACAGTGAGCCCGTTTAATCAGCTTGATCTCGTCCTCAGAACCCTCATTCTCACGATGCCGATCCATAGTCATCTGGACCGGACAACCAGATTCCCGACAATACGCTATCATCACATCTTTGATCCGCATGCTCATCCCCTCAGATTCATTCCTAGTATACAAGTGTAGCAATTCCTGGCCTATGGTACAATCTGCGCATGGAAATGAAGCATAGAAATACCTACGAGCAATTAAAATCAGAAATGAGCCGTCTGGCCAGTATTCGTCGTGTGGCTAGCCTGTCGCACTGGGATACCCAAGTAATGTTACCGCAGCATGCGGCAGCAGAGCGATCTAAACAGTCTTCGGCTATGGCCCAACTGATGCACCGCGAATTCACCAAGCCAGAAATCGGCAACTGGCTTTTTGAGCTTATCGAAGCCCCCGAAGCGACCTTTTCTCAACGGGAATGGTTTAACATAAAAAAGCTTCATCGGGGCTTTGAGCATTCCATAAAACTGGGTGAAGATATTGTCAGAAGAAGAGCGTCCCTTTCCTCAAGGGGCTACTCTGCCTGGCAAAAAGCCAAAGCTGAAAATACCTTTGCACAGTATTCAGAAGTTTTAAAAGAATGGATGGATCTGATTCCTGAGATTTCTGCCAAACTATATCCAGAACTAAGCCCCTACAACGCCAGACTAGAAGTTTATGAGGAAGGTTTAAGGCTTGAGCAGGTAGAACCTCAGTTTCAATCTCTAAAATTAGGCTTAAAACGCCTCTTGGATATGACCCTACCCAAAATGGATCTAGTGAAGCCTCTGCCAAAAAACTATTATCCTGTGGATCAGCAAATTCGGGTCGGTCATTTTCTGGCAACCGCTTTAGGTTTTGATTTAAAACGGGGACGAATTGATACTTCAAGCCACCCATTTTCCATGGGGATTCATCCCAATGATGTCCGATTAACCACCCGTTACAGTACGGATGAAATATTTTACGGGATCAAATCTTTGGTTCATGAATGTGGTCACGGCATGTATGAACAGGGAATTCCCTATGAACTTGATCCCGATATGCCTAGTGCTTCAACCCGTGGCATGGTAATTCATGAATCCCAATCCCTTTTTTGGGAACGCATGATTTACAAATCTGCTTCTTTTTGGGAATGGTTTTTTCCAATTTTACAGAGCCACTTTTCCAAAGAACTCTTTGGTATCAGCCCTTATGAATATTACCGTAGCAGTAATCGTGTCTGCCCCGGTTTCATCCGTATTGATGCTGATGAACTAACCTATCCATTACATATTCTTTTGCGTTTTGAATTAGAAACAGAGTTGTTTTCAGGCAAAATTAAGGTTACTGATTTACCCGAGGCCTGGAATGCCAAAAGCCAAGAACTACTGGGTTTTACCCCTCCAAGCCTTAGTTTAAGCGTTTTACAGGATGTTCACTGGGCCGATGGCTCCTTCGGCTATTTCCCAACCTATACTTTAGGCGCAATGGTTGCCAATCAGTTCTTTAATAAACTAAGAACCACTCATCCAGAAGTCAATGATTGGATTCGTAGTGGACAGTTTCAACCCATTTTAAACTGGCTTAGGCAGAATGTTCACCAAGAGGGTGCTCTGTTGGAAGCCCCAGAACTAATTCAAAAAGTCTGTCACGAAAATCTGTCCGCCTCACACTACTTAACCTATCTGGAAAAAAAATATCTGCCTATGTATGGGCTTTAAGAGCCTGTTCATGACCTATGTTCCGCAGCAAATCGCAGTAGAAGAGAGACCGTGAACAGGCTCAAACTCTAACTCTTGGAAATTGGCCGACTAGCTTCCCATAGTCTGCGATTTAAGGCGCGGCGGTAGGAACGAATAATATCTTTTTTGAAAATTAGGCCCACGATTTTTTTGTCTTGATCCTGAACGGGTAAACAGCGAATGTCCACCACCGAAAAATATTCGTGGGCCCTAAGGATCGGCTCTTCTGAAGATAAAAACATTTTCGGAAGATACATAGCCCTTTTTGCCTCGCAGTCCAGTCCTCGATCAGGTCTTAACAAATACGGGGTAATTTCATGATGAGACAGAATACCCACCGTATCCTGATCCTGTATGAGAAGATAACCATCCCGACTTTCATCCAGAAATTGAATAATCTCAGACAGGGGTGTCTTCCCATCAACTCTTGGAATGTTAGTTTCCATCAGATCTCCTACCTTATAGGTGCGAAGAATATCCAAATCATGCCCATCTTTTAGGTGAATCCCCCTTTCCTTGAGTTTTATCCCGTAAATGGAGACCTCAAGCAATGCCCTAGCCACAATAACTGAGATAATGCTTGCAGCCATCAGAGGTAGTATCAAGCGAAAATGTCCCGACAGCTCACATAAAACAATAATGGCCGCAATGGGGCCATGGGTTGTGCCAGAAACAACGGCAGCCATTCCAATCAACATATACAAGGATGGGGATGAGAGTGAAAACCAAATGCTAAACAGGCTGTGACAAAAAAGCCCGCTGACGGCCCCAATGACCAGACTTGGGAAAAAAACTCCTCCCGAACCACCAGAACCCAAGGTGGCACAAATCGCAACCAGTTTAATCAATAAAAGGGCCAGCAACCAATGGGGAGGAAAAATTTCTCCAGTGGCCAAAGCTGCCATCATTCTTTCTCCGCTGCCCCC
>DITF01000128.1 GCA_002422125.1 bacterium UBP17_UBA6191
GTAATCCCAGGTGCCCGTACAGATATAGATAGTCAGAATGGAAAAAACAATAATCAACAATTTAGTAAAGGTTTTTTCTACCCCCAGCCACCATGCGGCCCAGTTTCTGAGCTTAAATAGCAAACGGGCCATAAAACCCAGACTGTCCTGGTGTTGCTTTAAAAGGATAGGGGAAATTTGATTGCTTAAAAAGCGCAGGGTGATCAGTTCGGTTTCGCTAAGCCCTCTGAGGTTTTCCAAAACTAAAACGGCCCAGACTTTATCGTTAGTTCTTAGAGGTAGGCTTAAGATTTCTGTCATGCCTTGCTGTCTTTGGTAACGGTCATGGCAGACCGTGATCAGGGTTTCATTGGCCGAGGAAGGGAAGTGAATTTCGGCGTTCTGATCGGCACACTCTTCCATCACCCCAATCAGTTCAAGGGAGGCATCAGTATTTTTTTGGAATTTTTCCAGGTGGCTGATGGCTATGGTTTCACAGTATCCCCGTAGATTTATGCCAAAACTGACTCGGGCCGATTGAAAACGGGAACAAACTTCATTGACTAAAATCATGCAGGCCAGTTGAAACTCATTCTGATCCACGATTTTGGACAGCAGAGAAAGAATGGTATCAAAGGCGGGATTGTTGGTGTGGTTGGTACTGGTTTTCTGGGCTAAGACTGGGATATCTGAGACCAGTTGCAGTCTTAAAAGCAGTTCTTGAATCGGCAGACTGTTTTGCCTGTCCGCCAAAAGACAAACTACTAGGGCAGAATCCCCATCCAGTTTTAGGGATACAACCAGGGGTCGAGAGATTTTACCAACTGTTACATCCAGTTTTTCAAAGGCCTGTCCTGAGCTATAGGCTCTTTGGGCAATCTGTAAAATTGGGGTGGGATCTTCAAGGTTGGATTGGACAATAACCTTCCACCCAGAAGAACTATCAAAGGAAAGTATGGTTCCTGCCGAAGCCTTGCAAAGAAGGATCAGTTTTTCTAAAAATGAGAGCAAATATGTGTGCCCCTGTGAAGGTCGGTTTCGAAGGTATTTTAGATCATTTATGAGTGTCAGAAAATCCATGGGAAGCCATTATACAATAGGTTTTGATCATTTTCTTGGGATTTGAGATAATAGTAGTTTGTGATGATAGGCTGGGCAGGCTGTCGCAATTAATTTTGTAGGAGAAATGAATGTTTGAAAAAGTTGTACCTATTACAAAAGACGGACATAAAAAGACTAAAATAAAGGCTTTAAATAGCTTTGAATTTGCCAAAGGCATAAATTTAGCGGCAATTATGGTCCATGAGTTTTCCAGGGCTGCGGCCATATACCCCATTGTTTTTCTGGAAGACAAAGACAAGGATCAGTTTCGCCCCACAGTTCTTTTAGGTCTGGAGCAGGGTGAAAATTTGTTTGTAAAGGATGGAAAATGGAACGCTTCCTACATTCCAGCGATCATTCGCCGCTACCCCTTTGCTTTGGCAAAAACCAAAGAAGAAGATCGATTTACCATTTGTCTTGATGAGGCAAGCGATTTGGTCAATGACAAAGAGGGCCAGGAGTTGTTTGACAAGTCTGGTGAGCCTGCGGAAGTAATGGAAAGAGTGAAGAAGTATCTGAGCGAGCTTCAGCAGATGGAAAAGTTCACCGAGGCTTTCTGCCAGTACATGATTTCTCTTAACATGTTTACACCTTTAAACATGAAGGTGCGCATGGAGGGAGAGGTTAAAAATATTGCGGGGGCCTATGTCATCAACGAGGAGCGCTTAAATAGCCTTTCTGATGACAAATTTCTGGAAATGCGCAAAAAGCAGTACATCCCTGTGATTTATTCTCACTTGAGCTCACTGTCTCAAATTGAAAGACTTTTGACCTTAAAGGACAAAAATCTGAGCACTGCGGCGACGGTGGCGGAAAGATTTGCGGAAGGGGCATTGAACTAAATCTGAAAATTTCAGACGAATGATTCAAGAATCTTTGTTGACTTAAAAATATAAGGGGTGTGGATCCGGACGCGGATTCGCCCCCTTCACTGGCATCTAAACAAGGTTAAAACTTATGAACGATTTACTGAAAAACCTGATGAACACCAGGACCTATCGATGGGCGCGAAGATTTATCAATAATCTTCCCTCCAAAGGCAGGAAAAAATCAGCAAAACGCGCTGGGCTTGAAAACTTCAGGCTCGATCGACTGGAGGAAAGAATTCTTCTTTCTGCTGATCCGGTCACAGAGATTGTCTATGACGCGATCGATCAGCAATCCCCAATCGAAGTCGTTCAAAAAAATAAAGTAAACCCTGCAGAGCCTGCCAAAAATGCCTTGGTTTTAGACATGAAAAATCTTTCTGCCAATCAGGCAGGAATGGATTCAGTTCTTAGCGTATCGACGGATACAGTTTTAGGTGGCAGCGGAGATTTGAACCTTGAAGTAATCAATTCTGGAGTAGTTTCTCCAGGCTATTCCCCAGGGGTTCAGAATGTAGCCTCGTACACGCAAAATTCTTCAGGCACTCTGGAAATTGAGATCGCCGGATATGGGGCGGCGGGGGCGATTGACGGATTTGATCAGATCAATGTGTCTGGAAGTGCCAATCTTGGGGGCACGCTGGCGGTTTCCCTATTGGACGGATTTAAGCCAAAGGTCGGAGATACCTTTGACATTATGACTTATGGCAGTGTTGCGGGGGGCTTTGAGGCGGCCACGGGAATTTTTGGGTTTGAATCAGATTACTATTTTGACATTGTTCAAAAATCAGATCGCTTGCAACTGGTAGTCAAGGAAGTTTTTGCCGGAGATGATTTTGAGTTAGTCAGTGATAATCTGGCCTCTTTTGATGAGATTGGGAACTTTCTAATTCAGGATTATCTGAGTGTTCCTACCAGTGTTACTTTTACAGGCTCCATTGATTTGGGGGCTGCGTTTTCTTTAAGCGGCGAGTTTACACTGGCACTTGAGCCCACCATAGACTCGGTTGGTCTGGCCGATCAGAGTACGGTTGATGTAGATGTGTGGACTCTGATTGGTCGGGATGTGGCCGGTTCTGTAGGTGGAAACTTTGGCCTTTCTTTTACTGACCTCGATTTTGGGCTGGCTGTATTTGATTCAACAATGGATGATAGATCCTGGATTTCTGCGGCGGGCTCGATTGATTCTGTAGCCCTGTTTAACCTGCCCGATTTGAGTATTAGTGCTGACAATTTTGAGCTGGATGTATTTTGGGCCTTGGGTCAGGATAATGATTCCATAATCGATCTTTCATCCAGCCCTTTGACTTTGGCTGATGGCAGTGGCACTGTGGCCGTTTTTGATCAGGATGGTTCCTTGGGCAATCGGATTTCGGTTGGCGGGGATGTGGAGCTTAGTCTGCCCGGTGCTTCCGTAGAGGGAGAACTAACATTCTCAAGCAGTTCTGAGGGCGTGTTCATTTTGGGTAATTCCGTGGATGCTGGTTTTTCTGCGGCTGGTGTTGAGGCCGGTGTGCGGGATGCAACCTTTGGGATTATGCTCTTGGATTCAGGAGTAGTTGCCGAAGGGACGGGCTCACTTTACCTGACTGGCGGGGGTTTTTCTCTGCCCACAGGGGATTCAGTATCGTTTAAGTACAATAATTCCAATGAGGAAAAATCCGCTGAAAAAATTGAGATAGGCAGTAGAAGTTTTACATTTTCTGATATGCCGGCTTCTGAGGATTTAATTGCCATCAGTGTCTCTGGATTTGAGGCTGATTTGGGCGGTGTATTTAATGTAAGTGGAGATTTTGGGTTTCAGAAAAGCGCAGATCAGGTATTGGTGGTTGCCACAGATGCCTCAGTTACCATGCAGGCCGGGCCCTTTAGTGCTGGCGTTACCAATGCTGATTTGGGGTTGGTGATTGACTCAGGCAAAAGAGCTTTGGAGGCTAGAGGCAGTGCCCATTTAGTCCTAGACTCTATTGTTTCGGCGACCGTGGATTCAGCCGCCGTTTTTTGGAATGAAACCGGGGACGATTACTCTGGTGTTGCAATCAACACGGCTGCTTTGGATTTTACATTTTCCGATCTTTTAGCCTCAACCACTCTCAACCAAGTAGTTTTGACTGGCGCGAATTTGAACATTGCTGATTTTGTCACGGTTTCGGGAAATCTGGTCCTTGAAAAGGATACCCAGACTTTTGTTCTGTCTGATGGGTCTGAAGTAGATGCTGATTATTTGGCTGTTGGTGGATCGGATCTCAACCTTTTGGTTGGCAGTGGGGATTTGAATTTTGCCATGGCTCAAGGGGCATTTGGCCTTTTGATGGCAACCGACCAATCCAATTCAGATCGTCACTGGACGGCCCTTAGTGCTGAGGCAGAGGAATTATCCTTAAACGGGATTAGCAATCTAGTGATTGAGGGTAGCGATATTTTAGTTGAGTTGAGTCGTGGGGCCACTGATGGTACCTGGCTTGATCTTTTGAGTAATCCAGCCGCGATTACGACCGGTGCCGATAGTGAAATCAGCCTGTCTATGGATGGGGCCTTGGGTGATTTAACCCGCTTAAGTGCAAACCTTGATATCAATGTAGCCAATTTTTTCACTGTAAGCGGCGGTTTTGCTCTGGAAAAATCCGTGCAAACCATGACCTTGGATGATGGCTCTTTGGTAGAAGTTGATATGCTAAGCTTGGGGGCCGATGGGGCCTCTGCTTTTGTGGGGCTTAATGGTGGAACTTCTGATGCCTTTGGGTTTGAACTTGATGAAGTCAACTTCGCTCTGGCAATTCTTAAAGATAAAGCTGACTCGTCCCGGAAGTGGATGGGGCTTCAAGCAGATGCCCAAAGGTCTGAGTTTGTCGGTGTTGATGGAATGACGGTTAAGGCTGGAGCCCTTTTAGTTCTAGTGAATCAAAAGGCCTCTGATGGTTCCGTGATCGATTTTTCTGAACAGAGTCTGGAGTTGGTAACAGGCCCATCTTCTACCATGGTTATGGACATGGATTCAGTCCAAGGCGAAATGATCAGAATTTCCGGTGATCTGGAGCTGAATTTATTTGATTTCTTCCTGGTCAGTGGGGGCTTTTCTTTTGAGAAGTATGTCAAAGATGTTGCCCTTTCAGATGGAAGTACAATCACGGCAGACATGCTGACTTTAGGGGCGGAAAATGTCGATGCCTTTGTGGGCATAAACGGTGGTAGTGCAGATCAGATCGGGTTTGCCCTTGGGGATGTTGATTTTGGTCTGGCCATTATGGCGGATCAAGCCGATCGGGGTCGTAAGTTCACTAGCCTTTACGCTACAGCCGGGATGGCTGGTTTTGTAGGGCTTGGTGAGGATCTGATAATAGAAGCGACTGATTTGAGTGTCGAAATCAATAAGGGCAGTACTGATGATGAGGATCTGGTTGCAGATTTTTCTGATGCTGCGCTGACGGTTACAACCTCAGCATCTGCAAGTATTGATCTTGAGATGGACGGGGCAAGAGGAAAACTTTTAAGGGTCAGTGCCAATCTTGATATTAAACTGGGTGGATTTTTCTCAGTACAGGGTGGTCTTGCTCTGGAAAAATCCAGTAAAAGCCTTACTCTGTCTGATGGCAGCACTGTCGAGATGAATTTATTGACAATGGGGGCAAATCAGGTAGATGCCTTTGCCGGAATTGGCGGGGGAACAGATAGCGAAATAGGGCTTCGTCTTTCCCAAGTGGATATGGCTTTGGTCATTGCAACCAATAAGGCCGATACCTCAAAAAAATACACAAGTCTTAATGCCGAATCTTCCTCAGTGGCCTTTGTGGGAATCCCTGGGGTTACTATCAGCGCAGATACGATTGAAGTTTTAATCAATAAGGCAGATGCAGATGGACTTGTGGTGGATTATTCTGCGGAAAATCTTGAGGTAATGACAAGCTCCTCAAGTGCGATCACTTTGGATATTGAGGGCAGCAGAGGGGAGTTAATCCAGGCTTCCGGAAATTTAAACCTGAGTCTTTTTGACTTTTTGACGGTTAGCGGTGGTTTTGCCTTTGTGAAACAGACAGAAGTAGTAGTGTTGGCTGATGGTTCTGAGGCTGAAGTTGATCTGATGACGCTGGGCTCAGCCAATGTTTCAGCCTTTGCCGGATTAAACGGAGGCAGTGCAGACCAGTTGGGACTGGCACTGACTGGGCTTAACTTTGGCCTGGCCATGATGAAAGATCGCAACAATCAGGATCGCTCCTGGTTGGGGCTTAAGGGTAATGTGGGTTCAGTGTCCTTTGATGGAATTGATGGGCTGACCCTGGCCGCCACCGACATGGTAGTCGAGATTAATCGCTTTACCGGCAAAGAAGGGGCTAGCCGCAGCGAAACCACAACCACAACAAGCACCCAAACCGTAACTACCGAAACCACCACAACAGTGACCACAGAAACCAAAACCAATACTGTTTTGCTTCTGGATCTTAAGGACACAGCCGGTTCGGTTGTGTTGAGCCGTGATGGAAGTACGGGCACTGTTGCAGTCACTAAGGATGCAAGTGATGCAGCATTAAATGCAGCCATTCAGTCAGCAGTTGAATCCTTAAATGGAATTGGGGCTGGAAATGTTTTGGTTACAGGCAGTCGGGCTGAGGGTTTTGAAATTGAGTTGGTAGGGGATTTGGAAGGTACAGGCATTGATGATATCGAGATTCAGACCACGGTATCTGATCCTACGGTTTCTGTTACTCAGACTAATGCATTTGCTGTGGGCCAAAATGAAGTTCAGATATTAAATATAGTCAATCCTGGAGGTCATGGTAAGGGTACTTTTACCTTTACTCTGGATGGCAAAATTTCGCACACAGTGCGATTTGACAGCAATGCCATGGATTTTACAGCCACTCAGATCAAAAAAGTTTTGGAAGGGCTGCCCGCCATCGGTAAAGGCAATGTCACAGTAACTCATAGTGGCTTATCCACAAACCAGTACTTTACGATCACATTTAAGAACCGCGCCGGAGGCAAAGATATTCCCCAGTTGGTTTTAGGCACAAAGGGCTTAAAAAATGCCACCGCTTCTATGTCTACCCAGACAGGGGGAGTTACCGGATCGGGAGAAACCCAAAGAATTAGTATTGCTCATGGGGATTTAAGCGGCAGTTTTCAACTTAAGGTCAACACAGGATCAAAAACTCTCATTAGCGAGGGGATTAAATTTGGGTCCAGTGCAGCAGATGTTGAAACGACCTTAAACAATGTCTTACGAGCAGAAAATGCCTCTGTAATAGTCAGTCTTGTGAGTGCAGGGGTCTACGATGTTACATTCTTGGGGTCTTTAGCATCGGCCAATCTTGCTGAAATGCAGGTAGTTACAAGAGTAGATAGTCAGGATGCCACCCTATTGATCTCGGCTTTGGGCGCAACAACCACAGAATCAGAGACCACAACCACGACTGAGGAAACAGAAGAAACAACGGAAACCACCACTAGGTTGGAGTATCCAATTGATGTTGTGGTGGATTTTGCTGCCAAAAATCTGGATGTACTGAATGGTCCCGGTAACACCATTACCTTGGATACAGAAGGCGAGCGCGGAAATCTGACCAGTGTAGCCGGAGATCTTAGTATCAACCTGTTTGACTTTTTTATGGTTGAGGGGGACTTCGCCTTTGAAAAATACGAAACAACCATAGATTTATCCGATGGAACCAGTGTGGCAGTCAACCTGCTTACCCTTGGTGGACACGAAGTATCTGCTTTTGTTGGGGTAAATGGAGATTCTGAGGACCGTTTGGGTCTGGCTGTAGATGATGCAGGTTTTGCACTGGCCATGTTCTCCGAAAAAGAGGGAGATCAGAGAAGCTGGTTAACTCTTAAAGCTGAAGCAGACTTTGCCGGCTTTGTTGGCATTCCAATTATTGAATTAAATGCGCGGGGTATAACGGTTAGTATAAACACGGCTGCCGAAGATGAAACGGTTGTAAATTATGCAGACAGACAACTTGAGACTAAAACCGGACCCAATTCCTCGGTAATTTTTGATTTTAATGATCCGGGTGAGGTAATTCGGGCTGAGATGCAAAGAGCCACTATGGCCGTGGGCGATTTTGTGCATGTTAGTGGCGGTATGTATCTGGAAAAAGCCTCTAATGTTTCTGTAAATGTGCAGACAGGCCTTCCATTAAATATTACCGGAGATTCCTCTTTGTCGAGCATTCAGTCCGATCTGAGTCAACTTAAAACCGATGGATATCTCTCAGATAACAACCAGACCCTGACCAACCTTCCTATGCAGACTCTGACCCTTGGAGCCGGCAATGTAGATATTTTTGTAGGCCTCGGACCGTATTTTGTGGATAGCAATGGGGATGGAATCATTGATGATAACGACACTCCAGATGATGATGCCCTCGGATTTATTCTGGAAGACATTGATTTTGGAATGGTTTTATTAAACTCGGAGAAGTCAGCCGACCCCAATCGAGTCATTCCTAAAATGTTTGCCTTAAAAGCATTCTGGCCCGACCCAATTGATGTTGATTGGGGATTTTTTGAGCTTGAAGTTAGGGATTTGATGATCACGGTCAATCAAGGCTCAGTCTGGAAGGGTAGCCAGTACAAGCCCTTTGCCAATTTTCATTCCTCATTTGGAGAAAACTACACCGTATCTGCCCCGGGAATGAGTAGCCCCTTGACCTTTGATTTTGAAAGCTCTGTATTCGGGGTGTCGATTGGATTTGGCAGAATTTCAATCGAGAACTTTTTTACCATCGAGGGTAGTTTTGCCTTTACAAAGCTGGGGGGATTAAATACAGACATTGTAACCGGACTGCCTTCCACCATTCCCGCAGCCTCCCAAGGAGCTTTAAACCCAGGATTGACCCAGTTGAAAACGGCAGGTTATCTCTCCGATGACAATTCCAGAATTACTGGCCTTCCCATGGATGTAATCACTTTGGGTGGGGCCGATGTAAATATTTATGTTGGGGATGTAGAAGATCCGCTTTTATCCTTTGAAGATATTGATTTTGCGATCACGGCATTTAAGGCTAACAAAGGAATTGATACCAAGGGAGTTGTCCCAAATTTGTTTGCCTTTAAAGCTACAATTCCCGATCCGGTGGATATTGACTGGGACCTTTTAATTATTGATGTGGATGATTTGACCTTAAAGGCCAATAGTGCCAAGGCCTGGAAAGGAACGGATGTAAAACCCTTTGTGGATTTTACGGCATATTCTTCCGGCGGTTTGTCGGTTGCAACAGGAGCTGTTCCAGTCCTTTTTGATTACAATCTGAATGTACTAGGCGTGGAAATGGGCAACGCTTTAATCAATGTTGCGGACTTCCTTTTTATCTCAGGCAGTTTCAGTATTGAAAAGACTGACAATGTGGTTTTGGATATTTATACAGGTTTTAACAGTTCCAGTTACTTAACAGCACCTACCCAAGTTAAAACTGGACTACAAAAAATGTCGGGTTTAAGTACAGATAAAACCCGGGTAGAAGATGTGACCATGACTGGTTTTCGTCTTGGTGGGGAAAATGTAAATGCCTTTGTAGGTATGGGGCCGTATTTTGTGGACTCCAACCAAGACGGGGTCATCAATGCTGATGACGAAAGAGATTCCACAGCCGTTGGGTTTGCTGTTGATAATTTGGATTTTGCCGTAGCAACATTCAAGTCTTCCAAGCTATCCGATCCAGATAAAGTGATTCCCACCTTGTTTGCCTTATATGCGGAAGTTGATTCTGTCGGTCTTGTTGGTCTGGACTTTTTAAATTTAGAGGCCAATGGGGTTTCTATTCAAATGAATCAGGGCAGTAAATGGAAAGGACAGACAACGCCTGTCAAAGTTTCTCCCTGGGTCGATTTTCAATCCAGTTTCCCTGATGATGGTTATGAGATAGCCACTGGTGGAGAGTCCGTTTTCCTAAACTATAGTGATCCAATCATTGGGGTAGCAGTTGCTGATGCCTTTTTGCGCATAGATGAATTTGTATATGTGCGTGGTGGATTTTTGTTTGAGAAGGGTGTGCGCCAAAGAGTAGTAGTGGATACAGGGGCTAATTATCTGACAGCCCCAGGGCTAATTTCCACTATGGCTCAGGTAGAGCTAAAATCGGATGCCCAGGTTTCTGGTGATGGTAGCCGGATCTATAACCTTGAAGTAGAAACTACAGTAATTGGTTTAAGTCAGGTTGATGTCTTTGTGGGTTATGGAATCCCTGATTTTGATATTCCCTTTGTCGATCAAGAGGATATTTTTGGGTTTGGAATCAAAGATGTGGATATGGCCTTGGCCATGATGAAAACCACAGCTCCAATCAAGGATTTCCCGACTTTTTTGGCTTTATCTGCCAGTTCGGGCGAGTTTGAACTGTTCACAGGTGCGGACTTTTTTGAGTTCTCCGGTCAGGTCATTGACATTGAAGTCAACCAAGGCACAAAATGGAAGGGTACTCAGATTGCCCCCACTATAAATTTTAAGCAGAGCTTTCCCGGCTCAGGTGAGACTTCCGCAGGGTTAGTTTTAGATATTGGTGGTCGTGAACTTGTAATTGATTTTGAAGGACCTATTATTGGGGTGGCTGTATCCGATGCCTTGCTTCGTATTGATTCTTTTGTGTATATCAGCGGGGATTTTTCCTTTCGCAAAGGTGATGTAAAAGACTATGTAGTCAAAACTACGGTTGGGACCCTCGATGATGTAAATCTTGAAGCCATGGCTGTTGGTGTTCGCGATGCCAAAGTATTTGTTGGAATGAATGGCCCATATTTTGGCGAGGGTGATAAAGGCGATTCTTTAGGAATCTATTTAAATGATGTGGATCTTGGTCTGGCTATGTTTAAGCCCACCATGAATAATTTACCTATCATTAAGCCGATGGGCTTATCGTTTATTGCGCTTAAGGCACATGCCCCTCATGCAGGTGTTGTGGGACTCGACTCCTTTATGGAGCTTGAATTAAAAGATATCACGGTTGAACTAAATATGGGTTCAGCTAAAAATAAGCTCTTGAATCCGTTCATAGACTTGGCGGCCAGTGGTAATTTTGAGGTAAAAACTGGTGGTGAACCAGTGCTTCTTGATTATGATTCCCGTTGGATACAAGCATCGGTTGGTCTAGCTAAAATCAGAATTTCAGAATTTTTATATCTGCATGGCTCTGTGGCGTTTACCAAGGGCGGAGTACATACCGTCAAGGCCAAGTTAGGCGATCTTGAAAACCTGATTGGTGTGAGTGAAATTACCCACGATGTAGAAACAATCACTATTGGTGGTCAGAACCTATACGGCTTTGTTGGTATTAACGGGCCATACATGTCCGACAGCAACAACGATGGAGTCATTGATTCCAGTGATACTGTGGATACCAATGCAATTGGATTAAGTCTAGAGGATGTGAATTTTGGGGTCGCCATTATGACTCCGACCATTGGCAATGGTGTGCCCGAGCAGGTGGCGGCCAATTTGCCTAAATATATGGCAGTTAAGGCAGATGTAGATCGTGCTGCTCTGGTCGGTTTTGGTGACTTTCTTGATTTGCAGGTTCAAAAGGTATCGGTAAAAATCAATACTAGTTTTCACCCATCAATACCACCCCAATTGGCCTTGTTGGCTCGCATGCCCTACATAGATTTTGGGGCCAGTTTTGCAGATGGATATTTAGCTGTTCCGACTGGGGCTGATGATGTCCGAATGGACTTTACTGATGAAATTCTTCAGGCAAAAGTTGGTTATGCCCAGGGTAGCATTGGTGGAATTTTACAAATTAGCGGCTCACTGGCTTTTACAAAACGCGGCTCAGAAGAGGTTGTTTTAACAGATGGTTCCACAAAGACGGTCACCTCTTTGGCCCTAGGGGTTGGTAACGCCTATGGCTTTGTGGGTTTTGGAGGCTATTGGCAGGACAGTAACAACGATGGCAAGATTGATGAGCATGACACACCCAATTCCAGTGCTGTTGGAGTGGCTGTAGAAGAGTTGAATCTGGGGGCTGTGTTTATGCGCTCCCATGATTTTACCAATCTTTATGTGGCAGCCAAGGCCGATTTGGTTTCTGCCAGTTTTGTGGGCGTTGATGGTGTGACCATGGCGGCCCGGGATTTGAGCTTTGATTTGAACGCATCTCCTACAGGCCCAGCTATTGATTTTTCCAAATCTGGCAAAGATGGAGGCAATTACGCCGTATCCACTGGGGAGTTTGATGTTGAAACTGGTGAAGAAATGTTTCTTTATCTGGACTACGATGAGCAACTTCTGTCGGTGCAGGGTACAGCGGAAATTAACTTTTTTGATCTGGTTAAAATTGATGGAGCTTTTGATTTTTCCCTATCCGATAGCGGGCTGTTAGTGTTTGTGGATGGTGATGCCACCATTGGCGTTGAAGGGGCTTTGGAGTATAAAACTTCAGCAACTGGTTTGTTAGTTATTGAAGATGATGTTGCAATGAAACTGAATTTAAGCCAAGGTCTTGATTTAGGTTCTTTACTGGAGCTAAATGTTGATTTAACGCTTTCTATGAATTCCTTTGGCAGGGACTATGTTTATGTCGTGCCTGAGAAGCTAAAAGAAAGAACTGGATTTGATGAATTTGTGATATCGGCCACACCTCCAGGGGAGTTAAATCCGGCTGAATTTTATGTGGCTTTAGAGGGTTCAGGCAGCTTATCCATCCTAAGTGTTTTAGATATCGAGGGTGAATTTTCCGTAGTCTTGTCGGACACGACGGCCAAATTAAATATCGGGGGCATGATAGATATGCCCATTCTGGAGCCGATTTCCGCAGCTGGAACCCTAGGTTTTGCTGACGGGGGTCTTTATGGAAGTATCCAACTAGGTAATCCCAACGGACAGTCTACATTAATTGATGTTGGGGCATTTTCTATGGCCGGTAGCTTTTTGTTACAGATCAATACAACCCCTAACTCGCAGCAGGTTAAGACAGCTACCTTTTCAGATGATGGGACTTTTCTTGGTTTTGAAATGGTGGCCTTGGAATCAGAGTTATTTTACATTTCTGGTAGTGCCAACATTACTGTTGCCGGCTATTTGGAAATGTATGGCTCCGCCAAATTAAAAATTACCTCACAAGGATTTGATGCAGAACTCGACATGGGGCTGGATCTAGGGGCATTTGGCTCATTAAGAGTATCTGGTGCCGCAGCTATCTTGAATACTAATGAAGGCCCTGTGTTTGCCATGCGCATTGAAACTGAGGTCGAGTTAGGTGTTGGTATTGTTGGTATCCGAGCCGGGGCAATTATTGAGGTCAATACTAGCGATACTACAGAATACGCCGGTGTTGCTGCGGGCACGACTTTTAGACTGGCTTTAGATGGGGCCCTAAGAATTGTGGCTTTTGATGTGGAATTTCAGGGTGAAATCAGTTACATCAACAATGTCTTTGAACTAAGAATTGATAATGCCAGTCTGAACTTCTTTGACTTTATCGATATAAGTATTAGTGGCTATGTTCGATCCGATGGCAATTTCTCCCTTACAGGTTCAGTAGATTTCAGTATTGACATGTTTATTCTGAAGCTGAATGCCGGAATGTCCATGACAATTAGTAATACCATGTTTAGAGTCAGTGTTTATGGCTCATTGGATGTCAGTATTAACATGGGCTTCTTTAAGATTGAAAAAACTCTGGCTGGATTTAGTGGCACAATTGAGGTCACAGAGGCTAGTGCATACCTGGAGGCTAAGGTAACTGTTGTTGGTATATCTGTTTCTGGAAGCTATACCTGGAGCTGGGGCGCACCCCCGATTATCTCTGAAAAGATTGGCGATACTGTGTATCTCAACATGGGTACCAGGGCCCATTTACGGGGAGAGCCCTACATAGACATTATTGATGAGTCCTATAATATATCACAAAACCCTGATGGCTCCATTACAGTAATGGCCATGGGCCAGAAAAACACCTATACCGGGGTGAAGTATATTGTTGCTAATGGGGCCAATGGCAATGACACCTTCTACATTGGTTCAGGAGTAGACGCTGAATTAGTGATTGATGGTGGTTCTGGAAATGATGTGTTTTTTATTGGAGGGGGACTGCCTGACAGCGTGATTCGTGGTGGCGCAGGTAATGACACCTTTTATGGGGAACGGTCTGGCATTAAATATTTTGGTGATGCTGGCAATGACACCTTTATTGGTGGTGATGGTGATGAAATCATCGACATGGGAACCGGAAACAACACCATATTTGCTAATGCGGGTAAGGACAAGATTACAGTAATAGAAGGGAACACCACCCTAGACACTGGCAGTGGGGATGATGAGATTTTTGTCGGACTCAATGGTTATCTGAATATCAAGGGTGGCTCAGGCTACGATGTTTTGACGATCGATGATTTTATTTCAGATGAGCTGATTCATCTAAATCAACGACAGTTCCGTTACAAAAACCGTACCATTGATTTTGATGATTCCCTGGAACTCATCAAGGTAAGGGATTTGGCCTCCCAATCAGTTTTGAAGAACAATATGAGTAGTGCCGATACTTGGGGTTCCACCGGGTTGTACCTGCATAGCTCTGGGGTTGTAGATGCTCGTAATGTAAAGCTAGTAATGCCTTTAGCCCATCTGACTATCATTGGTAGTGGAATACAAGGGACTTTAGAGACAGAGGTCCAATCCATTACGGTAATAAATTCCAGTACAGGGGCATTTGGGGACATCATTATTCGGGAAAGGGACGGGCTGATTGTTAAAGATTCTGGTTTGTCCAATGGGGGCATCTATACTTCTGGGGGGCTAATTGATATTCAGCTTGCCAGTAAAGAGGCAACCCTACTTTTAGAGTCAGGAGTGATTCAATCCACAGTTGCAGGTGCCTCGATAACAATTGTTGCTGATGATATTGATTTTAACAGTGGAAAAAACAGAGTAACTGGTTCAGGACAGTTCTCCCTTCGTACCTACAGTTCTGATCAGAATTATCGAATAGGGGGAGCGGGCCAGTCTGCATATGGAAACGACTACTCACCAGGCTATGACAATGGTTTTTTAAACCTTTCCATGAAGGATTTGGAAGCTCTCAGTGATGGCTTTTCCAAGATTATTATTGGTCACAGTGCCACTTTGGGAACCATGTTTATTGGTGATGTTGAAAATGCCCAGAAGGATGCATTTTATTTTGAAGCCAAGTTTAAGGATCATGCCGAACTTCGGGCCAGAAGAATCAATGTAGTAGGAGATGTTCAGGGTCAGGACTCCATATTGATGGTGGCCAGACTTCTTGAAATTCAAAGGGCCAATCAGAGTAATCCGTTGGGTGCTCCTGATTCTGGGGTTACAGCGAGAGAAGTGCTGTTTGAAGTAACGGAGCAAATGTTGGTTTCGGGCTGGATTAGAGGACAGGATCTTGTCCGTGTCCGGGTTTTGGGCTCTACGGGCAGTCAGGTCATGGTTGGATATGGGGCTGAAATTAACTCCCTGACCACTGATTTGGGCTCTTCCATCACTACCTTAAATGCCAATTCAAGACTAGAGATTGAAACTTCACATTCTGTGCAGTCCGCTGCCTACTTGGAAGCCATAGGTGTTGGTTCAGAAATTGATATCAATGTTGGTACAGGCATTCAAATGCTTGAGGGATCGTCCTTAAATGTTAAGTCAGACAATTCCTCCATTCGGGTAGAAAGTGTTGGCTTTTTGCGCATGCTTTCGGGCTCATCGGTTTTGGCAGGAGCAAGGGTTGATTTGATTAACAATGTTGCCACACCGGTTAAACTTGCTAGTTCTGCCAGTGTCGATTTGATTTCCAGTGGAGAAATGCTTTTGTCTGGGGCTATCACGGCTGCGGGACCAATGAATCTAGTGGGTGGTGGATCAGATTCTCTTTATGCGGATTATTTTGATACCATTCCCGGAATTGTCAAGGCGAGTACTGCGGCCACTTCATCTCTGATTGATGCTTTGCGAGCAGGAATACTGCCCAATGATATTCGCAGTCTTATTACTTCTGCTGGTCTTGAACTCGGGGCCTCTGTCACATTGGATTATGTGGCTGAGCGCCGTGGATATTTTGATCTTACGGAAGCCCAGCAACTTGAGGTTGCCACTGCTTTAGGCTATCAGTTGGTTGAGGGAGGCAAGTTTTTTAACCCGGATGCTCCCTCTGACCGAATTTTTATGGATGATTTTAAGATTGGACATCCAGGGAATATTTCGGGCTACAGCCAGCTCAGTGGCCTGAGATTTTACAATCCCACTACTAGACATTGGGCGACCAGTTTTGTAATCGGGGAAAAAGGCGATTATGAAAACTCTTTGGTTGATTGGGGGGCCGTTGCTGCGCCCTCAGCCAATGCGGAGTGGAGTGCTCTGTCTTCGGCACAGAAGGCCAAGGTAGCCGAGCATCTTGGTTATTCCACCGATGACGGTATCAATTACCATAATCTTAATGCAACATATGACAAACGGGTAGTTAAGGAATTCAAACAGGGAAAACTAAACGGCATAAGTTATGACAATGTGTACTGGGGAGATGTTGCAAAACCTGCTGCTGGGACCGCCTTTGCATCTTTGACACTGGCTCAGAAAAAGGCTGTGGCTCATTCCCTTGGATATGAAATGTTTGAGCATGGGGCTTGGTTTAATCCCAATGCCAGCGAAGTTTTACAGGTTATTGCAATTGATCCTGAAATTACCGCTGCCGGGGATTTTCAGATTTCCAATATAAATTGGGGTGGAGTTGTTGCACCTGAAGAAGGCACAGGCTTTGATGATCTGACATTGGCACAAAAGGATGTTGTCTTGGCCAATACAGGCTACAGGCGTTCCTATAACCCAGTATTTGTAAACAACAGTACTTTGGAAATCCGCGAGACGATGAACAATTACAACGGGGTGAATTGGGGAGAACTGTCAGCTCCAGCCGTTGGAACCCTGTTTGCCAAATTGAGTACGGATCAGCAAAAGGCTGTGCTTGAATCCCTGGATTTCCGTGTTTATAACGGGCTGACTTATGTCAATTCTGATGCATTACTTCCAAGCAAGCGGGTAGTCTTTACCCTAACCGAGGGTCAGGATTACACCAACGCTGGAATTACTTGGTCTACAGTCATTGTACCAAATGCTGATCAGGAGTTTCAGAACCTGACGGATGTACAGCAGAAAGCTGTTTTAAATACCCTTGGATATACAAAAATTGAACAGGATAGCTTTTACAAGGCCTCAGCTCCGATTGAGAAACGCTTGGTCACAGGCTTTATTGAAGGTGTGGATTACCAAAACGCCGATATGAGTTGGGGAACATCGACTTTGGATATTGCAAGACGATTTGTGGTATCTGATGGTCAGAACGAATATCTAGTCAATCTGTTGGATGAAGAGGGTGATGGGGTATTTGATCAGATTCAAATTCAAGAGCCTCACTATTTACTGGGTCAGCGAGGCTATGGTGTCTTGATGACCGGTACCATCAATGCGATGCAGGATGATGAAACCCTGGTGATTGCCAGCGAGGACGACACCATCGTTCGTGGAAACATCAATATCTTAGGCAATAACTCCAATCTCACGATTCAGTCGGATAAGTGGGTATATTTTGAGGGTGTGGCTAAAGTCACTGGTGATCTTAAGATATACGGGGGAGTGGCTCTTGATGGCACAAACCTTCTTGGGGCTAACAGTAAGGGAAGCTCAGTTTTTATACATTCCACTTCTACTCTCTATACTACTGGCGCTGGTACTGATATTGAAATTTTTGGCGGTAAGGATGTTGATATCAATGGCCGTGTCGTGGCTGGGGGCACAATCACATCTTCAGGAGTCAGTTTTGCTGGAAATGATTCCACAATTTTTGTCAAGGCTGGAGAGCAGATTGCCTTGGATTCAATCCTTTGGGCAGCAAAATCAGTAACTCTGGAAACAACGGCTACACCATCTTCTGAAGACAACTCTTTTGGTGTGGTTTTGACCACGGCATCAGGTATTACAGCGGCAGGATTGTCTTCTGATGGTCAGGGAGGACTAGTTAAGATCGATAGTGTTGGTGGAGTCACTTCCATGGGTGTGATCATGGCAGGTGCTCAGGTCTCACAGCAAAATGATGAGTTAGGTAACCTCATTAGTGAAAGCACCACTTGGCATAACACAAATTCCCGCGTCGAGCTTTCCAGTGATGGGCAGTTATGGCTTGGTGGAATCACTAGAGCTCAGTCCGGTAATGATGTAGAGATTGGTGG
>DITF01000015.1 GCA_002422125.1 bacterium UBP17_UBA6191
AATGGAGCTAGTTCAGGTCCTATCAGTCTCTGGGCGCGACCTGGAAATGGTTCCTTAGCACCTACGATTGCGGCCTTGGCCACAACTCCATTCACCATGTCCAAACAATCGATTGCTGCCAAGCTTGATGCATCCGGTCTACAAAACACGGATGTAACCTATCAGTTTGATGCGGCTGGCCGTTTGGATTTCATGAGCCGCTCAGCCGGAAAGGATGCCAGAATTGTCTTGTCTGTACATACAGACTTAACTGGTGCTGGTATCCCACCATCTGCACAAGCCTCCATTGGCAATGGGGTTGCCGCTTTAGGTATCAATTTTTCCAATTCGGTACAAGGCAATGGTCAGACTCAGTATCGTGTGCATGTGGCCGACAGAACTCTTAACTTTCAAATCGGGGCCAACCAGAATCAGGCCGTCAAATTTGGACTCATCAACACCACCTCTGATGCCCTAGGGCTCAAGGGTCTTGATGTGACCAATGTGCGGTCTGCCACCAGAGCTTTGGGAGCCATTGATGTAGCCGTCAATAAGATCTCCTCGGAACGCTCAAGGCTTGGTTCCTTGCAAAACAGACTTAATTCAACCGTAAATAACCTCACTGTGACTTCAACTAACTTGCAGTCCACCGAATCCAAGATTCGTGATGTGGATGTGGCTATGGAAACTGTGACCTTCACAAGGAATCAGATCCTGATCCAGGCTGGTACAACTCAGCTAGCTCAGGCCAAGGCCCTCCCACAACAGGCACTACAGCTCCTTCAGGGATAATGAAGTAGCTGAAACTCAGCGGACTCCGTAAGGGGTCCGCTGAATGCCATGTACACAAGTCAGTTGAAACCATCACATGAGGTATACAAATGATTCCCTTTTTTAAAGTGCCTATTTCCATAGATTTGACTCCAGAAGCGCTGTGTTTCTGGGCTATGGGTGGCTTGATAACTGTTCACGGATGAACAGATAGAATCCAGGGAGGATACACATGGGTTTCAGAATCAACAACAACATCGCGGCTTTGACAGCTCAAGGCAACCTGCACAAAACCAACAATGGACTTAGCAGATCCATTGAAAGGCTTTCCTCAGGTTTGAAGATTAATCGCGGAGCTGATGATGCAGCTGGTCTGACAATTTCAGAAAAGTTGCGTGGTCAGATTCGAGGTTTAAATCGAGCCATCCTGAATGCACAGGACGGTATTTCCTTGATCCAGACTGCCGAAGGTGCACTTAATGAGGACGCGTCTATGCTTAACCGTATGCGCGAACTTGCAATTCAATCTCAGGACGATGCTCTAACGACCAACGATCGTTTAGAAATTCAAAAAGAGGTTGATCAATTGGTAGATGAAGTGGACAGAATTGCATTGACCACTGAGTTTAACACTAAAAAACTTTTGGACGGTTCTGCTAATGCCTTGGTCACAACCAATGGTGTTGGTCTAAAAGCCTACCAATCGGGAGAGGCCGGCCTGGCAGCCGGGGATTATGATGTCAACCTAAGACTGTCTGAGGCCGGGGTTCGCCAGGTTCAGCAATCCAATATTCTTACAGATAAGGAATCTGGTGAGCTTGCCACAACTGCCTCAAGACTCCAGGACTTGACTACATTTTATGACAATGACGGAAACAATGTGCTGGAACAACCAGTGACAGTTACATTGAGAGGGAACGGAGAGAAAACTTCTCTGACTGTGTCAGCGGATATGACTCTGTCCTCCTTGGCCAGTGCCATGGAAGCTAAAATTACTGCATCTATTCAGGACGGTGGTTTAGGCCTAACAGGCTCCACTGTTGCCTTTAACAATCGAACCGGACAGTTGATTTTTGAATCAGGCCGTGAAGGTGCATCGGGTGAGGTTGCGTTGGCGGCAGAGGAAGATTTTATCAAGGCTTTGGGTCTTGAAATCACTACTCAGGCCGAAGCGGCTGCTTTTTCTGTTAGTGCTGCTCAAGTAGGTGGAACTACCTCCACTTCGGCCAACACCACAAGCTCTACAGCAACTGGTGTCATCGGAGGTTTGGATCTGAACTTTCAACTGGCTTCCCAAGCCAGAATTGATGGAACAGTTCAAGGTCAGGATGTAATTGTAATTGGGAATACCAATGTGGTTTTTACAATTTCAGACACCAATTCTGCCCAACAGCATTCCGCTGGTGGCTTGGGAAGAACTGCACCAATTGGAATCACCCTGACTGCCGGCAGGACTTATACCAAGGCATCCATCGCAGCTTTCATCAATACTCAAATTGCTCAGCAGCCAATTGCCAGCCGTCCTGGTATTGTGGCTTCGTTTAATGGCTATGATCTGCAGTTAACCTCCGCTAGAACTGGTACTTCTGGTGTGGTATCTGTAGCTGCCAATCAGGCCGCAATGGATGTATTAGGCATTAGTACTGGTATTCAGTCCGGCTCAGGTGGAACCGCGGCTGTTTTGACTGGTTCCGTAGATGTTACCAACGGAATTACCATTGGTGGACAGAACCTGCGAATCAATGTCCATGATGGCGACTTAAACGGAAGCCCCGCCACTGGTGCCGGTGCTAACTTTCTGTACTTTCGCTCTAACTCTACTGTTTCGGCTTTGTCCTTGACCACTGCTTTTAACACATTTTTTGCCAACAACAATGTGAAAGCAACAGCCTCGGTTAACGCTCAAGGTAGATTGGAATTAACCAGCACTGAAACAGGTAACGATTCCAGACTTTCTTTTACTTCCAACTTGGGTTCTTCGCTTCCATTAGGTTTTACCAGTGGGTCGGCCAATACTGGAAGTGGTGGAAACGCTGCCGTTATGATTGGAAGAACCTCAGAAACTGCCAAGGACATTGGGTTTACCTTTGCAGGAGCTGTGCAACTTTCGATTCAGGATGCCAATGGAGCTAGTTCTGGACCAATTTCAATTTGGGCAAGGCCAGCCAACGGCTCTTTGGCAACAACCGCAGCCGCTGGTGCTACTACACCTTTTACGATGTCCAGACAATCTATTGCTGCCAAACTTGATGCTTCCTCTATTGGAAATACCGATGTGGGATACGAGTTTGATGCCGGTGGCAGACTTGATTTTTTCTCTAAATCGGCTGGGAAAGATGCCCGAGTGGTTCTTTCCACTCACCCACTGAACGTGGCTGGTGTTACCGCACCAACAGCGGCACAATCCCTGGCCAACGGGGTGTCTGCTTTGGGAATCAATGTGAATCAGTCTGTTCAGGGTAGTGGTCAGACTCAGTATCGTTTGCATGTGGCCGACAGAAGTCTCAATTTCCAGATTGGGGCCAATGAAAACCAGAATGTGAAGTTTGGAATTATTAACACCAGCTCCAGAGCCTTGGGATTAAGTGGATTGGATGTTACCAATGTTCGATCTGCCACCAGAGCTTTGGGAGCAATTGATCGTGCCGTAAACATCATTTCCTCAGAACGATCTAAACTTGGATCTTTACAGAATCGTTTGAACTCTACTGTTAACAACTTGACAGTGACAACAACAAATCTGCAATCGACCGAGTCCAAGATCCGTGATGTGGATGTGGCTATGGAAACTGTGGAATTTACTAGAAACCAGATCCTGTTACAGGCTGGTACTGGTCAGCTCGCACAGGCTAAGGCTCTGCCACAGCAGGCCTTGCAGCTTCTGGGATAACCAGAAGATTCGGGGGCTAAAATGGGTATTTTGGCCCCCACAATTTACAAATTGGCTTCGTTTTAAAAAATACTATCTGGCCATGGAAACCCATTTTGGGAATCCATGGCTATTTTTTTTCTCTCTGCTCAGCCTTCAAAAGTGTTTGCAATTCAAGGTTCCATTCTTGGGAATACTCACAATCGCGGTATTCCTCAAAATAGGGCCCTCCCAAGGTGAAATGCACATTGGAAACATCAGGATTTTTTTCATCATAACCAACTAAATGGTTCCAGCGATGAGGTAATTCCCCTATCAGATGTTCCCCTGCCAGCCAATGAAACTGATGCAACTCCAAGCCAGATGCTGAATTAACATATTCTGGTGACAAGGAACGACATAATTCATTGTTAAAAATCATGACTGATGACCAGTTTTTCTTGGCGTATTTGGTCTGCACTGCACCCAGAAATTTTGTATCTTCTCTGGGTACATGCACATGTTTTATCACCTGAACCGCATATTCTGGGCTTCTGAGGTTCCAAAGATTTTGAATATCATCCAAAACCAGCATGTCGCAGTCCATAAAAATGGCATGTCCCTCATAGTTACAAAGCCATGGTACTAAAAACCGAGAAAAGGAAAACTGGGTAGACTGTAAGGGGTGTAACTCCCTTTGAAAAACACTTTTTAAATGCCCAAGGGCGATTGGGGTAATCGATACAGGCATGGTGGCACGAGCCAAAATACTCTGGCACAATACATGGTAAGCCACGGTTTCTCTAGGATCAAAACCGATAAAAATGGGGATCGTCCTCATGATAAATTCTCCTTTAGCACAAAAAATGCCTGCTTCCAACTTCCCGAAAAATCCTGGCGGTACACTTTAGCCTGAGAAAACCAAGGGCTACTATCTGAAGCGGTTTGATAACGAAACTCAGGAGGGAATGGCACAAAAACATGGCTGACTTTGCCTAACATTTCGCGTAAATGAACATTAGTGTTACTGACACACACATAATTTGAAACCCGATCCAAAACAGCCAGCATCAACTCCAAATCCTCATTGATATGGCTTAAATCAAGGTATTCGACACCGATTNNTTTTCGCAATGTCTTTGTAGAACCTGCAAGTCTGTTGGATCTGGATTTCTTTGCAAAATAACCACAGGCCGTCGCAAATATCCCAGCAAATCCCGTACTTCATAAACGGGAATTTCTTTTTCCAGCCAGCGAGTTTTGTTTATCCCGTCCATTGGCTGCCCTCCGGCTTTCCAGGTAAGTCCCAGCCAGGAATCCGATACAAGCTGCGGCCAAAGTCGCAAAACCGCTTCTGTTTTATCAGGCAAAGGGGAAACCCATAACGACTCCGGGGTTTTAGAAAAGTTCTGGTGCCGCAAGAGGTAGGGCAAGTCACCTAAAGAGAGGCGAATATCAAATTTTTCCTCAGAAAAATCAGACTCAACTTCTACTTCTCCTAAGGCCCGCCTTAAAATTCCAACAACTTTGGAATCGCTTTGATAGACTACTCTTTTGACCCCAGCCAGAATCAATTGGGGGGCAAAACGCATAAAAAAAAGCTCATCACCCAGACCTTGTTCCCGAAGGATACAAACAGATTTTCCCTTAAAATCATAAGACTCTGTTACATCAGACTGTACAGAATTTCCGCTACTAAAAACACTGGCCCGCACCCGATAATAATCCCAGCCGTCTTTCCAATCTCCCAAAGCCAACAAAATCATGGCCGCTGTTCTGGCACTATCCAAATCATGGGAATTTTTTGTAAATACCTCAATAAACATCTTTGCAGCCGAGCCTAAATCTCCTCTGAGCTGATAAAGAGATGCTGTGGCTTTCAAAACATCTAGGGAATTCGGGTTATGAGATTGTGCCTTTGACAACAAAATTTCCGCTTCGGAAAATCGTTTTTGCTGGGTGTATAATATGCCCAGATTTAATAGTGTTCCCGAATGCTCCGGCTCAAGTTTAAGAACCATCTGATAATCATTTACAGCCTGAGATGTTCTACCCAAGGAGTAGGCCAGATCGCCTCGCAAGCCATACCACTCAATTCTTTCCTGAGACTCCATCGGTGGACTATGTTTGTCCAACAGCCCCAAAGCCTTGCTCGCCTCATTTTTCTGAAACAGAATCTGAGCCATGGTTTTGACAAAAACACAGTTTTTTTTGTTTTGCCTCATGGCCAGCAAAACAAATTTTTCCGCCTCCATCAGATTACCGGTTTGCAAAAATAGCAAACCCAAAAGATGATTGGCATCTGCATTATGAGAATTTTTGGCTAAGATGGCTTCGTAAGCTTTTTGGGCCTCTCTGTACTGTCCTTGGCGGTGATGCAAAATTCCCTGTTGTAGCATCTCCCATTCAGACATTTTGCACTTCCAAATCCCTTCTTAAAAAATCAAGACAATTATCCCAGATTTTTTTGTGGTTTTGTCTATATATTTTTGTATTGTGAACCCATGGAGATTTTTCATCCTGTCCCCAACGAAACTCTGGCGGATGCGGAATCAGGACGCGGGACATAAGCCCAAGGCTTTCTCTCAGGTACAAATTGGTATTGGAAACACAGATGTATTCATCAAGAATGCTCAACATACAAAGCATGGAAACTAGATCCTGATTAAGATTTTCATGTCTAAGTACCTGGCGGTTAAGTCCCCTCTCAAGGCCATTTATTTCTTCAGGTGTTGGATGTCTTTGCAACAAAATAAATGTACCTGAAATCCCTCGAAGACTTAGTCCAAGTTTTTCAGAATCAATAGATTTAAATAGGGATCTGGAGACTTTATCCCCACTATGAATCCCTGCTCGGTATGTGATTCCTATATAAGGGCGGGGATATGAGCTGAGTTCTTCCAATAATTTATTACAAATTTTTCTATCTGCTACCAGCTTCACAGGACATAAAGAATCATCCCTAAAAGCCTGGCTTACCTCCGGCAAGTCCCCGGCCATCAGACAGATATCTGGCTCCATTGTCTGAAATGGAATCAGTTCAAAACCCAGTTCTGATTGGCTTTCTAAAAGTGGTCTTAACCCCAAGGAAGGTGCATAGGCTACCCGTTTTACCCCCATCTCATAGAGTCGAGGAATCCAGCGCAAAAAAAACAGCTCATCTCCCAAACCCTGCTCAAAAGCAATCCAGACCGATTTACCCAACAAATCAGATCTATCAGGCAAAGAAAATTCCAAGCCCCGGTATACGGCTCTGGCCGAGGGTCTGGCACGATAAGTGCTCCAAGCCAAAGGATAATCCTGACATAAGGAGGCTAAAACACTCAGATGATCGGTAAGTTCCAGTCTCTCATCTTGAGACATAGGGAACATTAGAGCTTGTTTAGCCGCATCAAAGGCCTTTTTATACTCCCCAAGATGGAATGCCGCCACAATGTAATTTTTAGATAAGGCTTCTTCACAATAGGCCAAAGCCTCAGAGTATCTGCCTAGTTCATTAAGCATTCCCACCAAATTTAATCGCAATACGGGTTGGGAGGAAACAAACTGCTTTAGCATACTCAGGCAAGACATGTCCTCCATTTTAAAGAGAGTTTGGGCCAGACTATTCACTATTACGGGATGTTCTGGAAGTTTTTTCTCAGCCATCCTCAAATGCCTCAAAGACTCCGTGTACTTTGCCATTTCTCTGTATATCTGGCCCAATAGATTCATTACAGCCGGATCCGCAAAATCGCCCTCTGATCGCAGGCAGTCCAAAGCCTCATCCATCTGACGGTTATGCATCAGTCTTAGAGCCAATTCATTGGGGGTCTGACCCATACTACCAAAATCATTTAGCAACTGTTCTCTAAGCTTTATCAAAGCCTCATCCCAGCTACCATCAACTCCTTGTCGATAGACAAAACCATTGGGAAACCAAGGACTCACAGATGAAGAATGACCAAATCTAAAATCAGGCGGGCTCTTAATCAGAAAATAACTTCTTAATCCAACATGGGCTCCTAAGTAAAAATTGGTATTACTCACACCGGCCATTCCCGCCAATGTACTCAGCATTTCTACCAATTCAGGTAGATTTTCATTTAAGGCGCTAGCGTCAATCAGATTGGGAAACTTGGTTTGAATCAGGGCTAACTCATCCTGGGTTGGGTTTCGTTGCAGTACAACCGGAACTATATCAAGCCCCTCAAGGCAATCTAAAAGATTCAGCAGGCTGATTTCCTTATGACTATTTCTAATGCCAGCCCTCCAGGTGATACCAAGCCTTCTTCGTTTGGGTTTCACCGGCTTATTTTGCTTGATGCTTAA
>DITF01000193.1 GCA_002422125.1 bacterium UBP17_UBA6191
TTAAAAACGGTAATGACTCGGGATGAGGTGTTTCTGAGATGAATTTTCGTCGTGGATTTACTTTGATTGAGGCCGTTTTTGCTCTCGGTGTTGCCTCTGTGTTGTTAATCGGAATATACACCTACTTTGTCGAATCTATCCGAAACTCCGCCAAGGGTGAAGAAACCCTCAGTACCATCAGAGATATGCAAAATTTTATCATGGTGCTACGACAGGACTTGTATGAGGCCAACGGTTTTTTACGATCTGATGTGCCGGTAGATTTGCATCAGCACGAAAAACCCTTCCCTCTAGAACCCAGATATTTTCCCTGTGTTGTGTACGATGATGTTTCAGCCGCATCGGATAAAATTCAAGTGCTCCCAATCCAAAGAACGGTGGTGGAAAGATTTACTTCCGCGGGATCACTGGGGTACGAATATGTGGACAAATACGATTCGTTTTTTGATAAAAAAATTTTTACGGATGGTAGTCCCGATTTCATGTTGAACTCTTTTGCCGTCGTTACCCGTGAGATTGAAAAACCCTTTCCAGCCAAAGTTCGCGAGTTTTATATAGGAGTCAAGGGTGACAAAGTATGGTACAGGCACTACCTTACGGATAGAACTGGAGATATTAAGTTTAACTTTGTGAGTAGAATGATTGGACCCGGCGAAGGTGAAGAGACTCATCGATTTGGGCAATTACATGGGGCTGACGGAAGGATTGAGGACTTTAGTATTGAGCCAAATTTTGAATTCTCTTATTACAGAGACAAAAAAGATCCTAAAGTCCTACTGCTCAGGCTCACTAAAGTGTACCATCATGCAAAAATGGTGTTTAAGGGAGAGAAACAGGGTTCCGGCCCAGAGGGCAGAACCATTGCCCAGAGTTTTTTTGTAGTTAATTCTGTCTTTAATGGAGAACGATTCCGACATGGCACAGGTTTCTGATGCAGAAGACTATTTAAGCCTTTTTACAGAGAGCAATCCCTGTTTATGCCATTTTTTTACCTACTTTACTGAAGACCGCTCCGTAGCCTGGAACTGGACCGTAGAAATTTTAAGCCGCCTCAGAGACTCAAAAGCCAGATTGTCTAAAAATGAGCCTCTAAATATGCTTCTGTGTACTGGGGCTTTAAAAGTTGTTCTGCGGGACAAGCCTGAGTCGGCAAAGATGTTTTTAAGCCGGGTTCGAGAATGTGCCTATGAAGAAACCCACCTGCAACCTCTTTCCGATAAATTTTTTGACAAGGATTCCCTGCCTGATCGGGATACCGTCTCTATCCTCAGAAGGACACAATTATCCAGTCCCAGAAAGTTCCTTTTGGATTTATGTGTCCTAGAAGGACTCGGCTCCAAAAGAACAGCCCGTCTGCTAGGGGTATCGGAACCAGTATTGGAAGCCCATTTCTACACAATTTTTGACCAGTTGATGGGACACCCGCAAAAAGATATGACTCTGAATGCTGCCGAGGAGCTTTCTCAATTTGTAGAACAGCTTAACTCCCGCCATCAGGTTATCAATACCGTACCATTTCACCAAAGGCTGCATAGACTACTTCAAGGACTAAGAATTGATTTTCGTGATCGCTTTGAGGAAAAGTCCATAAATGCCCATGTGCAGACCCTGTATCCAGAATGGGAACCTCCCAAAGAAAAAAGCACCGAGCCTTCTTCCATGATTGAGGCCATCAGGCGCCAGAACGAACTGAGGCATTTAGCCGAACAACAAGAAGCCGAAGGCATGGGCTCGGATAGCTTTAGCACCGAAGCCTGGAAAAATCAACCTGAGCCAAATAAGGCTACAAATTTAGTGAAGCCCGCTATAGCCGTCCTGATTTTCTTTTTAGGCGGGTCCATGTATAAAACACTCAACCCTGACAAAATTCAAACCATAGCCGAGGTGAAAAGTTCCACCAAAACTATGGAGTTATCGGTAAATAGTGAACGGCTAAGTTCTCCGATTGGTTTTATAGAGCAAAATGGTCAAAAAAATCCCGTGCATATGGGCGAGTATTTACGCACCAGTAGCGCTGACGCCTACCTTCAGACCTCGCATGCTGACATTGTTCTTGAGCCTGCCTCAGACTTAAGAGTCCTTGGTCACAATCAATTCCATCTCGATACGGGAAGCATCAAAATTACCGTCAAAGAAAAAGATGTTCCTTTTGGCTGTCAAACGATTCACGGGCGCATCGAAGGAAAGTCCGGGAGTTATCATTTGGCCCGCCTCCATTCTGACTACTCTACAGCAGGAGCCATCCAAGGTGAGCTTACCGTATTTACTGACTCTGAATCCACTAAACTTCCAGCGGGCAAACAAATGCGCTTTGGCATTGGTTCAGAAGTAAAAGTGGTGGCCTATAACCCTTCTGGATACAGAATGGATTCAGGCCCAAAATCACAGGTTATGCCCTCGCTTTTTAGTCAGGATTTTTTTGCCAGTGATTCAGACAACCCGGATTTGGTTGTCTCAAAAGAGAAGCTTCTAAAAATACCAGAAATTCAAATTAAAGATTTTCTACAGGACCTCTAGCAACTAGAATATCCTGCCGATAAGCTACTGACACCACAATACTTATGTCACAATTCACCGATCGGGAAATTCAGGATCTATTTACAGAGGCGGAAAAATACGCCTTAGCCAGCCAATTCCCGGAAAACACCTTAAATGCCACTAACGAAAATGTTCTAAGCCCCCCTGAAGACGAGGTTAAGGAAGAAGAGGAAACAGATACTCCAAAGCAGGAGTCTTCTGCCGAATCAACCCCCGCTAAAGAACCAGAGACAGACACTCCAAAGCAGGAGCTGGAACCAGTCGCGGCCAAAGAGCCGGAACCAGCCCCAGTTGCGCCTGCACCTGAGATTAAGCCAGTTCAAGAGAAAATCGAGCCCGATGATGGCATGTTAAATCAAAGTGACATTGATGCTCTGATTCGGGCAACCGCCCCACCTGCACCGGCAGTCGCATCACCGCCTCCTCCGTCTGTGGCTGTAGCAGAGGTGGTGCCCCCACCGGTAGTAAATGTGCAGACTTCTGAGCAGGATGAAATCATGTCAGCCGATGATATTGAGGCCTTGATTCGCGATGCTCAAGCACCAACAATTGCTGCCGCCCCTATGCCAAGTTCAGAGACAGTTGCGCCTCAGGCCGAAACGCAGTCCATTTTGCATAGTTCCATGGATCCAGATGATGATGCCCCTCTCTCGCCGGAACAAATAGCTGCCTTAGTGGAAGCTGCCAATGCCACCACCATGGATAGCGATCAGGACGCCGTACTATCACATGATGATATTCAGGCCTTGATTGCCAAAACCCACAAAGAAATTCAAGTCAGCACCAACGATTTATTTGACACCAAAGAATCGGAGATCCGCATTCCTGAACCTGCGCCTGCGCCTCCAGTGGCTCCAGCCCCTAAAGTGACCCCTGCACCTGTCCCCGCACCTGCACCATCTTTTTCCATTGGACTTGAGACCGCATCTCAGCTAGATACAGAAACAGACGCTATTTTGTCTCAGTCTGATTTAGCCGAAATGATGCGCAAGGCCAATCTCGAAACCGAATCCGTCAAGCCTGCGGCGGTAAAGGAACTAGTGGCCGACACATACTCAGCCGATTTGGAAGAACTGATTAAAAAAACTGAAAGTATTTCCCAGGAACTGTCCCGCCTAGAAGAGCCAAAACCTCTTGATGGGGGCAAAACCCAGGTGGACGAATTGATTGAAAGGCGTGATCGGCGTCAAAATGAGAAAATGAATAAAAACACCCAAAGTCAGGACCAGAATACAAATGCACCAGGGTTTTTCACTCTAGCTTTCCGTTTTATCCGTAACATGGCAGCCGTATCTGTTTTGGGCTTGCTGTGTGGAGCGGGTTTTAGGCTATATGAGTTTTATCAGATTCCTGCCCCTGTTATCAAATCAGGTCTAAGTGAATGGAAATGGGAAAAAAATCCCGACACCCGTTCCACAACCAAGTACCGATTTTATCCAGATCCTGATACAAATCTCAGAGGAACCTTTTCTGTCCGCGATGCTTCCGAAGCTGGAACAATGGAACAATTACGCAGCAATCTGGCGGCGTACTATTCCACACGATATCAAAACGATTATTTCAGTGTGGCTGACAAATATTGGGGCGATGAAGTGTTTTTAGTGGACTATGTATTTCCTCATCCGTCCGGGCAGCCTGATAGAGGCTACATCGCCAAAAGATCCGTATTTGTCATGCAGAATAACAAAGTCTACCAACTGGATTTTTTAGCTGAGGTGGCAGATCGCAAATTTGCAACCCCAGGCCAGCAGGTCTGGCAGGATTTTAACCGACTGGTCAAACAGGGTTTAAATCTGGACACTGAAGTAACCACTAAGCCCAACGAGTTTCAAGACACTCTTGTCACATTAGAAAGTCTGGGCTCAGGAATCTGATTCAAAGGTTAAATTAAGTTCAAGAAACAGTTTTTTTACCCAATCTGCTCCAAACTGGCGGATCAGGGGCTCCTTCAAAAACTCCACCAGATGAGGACGATCTGCTCCATAAGAAGACATACACGATTCCCTGGTCTGTAAATAAAGCGAACGATAAAACATAGTCTCTTTATAAATCAGGGGAAACAAATGACAGGATACGGGCTTCAAAAACCCAATTTTTCCCTCTTTATAGAGCTTTTCAAAGGCACAGATTTTGATGGAATTTTCTCCCGTAATTAAATAAGCACAGGGGCCACCTTCTCCAACTAATGGAGTGTGGGGGCCGCTTCCATGCCGAACAACCGGATGTTTTTGAACCACAGCCAGGCCTTCGGCCTCAAGCTCCTTGGATACCAAAGGCACAATTGTTTCAATAGTCTGGGCCTCAAGCTCAGTCAATGGTGCACCACTTTCCCCTTCTTCGCAGCACTTACCCTTGCATGCCAAAAGACGACAGCCAAAACGGGTGTCTCGAATTGCATCACTAAGCATTACATCTTCCACAAAAAACATTCCCGCAGTATATACAGATTTTATGCTTTGCAAAGCCCTTATCTTCAAGAGTAAAATGTACACAAAAGACAAGTGGTCGCCACAGGAGGTACTTATGAAAGTCATCATTACAGGCAGAAACATCGAATTGACACCTTCTATTAAAGAGTTTGTGGAAAAGAAAATGGATTCCATTCATTCCTATGTAGAACAACTTCAGGAAATTGAGGTGACCCTATCCGTGGATAAAACCAAAAGCCAGGGCATTCTGCACACAGCAGAAGTTACTATCTGGGCTACAGGCATCAACTTTAGAGCATCAAGCTCACATCCCGACATGTATGCAGCCATTGACTTGATTGTAGATAAACTGCAAAAACAGACTTCAAAATACAAAGACAAGTTAAAAACCAAGCCTAATCGCAAACACAAACATCGTGATTTTCACTTTAAGCATTTGGTTGTTTCTCCTGAATTCGAAGAAATTCAAATGGAAGAAGAACTCGATGTCACACCCAAAATCATTCGGTCTAACACATTTTTCACTAAACCCATGTTTACAGATGAAGCCGCCGAGCAGCTTCAGTACCTGCAGCAGGAGTTTATTGTGTTCAACAATGCCTCCACTGGTGATGTGAATGTGGTCTATCGCAGAAATGATGGCAACATTGGCCTAATCGAACCAAATAAGTGAACCACTGATTCTTAGGCGAGGTGCTGGCGTGATATTACGCCGGTTCCTCGCCTTTTGTTTACACGGATTTCAGTAAATCAACCGAAGTCCTCCCTCTCACAAGAAGGAACAGATTCCATGATTTTAAAAGCAATAAAAACTTTTTTACCGGCCCGATATAACGATAGGCAAATCCGCAAAATGCAATTGATTGCAGATGATGTGGATGCGTTTGAATCCAGATTAAAACTTTTGGATGATGAGGGACTAAAAGCTCAGACCCCAAAACTTCGCGCCATGGTACAAGAACAGCTTGATCACGGAGTCGAGTACTTTGATGCCTTGGAGATGGTTCTTCCTGAGGCTTTTGCCACTGTCAGGGAAACTGCGCGCAGGGTTTTAGGAGAGAGACATTACAATTGTCAGATTATTGGGGGCATTGTATTGTTTCGCGGCAATATTGCAGAGATGAAGACTGGGGAAGGAAAAACTCTGGTATCAACTCTTCCCACCTATTTACATGGGTTGATGGGTCGAGGGGTTCATGTTGTAACCGTCAATGAGTATCTAGCCCGCCGTGACTCGGACTGGATGGGTCAGGTGCACAGATTTTTAGGTTTAAGCGTAGGCCTGATACACCACGGCCAGAATTCCTCGGAAAAGCGAGAGGCTTATCTTTGTGACATAACCTACGGTACCAATAATGAGTTTGGGTTTGATTATCTACGCGATAATATGGCTACCCACCCTGAGGATATTGTACAGAGACTGAATTACTGTGTCATTGATGAGGTGGATTCGGTACTTGTGGATGAGGCCAGAACCCCATTGATTATTTCGGGGCCAGCCGAAAAATCTACCGATTTATATTTGAAAATGGCCCGATGGGTCAAACTGTTAAAGAAGGATAAGGATTTTACGGTTGATGAAAAGGCCCATAGTGTCTATTTAAGTGATGAAGGAATAGCTGCGGCCGAAAAAATTATTGGTGTCGAAAACCTCTACGCACCGGAAAATCTAAAGCTTTTGCATCATCTCGAAGCCTCATTAAAGGCTGAAAATCTCTTTCATCGTGATCAACAGTATGTTGTGCAAAATGGGGAAGTCATTATCATTGATGAATTTACCGGTCGCCTGATGCCTGGACGGCGATACAGCGATGGGCTACACGGGGCCATTGAGGCCAAAGAGGGAGTGCCGGTGGCCACCGAATCCATCACTTTGGCATCGATTACTTTTCAAAACTTCTTTCGTTTGTATCAACGGTTAGCCGGTATGACAGGTACTGCCTTAACCGAAGCCAATGAGTTTGCGGAAATATATGATCTGGATGTTATCGCCATACCAACCAACCGTAAAGTCACCAGAATTGATTTGCCAGATAGGATTTATAAGTCCCAGAAAGAAAAGTATGAGGCCATTTTGGCCAAGGCTAGGGAACTTCACAAGACTGGCCAACCCTTATTGATTGGAACCATTTCTATTGAACGCTCCGAGATGCTTTCCATGATGTTAAACAAGGACAATATTCCGCATCAGGTTCTAAATGCCAAGCACCATGAAAGGGAAGCCGAAATTGTCTCCATGGCAGGCCAAAAGGGAACCATTACAATTGCCACTAACATGGCTGGTCGAGGAACAGACATTAAATTAGGCGAAGGCGTTACCGATTTGGGAGGCCTATATATTATCGGATCCGAACGCCACGAATCACGACGGATTGATAATCAGCTCAGGGGTCGAGCTGGTAGACAGGGAGATATCGGTACATCTGTATTTTATCTTTCTCTTGAAGATGATTTGATGCGGATTTTTGGTGGTGAAAGAATGACCAATCTCATGAATTTTATGGGATGGGAATATGGGGAAACCATCGATTCCAACATGGTCACCAAGGCCATTGAACGAGCCCAGAAACGGGTCGAAACCATGCATTTTGAAGCCCGTAAGCACATTCTGAAATATGACAATGTGATGAATGACCACAGAAAAATTGTCTATCGGCAAAGACAAATGGCTTTGAAGGTGGATGATGTTTCCCAGGATATTTTACATATGCTGGAACGGACTGTAGATCGAATCCTCTTGGACACTGTCCACAAAGATATCCCCAAAGAAAGCTGGGACTTTGATGAGCTTGAAGTACAGATCCGGGAGAAGTTTAACCATCCCCTGCCTGAAGGCGCGCGAGGGCTTGATTATGCAGCGCTAAGAACGCAGTTGCTTGATGCTTTAAAGCAGCAGTATTCCAATCGTGAACAGATGCTCGGTTCCGGATTTTTGCGTCATATTGAAAAGGCAATCCTTCTGCAAACGGTAGACCTGATCTGGAGGGAACACCTCAATACCATGGATGCACTAAAAGAAGGGATCAGTCTTCGAGGATACGGCCAGAAGGACCCTCTGGTGGAGTACAAGCTGGAGGCGACCGATCTGTTTAATGAAATGATTCGTCGCATTCGCGAAGACACCATTTCCATGCTGTTCAAGCTGGACTTTAACCCAAAGCAGGAAATTCCTGCGCCTGAAGCCCCCAAAGAATTGATCTACTCATCCACCGAGGAAGAAATTGAGGAATTGCAGAATAACAAAGAAGCCAAGGCCCGCCCTGCCCAGGCATTAGACATTGGACGCAATGACCCTTGCCCTTGCGGTAGTGGTAAAAAATACAAAAAATGCCACGGAGCATAAGCTGTAGCTTAATTTAAGGAATTATATGAGTGATGTCGTGGAACAAATTGCACACGAGCTTAATGAACAGGTTGAAACCTTTAAATCGATTGAGTCTATTATTAACCCCATTAGACTAACCAGAGAAGTCTCCCAACTTGAGGCCAATTTTTCAGAACCAGAGGTGTTTCAAAATCCCGCCCGCATGAATCAGATTAACAAGGAGCTGCATAAAAAAAAGAAAGATTTAGGTCAATACAATGCCCTGTCCAAATCTTATGAAGGCCTTGTTTTTGCGATAGAACTGTATCAAAGTGAGTCCGATTCCACCCTGATCCCTGAAATTATTAAGAATCATACGGAATTTCAGGATCTCTTGAAAAAAGCCAATCTGAAGTTTCTTTTAAATGGAGAAATGGACATTAACTCAGCAATTATTACCATTCATCCAGGAGCTGGAGGAACTGAAAGTTGTGACTGGGCCTCTATACTTCACCGTATGTACCTGCGTTGGGCCGAACAATATGGATTTAAGGCCAAGGAGCTCGACTTCCTTCCTGGAGAGGTCGCTGGTATCAAATCTGTGACCCTTTTGATTGAGGGCGATTATGCCTACGGTTACCTGCGCTCTGAAATGGGCGTACATCGTCTGGTTCGTATATCCCCCTTTGATTCTTCGGCTCGCCGTCACACATCATTTGCGAGCGTAGAAGTTGCCCCCGAAGTCGATGAGGAAATTAATATTGAAATTTTGGATAAAGATGTCAGGGTTGATACATTCTGTTCCTCAGGCGCAGGGGGACAATCTGTAAACACTACATATTCGGCCGTGCGCTTGACCCACTATCCATCGGGGTTAGTGGTTTCCTGCCAGAATGAAAAATCACAGATTATGAATAAGGCCATGGCCATGAAGGTCTTAAAGTCTCGCTTAATGCAGCTTGAGATTAAAAGAAAACAAGAAGAAAGAGAAAAAGCCATGGGAGTTAAAATGGATATTGGCTGGGGTTCCCAAATCCGATCCTATGTTCTGCACCCTTACCAGCTTGTAAAGGATCACAGAACCGGATGCTCTACTTCCTCAACGGACAAGGTGCTTGACGGTGATTTAGAGGACTTTATTTTATCCTATCTGCAATGGGACGGAAAAAGTGCCGCAGGCGAGGGAGACGAGGTATAAAAATCAGTTCAGGGTACGGGGGCCCAAAAATGGGCCCTCAGATGGTCTACTCCACAAAAAGCTGAACCGCCTGTTTGTGAAAATAATTAAGGACCATAACTCTGAGCTCCATCAAATCGCAGTCCGACTTGGATAAAAAGTCCTCAATCCCAAGATTGTTAAAGGTTCTGATGTAATTTTCCTGCACATGGGCAGTGAGGACAAATATTCCTACCCTGTCATTGATAGCCCTGATCTTCTTCAGAAATTCTACACCATTCATTTCCGGCATATGAATATCTGTAAATATCAAGTCGTACTCGTTTCTCTCAAACATCTCAAGGGCCAAAGCACCATTTTCGGCCACTTCTACCGTGACATTTGGCAAAGCTCTTAAAGCATCTGAGAGCAGTTGGGCAAAGAGCCTCTCATCTTCAACAATCAAAATTTTTTTTTGCATGTGACTATCATAAGCAATGAATTACCGTTGAAGCAACCTCACGAAGACATTATGTATCTAAATCACCGATTCAGGAATGCCGATATCTCGAGTATGTCAGCCCTATCAGAAACAAGAGTGGAGAGCGAAGAGGCTCACTTTCGCCATAATCCTGCACCACTTCTAAAAGCTCATCAGCTCAAACGCAAAACGACGGCTCAGAATTTGGACTTGCATAACTATCAGACCTGGCTGTTTGGCATGCTGGAGAGATTTCAAAAATTGCGCACAGCCTATGCTGCCAACGGAATCCGCATTAAGGAAGCCTGGGGGTTTTTGTATTTTAAGTGCCTGCTTCTGAATACGGCTGATTTTGTAGTGGCCCAGAAAAACCGTCAGGCCCCGCTGGCTAGGGTACAAATACTCTCGCTTCTGGCCCTGTTAAAACAAAACACAACACTACGATATTATCTGCAAGGTGCCAAATTATCTCTTCTGATTGATTCCAATGACGCCCTAAGTGATGCCGAGCTATTCTATTTAACCAGAGAACCCTGTACAGACAATGAAGAACCGCCTCAAACTCTGCTTCTAGGTACCTACCATGAAACCTTATTGGAAGATCTGATTGCCAGCATGCGGCAGGAACTGCGGCAGCATATTCATCAAAAAGCCAAATCCAAAGTTCAGGCTGTGGCCGCTGTAGGCTGTATTCTGATTCTGCCTGTTATGGGCTGGCTGATGCAGATTCCGTAGAGCCTGTTCATGACAATGAATCCATCCAAGGTGTCTGGCCTGATCCTGTTGGCCTGGTTTTGGCTGGGGTTAAATTATTGCATCTTTATGATTTTTGTACCCCTGTCCTTTCCTCAGGACCAAGATACCCTCAAAAGTATTTCCTGGTTTATTGGCATTCCGGCTGTGTTTGCCATTTTGGGTCAGAATTTTTTTGGTTATATTTGTTTGAAAAAAGATCGGTTTCGGCAACTGTTAGTCCTTAGTTTTTTTTCCTTCACCGGTCTATGGCTTTTAATGGCCTTCTCAATTCCCAATCAAATTCTGTATCCTTATCTGGCCCTGCATGGTTTTTTGGTCATGGCAATGATCCCATCCAGTAAAGCCCTGATTACCATTCTCTACCCGCAAAAAAAAGCCGAAATGATCGGCAAGCTGTACAGTTTTGAATCCATTGGGATTGCCGTTAGTTCCGTAGGAATCGGACTGATTCTGGAAAAATACGCTTCCGATCCTTTCATATACCAGAAACTCTATGCCACCATGGCTTTGGCCAATTCTATCTTTATTCCCTGCTACTGGTTAAGTTTCCCAAAACAGCTTCCCGAGCTACAGTGGGATATTCTTTCTGCCAAGGCTCCCGGGGCCTTTATGCGAGTCATGAATACCCCAGGAATACGAAACCTTTACATCTACCTTGTGCTGGTTAGTTGTGGTAGCTCATTTTACTTTTTCTATTTTGGCCGCTACTTAAAAAATATTCTGGGGGGCACTGAAACCCAAGTGGGCCTTTCCATGACCTTAGCCACTCTGTTTGGAGCTCTGTCCTATCCGATTTATGGAAAAATGATGCAGACCTACGGTTCCTACATTGGCCTCTGCCTTTGCATTATAAGTTATGTTTTGTGCTTTTTGTCCCTGCACTTAGTCCAAAATCCCGTAGTTTATTTATGGATATATGCTCTTCCTCTATATCCGATGATGACCGTAGCTTCCAACCTGTTCTTAGCCAATCATACAACCGAACAGGATCGCGGCGTGGGCTTTGGACTACTTGACACTGCATTTCAAACCAGCGGGATTTTAGCTCCTATGTTAGGCATTGTGATTTTTTCTATGGCTAGCCTTGAACAACTTTCTCTAATAGCCATTGCCATTCTTGTTCCGGCTGTGTTTTGCCTGCCCGGTATAAAGTTTCACTCCTACCAAAGATAGACTCTCTGATATAATATCAGGCCAGTTCTGGCAAAGACAAAAATTGGAGTAAGGATTTCCCATGAAAGTGAAGATGAATAACATTGCTAAAGGCAATGTAGTGCTAATGGATAATGTGTTGCATCAGGTCATTGATTTTTACACCGTAAAGCCTGGAAAAGGTGGAGCATTTGCTCAAGTCAAAATGCGCAACATGGAGACTGGTTCCACATTCGAGAAACGATTCCGAACTGAGGACTCTATCGAAAGAGTGATTTTGGAAGAAAAGGCTGTTCAGTTTCTGTATTCTGATTCCGAAGGCTTTCACTTCATGGACAATACCAGCTACGAACAGTTTACATTAACACCAGAGCTTGTCGCCGATAATAAACACTTCATGTTGGACAATATGGATGTCAGCGTCTTGTTTCACGGAGAACGGCCATTGACCGTCAATCTGCCCGTTTCAGTCAACCTGAAAGTAGCATATACAGAACCTGGGGTTAAGGGAAATACTGTATCTGGTGGGGCCATGAAAACCGCTAAGATGGAAACTGGGTACGAGGTTCAGGTACCCCTGTTCATAGAAAACGACGAGCTCCTAAAGATTGATACCCGCACAGGCGAGTATTTGTCTCGTGCTTAAATGCAGTCAAATCGGGTAGACAAACAAAAAATCAAGGGAGGCATTATTGCCTCCCTTCTGCATGATTCCCTCGCTAGCCGCCTCGGATTAAAACCTGGAGATATTGTAAGATCCATCAACGGGGTGGAGCTATTGGACATCCTGGATTACCGCTTTCAGATTGCTGAGGAGCAAGTAGCCCTTGAGATTCTTAGGGGAGAAGAAACTCTAAATTTTGAATGTGAAAAAGAATACGATGAGGATCTTGGGGTTGAGTTTGACGATGTTTTATTTGATCAGATCCGTCGTTGTCAGAACAACTGTGACTTCTGTTTTATCTACCAACTGCCCAAAAAAATGCGGCGATCCCTGTATGTCAAAGACGATGACTATCGTTTAAGTTTTTTGTACGGGAACTATGTCACTCTGGCCGGACTTAAGGATTTTGACTACCAAAAAATTATTGAATACAATCTATCCCCCCTGTATGTCAGTGTTCATGCCACTGATCTTGAGGCCAGAAGAGAGCTTCTAAAAAATCCCAAGGCCGAAGATATTATCGATAGATTGACCTATCTAACTCAAAACGGAATTGAAATTTATACCCAGGCTGTAATTTGCCCCGGCTTAAATGAGGGCTCGGTGCTTGAGCAAACCATGCAGGATTTGGTTAAACTGTATCCTGGAGTCAAGGCTTTAGGAATTGTACCTGTAGGACTGACGCAGTATCAGTCTCGACTCAAAAATATGCAAACCCATACTGTAGCTCAGGCCAGAGAAACCATTGCTTTGATTGAAAAATACCAGACGGACTTTATTCGTCAGTATGGCCATCCCTTTATGCAGATTGCCGATGAATTTTACCTCAAAGCGGAACTGGCTGTACCACCTAAAGAGCATTACTCCGATTTTCAGCTCCTCGAAAATGGCATTGGTGGGATCCGTCAGTTTATTGACTCATTTTCGGACAATTATGATCCAGAAGAAATAGCCCCTCAGAACAAAGTCGCAATTATTACGGGAAAAGACGGAGCTTTTATGTTCCGGGAATATATTTTACCGATAATGAGCCCCAAGCACCGTCAAAAACTGGAGATTCTGGAAATTGAAAACCAGCATTTTGGCAATAGTGTGACGGTTTCAGGACTCATGGTAGGTTCCGATATCGTAAAACAGATCAAACCAGGAACAGCACATCGCTACCTACTGCCCTCTAATTGCTTAAAATTTGATACTCCTGTCTTTTTAGATGACTTGGCTGTCCCTGATCTGGAAAAACACTTAGGAGCAGAGATTACGATTCTGAATCCTGGAGCCGTGGATCTTTTAGAAGGGATTTTTGAAGCTTAAACTCCCTGCGAATGGCGAAATATAAACCTGGCATAATTTGTGGAAACATTTGTGCACAGTCCTGAGCCAGTAAATTGAGATGAATAACATGTTCCAAATCTTTCTGGGATGCCAGAAAGTCCACCCCTTCCAACTCACTCAAAAAACAACCTAAAAAAGTCCGGGGATTGCGATAAGATTTCCAGGAAAACCCCTTGGGTAACGAGCTACAATATACCCAATATCCATCCATCAGGGTCACTGTCCCTAAAACTGGCCAATTGCGATGAATTGGTTTTGATATACGGCCTGCAACAACTCCAAACAATTTCATCCCAGAAAATCTACCTTGCCTTTGCCTTGCCTAATGATAGTCACTTCATCATCCACTAGGCTAACCACGGTGGAAAACTCATTGGCCAGCACTCCCCCATCAATCACGATATCCACCTGTTTTCCAATTTCATCCTCTATTAAATAGGGTATGGTGGCTGTATCTAACTCATCTTCATGCCCAGCCCCTGCTGAAAGCAGGGGATGACCCAAGGCTTCCACAATCGCCTGACAAATGACATTGTCGGGGATCCGAATCCCAACCTCGCGTCGTTTTCCTTCAGAAATAGTCTTAGGAACTTCTTTGGTGGCACTTAAGATAAAAGTATACGGCCCAGGCAACAGGCGCTTCATATTGCGGTATGCCATATCCGAAATTTTGGCATAATTAGAAATATCCGATATGTTGGTACACACAATACTTAGTGCCTTGTTCAGGGGATAGCGTTTAATCTTATAAATTCTCTCCACGGCCTTCTTGGAAAAAATGGAGCAGCCCATGGCATAACAGGTATCGGTTGGATAAACAATAACCCCGTCTTTTTCCAAAACAGATACAATTCTCTCAATCAATCGTTTTTGCGGGTGAGTAGGGTGAACTTCCAGTAGCATATTCCAGTATTCGACCAATTTAGTTAGGGGTTTAATTCAAGACTCTGAAATCGCGGAGGATGAACCTCTGAATCAGTCAAAATCGGGGAAACTGGCTCCGATTCTGCATGAGTTAAAGAATCACAAAGGGGTCGCAAAATAGGATTGGGGTTCCCCTGTTCCAAATAAATTTTCTTTTGACGGGAACACTCCAAAGCATCTACCGGGTCTTTTATGCTCCAGTTCTTAAGCAGGGCCTCAGTTTCCTCAGGAATTGCATAGAAGTCTGGGTATACTGCTTGCATATAAAGATATGTGCGGGCTACATCGCCCATAAATTCATCTCTGGGCTCAAACATTCCCTTGGCAAACTCCGCATTGCAGGTACCAAAGACATATTCTTCGCCTGGGATCTCCCCCATCTGCCTGTCGCTTCTGTATCCATTAACACTGCCAATGGCTGGATAAAGATTGTACATGTCTGCCTGCATAAGGCGAAACTCCAGGGAAACTTTTTCCAGACACTGCCGACCCTTGTAAACCTTGCCAGAGCCGGTGACACAATCTGGGTGGCCCTCATCCCATATTTTTCTCAAATTTTCATTATGTTTACCCAAATGGCTTGCAGGTACTACATGCTCCCATTCGACTTTTTTGTCTCTTTCTGTACCACCGGGTTTCAGAGGTAAAAATCCGCAGCCCTCATGACGAACTCTTAACTTCCCCTCTTCTGTATAATAATCGCAGTCACAATATACAGTTTTGCCAGTAGGGTCATAAATCTTCTGTTGTAAAATGCGTTTGGCTCTGGAAAAAGATGGATTTGTCGCATTCCCTAGCATCTGAGCCATGGTAGCTGGAATCGTCAAAGGCTCGGATTCAAATACAGAGATCTCATCACTGATATCCCGGTAAAAGGTATTGGCAAAGAATACCGTGCAAACAATCTGAATCAGAAACAGGGAACGAAGTAATATCATATACCTATCTACGCTCAACTTCGAAAATAGGTTTCCCAAATTTTTGCAGCATCCGGTTTAATGTCTCATCCGGTATGTCCTCAGAAGAGAGTCCTAACATGCGCTTTAACTCCTGCTTGCGCTCCATCTGGTTTAACAGAACCACTCGACTGACTGTTTTCGATTCTTCCACCATTTTATCTACTCGGTAATGTCTGTCGGCTGGCAATGCCATCTGAGCTAAATGGGTAATCACGACTGATTGCCTAAGAGATGATATCTCTTGGACTATCTCAGCCAGCCTGTGGGCTGTTTCTCCCCCAATTCCAGTATCAATTTCGTCAAAAATCAGGGTTTGAGAAGGTTGGACCGCTGCAAACACCCGTTTAAAGGCCAGCATGACTCGAGAGATTTCTCCCCCAGATGCAATTTTGGCCAAAGGATAAGCTGGCTGACCAGAATTACTTTTTAAATAAAACTCCACCGACTCCAATCCATCAGATCCCAAGGAAACCATCTTGTCATCTACCAAAACATCCAAAGAACTTTCCCGCTTTACAAAACGGATATCCAGCCGGGCATCGGGCATAGCCAGACGAGACAAGCACAAGGATACTTCTTCCTCAACTCTCAATTTGGCCTGTTCCTTCAATTTTGTTAAAGCCAGAGCATCAGAATATAGATCTCTAGCCTTGGCTGGCAGTATATGATCCAAAGAATCCAGATCCTTTTCTTCGCGCATCAAAGCAAAAATTGTTTCTGCATTTTCTCTTTCCAGCTCGAGTACTGCCAAAATATCTGGACCATACTTTCTTTTAATACTTTCAATCTGAGCCATCCGAGACTCTACAGATTCCAAATCATATTCAGAGTTGGATGAGGCAATATCCTCATAATCCTGCAATCGGGAACGCAATTCTTCAAACTGCATTTCTATTTGTTCCAGCATCTCGCTGATTCCAGCACTTCTGGGATCCATCAAGGACAGCCCACGAGCATCGCGCTTCATCAATGCAAACTGATAACTCAAACTTCCCTCAGTGGAAGCATCCATAAATGTCTGCATATTGCTGATTTTAATAGCAATATCCTGGGAATTGACTAATGCCCTATGTCTAAATGCCAACTCCTCTTCTTCCCCGACAACTAATTTTAAGCTGGAAATCTCCTCCACTTCTAAAGACAATCTGTCTTTTTCACGAATGATTTCCCGTCTTCTGGCATCCATAGTCTGCTTTTTTTGCCATAAGGTGCGAAACTCCTCAAAACGAGCGCGGTAGGCCAACAACAGGGAATTTAGCTCATTGCCACCTAAAGCATAAAAAAAATCAGGATGGGATTTGTGATCCAGCAGGGAATGAGTTTCATGTTGAGAGTGGATGTTTATTAGCCAGCCAGAGACCTTTTTTAAGTCCTGAACCCGGACCATATCCGCATTGATAAAACAACGGTTTTTACCCTGAGGACTCAATTCCCGTTTTAAAATCAGATTCTCATCCCCATCCTCAACACTGACTCCTAAACCTTCGAGGTCCTGCCATAACCCTGAGTCTTTAGGAATCCTGAATAAACCCTGAACCTTCAAAGGCTTCTGAGCATCTCGAAAGGCATTTTTTTCGGCCTTGCCTCCGCACAATAATTCCAAAGCATCCAGCATTATGGACTTGCCAGCGCCGGTTTCTCCTGAAAAAACTGTGAGCTGTGGAGAAAACACCAAGCTGATTTCATCAATCAACACAAAGTTTGAAATAATTAGTTCTTGTAGCATAAGCCACAAAATAACATAAACCTTAGCTGGAGTGAGAGAGCAGTCGATCCAATAGATCCTGCCCATCTTTGGCATGCACTCTGGGCAACAATAATTCTTCCCCATCATGCAGCTTTAAAGCCAAGGTCAAAAAATGCTCCCCGCGTCTTAACTGGCCGGATTTGATTTTTGAGCGCGGGATTCTGGCATACTCAGAAGTCCGATACTGCAAAGTAGAACGCAAAAACAAAATGAGGTTGGACGGGGTTAAAAATACCATTAAATATTTAGGTGAGGCGTAAGACTTTAACCACACTGATACCAAATCAAGGGAATTTTCCTGAACCACACTGGATTTCATGGTATTTAGCTGCACAAAGTTTTCAAGATTTAATCCATCCAAGGATTTTTGTCCATCCAAAAAAGGGCGGTATGTGGGGCTATAATATAAAAGGCTTACAAGCTCTACCTGATTCAACTCTGGGCCTAAAGCATTGGCTATCATGTCCTGACTGTCACGGCGCAGAGCCGTAAGTACTACTGGTACATCTTTTAGGGTTCCTCCATAAGAGCCAGTGCTAGAAAACTGCTCCAGCCTTCTTTGCAAATCCTGATTCAAAACTGGAATGCTGTCATTACCCTGGTATTCAAGGCGTACCCGTTCCACACCAATTCCAGAAATCAAAAAATTCCCAGCCAAACCACCGCCACCAGTACGACTGACAACAGACTGCAGATCTTCCTCAACATAACCCTTGCCCCGATATTGATTCAAAGCAATTTTAGCTAAACACTTTACCTGAAAATCCTTGTCCCTTTCGGCAAATCTTAAAATCGTATAGTGCTCCTGACTGAGATTGTTTTTCATAAACTCTACCATCTGGGCCTTTTTCTCAGCCGCGACACTTAAAAACCCACTCAGTTCCACCGATTTCAACAAATCAGGAGTCACATTGTCAGGCTGGAAGCCCTCAAAATCACTTTCTTTAAGCAATGGGGCCTCATCCAATAGCGACTCGGAAGCAGCTTCTTCCAGTGTTTCAACCTCCACAAACTCAGCCTGGACCTGAGAAAAATCAATAAAACCTTCCAGTTCTTTTCTCAGTCTTTTACCTTCTTTTGGATCCTGCTCCTGAAGCATCAGAACAAAATCCCGGATATTTACCTTAAGAGACGGCCCCGCATCTTTGGCCAAAACCTTTAAGAGATCCCAGGCCTCTTTACTACCCAGTTCATTAATCGCAAAAAAAGCACTCTGTTTTACTTTGGGATCTTCTGATAAAACCATTTCCTTCAGTGGTGATATCACATCCACATACTTTAAATGCCTTAAAGCTATAATGGCATTGGCACGGGCCCGATTGTTCGTCTCATCCAAGCGTAATATCACCTCTGGCAGATATTGCGGTTTCCCAAACGACCCTAAAGCTTCAATGGCATTGGCGCGAATCCTGGGAATTGGATCCACAAGAAAAGACTTAATCAGGGGAACAGCACTACTCTGGCCCACTCTGCCCAAAGCCAAAATCAGCGAGGCCTTGATATAATTATCTTCCTCTAAAACCAGCCGGGCCTCCAAATCTCGAAACCGTGCCGAATCCCTTTCTCTTACAATACGATTGATTTCCACCAAGCGGACTTGAGAATCTTCACTATGCAACAAATCCTCGGAAGCCTGCTGAGTCTGATTTTCTAAAAGCTGTAAAAAATCACGAATCGATTCTTCTTCCTTTAGTCCTGACAAATTTTTTAGAAGAAGATTCGCTTCCACAATTCCATGATCACTAAGTCTTTCCAGCGAGCGATACGCCATCTTGCGGATAGATTCAATTTTATCTGTCAATAAAGATGCCAATAACTCTAAAACCTCAGAGGTTTTAAATTCCCCAATCGCATAAGCCGCTGAACTGCGCATCCACTCGTCTGCTGAATGTACCATTTGGGCCAGAGCCTCCAACACCAGTTTGCGATCTTGCAACCGTAAGGCCCGAATAGCATTAGCCCGCATTCTGTGATCCTTGCTTCCCAAGGCCCCCAATAGGTACGGAGTAGCTTCTGTACCACCGGCTACACCCATAGCTTCTATACAGGAAGCCCGAACCCGAGCATCAGGATGTTGAAAAAACGAGCGAATGGAATTAAAGGCTGAGGCCCCACCAAGCCGACCCAAGGCGGTGAGGGCCGAAGCGACTAAATAAGGATCCTTAAATTTGCTCAGACGCGCTTCTATCCAGGCTAGCAATTCGACTCTCTGATGGCGAATGCACCACTCCATTACCCGGGTGACTTTTTCTGAATTCTCCGATTCCAAAAGAGTTTCAATTTTTTCCCAAGCCACATTGGGCTTTAAACCAACGGCATCCTGTGTGTTCATCTTCTGCAGATGAAAAAGGGCTTTGCGGGCCAGATAGCGAATCTGAACCTCTGCATCTTCGGATGCTATTCTTTTTAAAAGTAGCCCGACACCTTTTGCCGGCTTTTGTACCCATGCCAAAATTCGGCGTCTTTTTTGCTCTTGGGATAATAGCCAGAACGAGTCAAGGAATTGGTTGGTTCTTTCTTCCATGCCATCCATGGTATGTGCTTCCACCCTTGTTTGCAAGTGTCAGACTAGTCTAAAATGACAGGCATTCCTTCGTAGGTCATCGGGAAAAGTATTTGGGCATCCTTGTGAAATAAACGAATACATCCATTTGAGGATCTGGTGCCCACTGTGCCAAAAGACTCAGTTCCATGTATGGCAATATTCATGCCAAACTGGGACCAAAATTGATCCTCTTCCCTTCGTGAACCAATACCCATACAGGCTCCCGTCATACCGGGTTTGCAGGTTTCATTAATGCGGCGAGCAATAAAATGGGGGGTGTATTGGGGTTTACTCTGCATCTTGGGAGTAACTGGAGTCCTACCATCGTCCGGCATCTGTTTGTCAGCCCCATCGGGATGAAAGCCATAAGAAATGGGAAAAATAAACAGAGCATCATCATCGGAAATTCTGTGAACCGAAAGTACAAAATTCTTTTTTGAGATGCGCAGGTAAAGCTCTCTGGGAGAAAGACTTTTTGTCATTGTTGTTTCAAATTCCTGCCTATACTTCTGATACTGAGAGTACCAGCCATAAAACTGGCGCTGTTTTTCCCTAAACACGGACAAACGAATCCCAGCCAAATCTGGTGGCTCATCTACATTGACAATCACATCATCAGGAGGTCTTTGTGTCATTTCCTCCTGCATCTCTCTATCAAAGACCAGGCGGGCATAACTTTTGGCCATGCCAAGCTCCATCTCTTTGACATAAACAAGATATGGAGACATAAATTCCTGGCACAGTCGGCTTAATTCGGAATCTGTTGTTTGACAGCGGACTTCTACACTACTTAACTCCTGAAAAACACCATTGGGATTCTTTAGGGCATGAATGGATGGAATCTCCATCTGGGGAAACATCTGATAATTACCCTCCAATTTGATGCTGGAGCCAAGTTTAACCGCCATGGATGGATAATTTAACAGAGAAAAAATCAGTCCATCGACCGTCACAAGGCATTGGCGGCCTGCAAGCATCTGTACTGTTCCCCTGAAAAAAATTCGATCACCTGGAACAATTTGATCGGCAAAATATGGGCTATATAGCAAATGAAAAACAAGGATTAAAAAATACCCAATTTTACTCACGGTAATAGTACTGTTCCCTCTCCGCGAGCTTGATGGGCCCATTCTGGATTGAGGACAGAAAAAATACTTTGGCAATCATCAGATAACTCTTTTTCTGGGGTGCTCTGAAATTATAGAAAAAACGACGGGTTTCCCCGGATTTAATCGCATTTTTGGCGGCCTGGTTTAAGGTTTCTTTGCGAAAAAATATTTCACTCTCCCCATCCAGAATACGAAACTCAACCTGCAATGTATTATCTCCAAATACTCCGGTGGGCAAATCATGACCAGCCCCTACATTCGTCACCGCAACCGTGATTTGCTCCAGGGACATTCTCCCCTGAGTAATATCTACCTCACAGGCCCCGGCATACTCCACCGGAAAATGATGGCTGTGAGCCGATTTTTTCTTGTACCCAATCTGAGCATAGTTGGCAATAAATCGCTCTGTAGAAGGCATATGACAGGCCTGACAATGCCTCTCTTCTTTGGCATATTTACTTTCTTTCCATTGATTGTAGGTTGGCTGATGACAGGAGGCACAAGCCATCGAAGTCTTAAACTCCTCACTAAAGCGAGTGTGGTGAGGGGCGTTTGAATTTAATACTCCCAAGGTGCGATTTTCTACAACATGACAAGAGGAACAGGTAACGCCTTCCTGAACATGCCAGTCTCTAGCCTTGGGACGATGTATGGAAAGTTCCATATCAGCAGGCGAATGGCAGGTCATACAATTTTCGAGTTTATAATGATCCGAGGTGGACTTAAAAAGCGCAGACTGGGTTGCTTTGGCATGTCTTGAGTCCTTCCATTCCTCATAGTATTCCTGATGACAGGTGCGGCAGGATTCAACCCCAGAACTGCCTGGGTTATAACGAACATTAATTAAGCTTGGCAATAAATCCACTGGTTTGGAAAAATCTGGCACTGGAATATTCCCAACAGGTGTGTGCTGCTTTTTCGAGCAACCCATTACTGCAAGGAAAAAAATTGGCAAGACAAATTGAATCATTTTTAGCATAAGTTTGTGCAATCCTGCCCGATTCTAGCAAATTTAAGCCCTTTCGGACAGGATTTGTTCTATAATTTCAGGTATATGCAAATGCACTACAATTCCAAAGGCAGCGTCATGGTAGTTGTGCTGACCTTAGTACTAACCTTCGCCATGATCGGAATCGCCCTCAATGAACTGGTGGTACAACAATCATTAGAGCTTGAGTATATGGGCGCGAAGGTTCAGGCTGACTACGCCTCTATGTCAGGGCTGATTCATGGACAAGTCAGCCTTGCCGAGGATATCAGTACAAATTTTACGATAACTCCAGAAACCATTGCTGAATTCAAGAAAATCTGGTGTGTCGAGTGGTTTGTCAATGAGGGGCTAAAAGTCTGTAATACTTCTGCTAGCCCAGATGCCTACTGTTGCGCCTACCAGAATGGCCAGTGTAAAACCCGGCCATTAAACGGTGTCTGTGAGTCAGAAAATCGCTGGGTGCTTAAATATACCTCCCGATATGATTCCATTGAAAAGGCCATCATTGCTTCAGGAAGTATTGAGTTTGTAAACGATGATTTGGAGACACAACAGGTTTTTCGTGAACCAGTTCGATTCGTTTCTGGTCGGCAAATGGGGCTGAATTGGGAATGATTAGGGCATTTAAAAAAGGTGTTACCCTGATTGAACTACTCATTACCATTACGGTAATTGCCATTGGGGTTTTTCCTCTTATTGGTGCTTTGGCCAATCTAGTGGAACTACTTTTAATGCAACAGGATCAGGTAAGTGCAATCACAGTTGGCCGAAACCAGATGGATTTATTCTTGAACCAACATCAGTTTATCGACCGAATCTCTCCTGCCAACTTCACAGCCTACCCTCCAGAACTTACCCTGGTAGCCCCTGGGATTCGTGACCGCTCGCTTTTATCTCCCAATGCCACGAGTATGGATCTGGAATACAATAACGCCCATTTTCGCACCTTCTCCAAAATTACTAAAATAGAAAATTTAAGTACTACCAGCCGAGTGACCTACCTCATTCGCATGCAGGTTTGGAAAGTCGGATTTCCGCTTCCCAAGGAAGTTAGCGAGGACATTCCCCCTGAATTTAGAAACGGGGACAACATGCTATTTGAACTGGCCGCTTTGTATACCCAAAGCAGCCGGTTTGAACTTTAATTAAAACCCACCTAAAAACTGTAAAAAATCTCTTTCGGCACTAGCCGTCAATGACGGATGTTTTACGGAAGTGCTTACTGCGGTTTGAGCCACGGAAGAAGCCTGACTAACGGTCTTGCTTGCCTCAGATGGGCTGAACATATCGGCCAAAAAGGCCTCAAACTCTGATTCCGCGGGCACAGCCCTAGGTTCACGAGCCACAGAAACCGGCCTAGCCTCCAAGGGCTGTTCCACATTGCTTGTGGCCGGCATGTCCATTGCCATGGCACGAGCAGTAGTTAGATTCTGATTATTGTTCAAATCATTAAAAATTTTCTGTGTCTTGGGATCTGGAGAACTCATAACAATAGCTCGTTTTGGCTTTTCTATAACTACAGGCGAACTTGACACTATAGCCTGATTCTGAACCTTTGCAGGCGTAACCACTGGTACCTCAACCGGTACTTTTGGCTGTGGCACTACTGTTTCCTGCTTAGCCATCGCAAAGATCTCATCGTCTGATTCACTGAGTTGTGACACCACAATTCTGGTTAAATCTCTTTCCAGAAAATCATCTACCCAGTTTCCCGAACCCTGCACTGGTTCCCGGTTTGTGGCCTGAGGCGACATCGTAAATTCAAAACTTCGGTTGGACCCTGTATTGGCAACCTTTTGGGCTGGAGCTACAGCCTTGGGAGCAGGCAAAAACTGGTTGGGGGACATAGGTTCCTCAAAAAAACCAACTTTTCTTCTTCGCACCGGTGTCTCAGTGTTCGCCTCGGAATCGTCCCCTGAAGTTCCTTCTTCAGATGCGGATTGGACTTCGGAAGGTGGACTGGAAACCGGCTCTGGAACCGGTACAGGTTTGGACACGGCGTTTGGATCAGGTCTTGTACCATTAATATCACCAAAGCCAAACACAGGATCCTTAACTGGTCGTTTTTGTCGCGACTCGGGAGTAATTCCAAGTGGAGAAAAGT